>PMTB01000269.1 GCA_003167475.1 candidate division FCPU426 bacterium | reverse complement strand
ATTGGTCGGCTCGTCGAGCATCAGGGCCTTCGGGTTATGGGCCAAAGCGCGGGCAATATAAACGCGCCTAGCCTCGCCGGTGGATACTTCGGAAATGAGCCTGTCTTTTAAGTGCGCTATATCCATGAATTCCAGGCTGTCCATTGAGGCTGAAACCGCTTTTTTATCGGCAGTCGTGTCATACATATTCGTCGCGTTGTAAAAACTTGATACTACCGCGTCAAAACAGGTTACGTCCGGGTTTATCAGCTGGGCCATGGAGTCCGATACTATGCCGAGCTTCCCGCGTAAAGCCAGGACATCCCAGACGCGCTCGCCGAATACTTCAAAGGTATTGGGTTCCATATTGTAAGGGTATATCTCGCGGGTCATGAGCTTAATAAGCGTGGATTTGCCGGATCCGTTTGGCCCGAGTACGGCGGTATTTCCGCCGGGAGCGATGGTAAGGTCAAGGCTGTCAAGTATGCGGGTTTTGTTCCGCAGTACTGTTATGTTCCTGAATTCGATGATGTTCATGCAAAACCTTCTTCCATAAGTTTTAGGGACAAGAGACTGGAACCTAAAGTGGATCCAAACGCGTTCTTCGAACATTCGAACTTCTATAATATCTTCCAAGCCTGCTGNNTGCTGATCAACTTTCGACTCTCGACTATCGAACAATACGAGAATGGGCACAGCCTTAGTCCTATTATAATACCTTCCAAGCCTGCTGCGATTCCCCCGAAGGGGGAGAGCCGGACATTGCTGCCGCAAGGTCCCGCCTAGGGTGACCTAACAGCGAAGTCCCGCAAAGCGGGAGTCACCCCTACGCGTTAAAACAACTATTACTTCCCGCCGTGCTTCCTCTCCAGCTTCGCCATTATCTCCACATGGTAAGTCTGCGCGAACTGGTCCAGCGGCACCGCTTCCCTCAGGTAATACGATTCTTTTAACTCTTTTATATCCCTGGCAAAACTCGCCGGGTTGCAGGAGATGTATATTATGGTTTCCACCCTGCTTTTCCTAAGTTGCGAGATTATCCTCGGGTGTATGCCTTTTCTCGGCGGGTCTATGACCACTGTGTCTATCCTATACTGGTTCATTATCTTATCCACCGCGTCCTCTGCCCTGCCGTTGACCACTGTGACATTGTCAATGTGGTTTTTTTCCGTCATGCCGAGGAGTTTTTCCGAGGCGTTCTCGTCTATTTCCACGACATATATTTCCCTGAACTTGTCCTTTGACGGCAAAGTGAGCGCGCCCACCCCGCCATAGAGATCAAGGACTGTAGCGCCTTTTTTTATGTTTTCCCTGACAAAAGCCGCCATTTTTTCGAGCATATCCGCGTTGACCTGGAAGAACGATCCGGAATCCAGCTCAAAATCCACTCCCGCAGCTTTTTCGACTATATACGGGAACCCATGAACTATTTTTTCGCTCCTGCCGAATATCTGGTTGCCCGGCTCCGTGTTTATGTTGAGCACCACACCTTTTAATCCCGTAAGCTTTTCCCTTAAGTACTCCGCAGCTTCCCTGACAAAAGGCTTTACATCCTTGCCCGCGACAACGAATGTGACAAGGCTTTCCCCCTGCCTGTTCACCCTGACCGCGATATGCCGCAGGTATCCCCTGCCGCTGTTCTCCTCATAAAGCGAAATATCCTTTTTGTTTTTGTTCAAAACCTCGAGTATCAAAGCCGCTGCCTCATTTATCCTCGGGTGCATTATGTGGCACACGTCCACGCCTATGACCTCGTGCGAGCGGGCCTTGTAAAATCCCATCTGAAGTTTCCCGCCCTGTATGGTTATCTTATACTGCGCCCTGTTGCGGTAATAAAGCGGGTTGTCATACTTGATGAGCGGCGCCACATTCACGCCCTGCAATCCGGAAGTTTTGTCCAACATAAACTTTATGAACTTCAGCTTGTGCTCGGCCTGGGAAGAGTACTTGATGTTCATCCAGTCGCATCCGCCGCATTTGCCGAAGTACTGGCACACGGGTTCCACATAAAGCGGCGACTGCGTGATGGTGCGTGTTATCCTTCCCGAGGCGAAGTTCTTCTTAACTTCGGTGATCAAAACCCGCTCCACGCTGCCGGGTATGCCGTAAGGCACGAACACGGTAAATCCCTTGTAACGCCCGACCGAATCCCCGCCGTAAGCTAGGTCCTCGATGCGGAGGTCTATTTCCTGGCCGGCCGTGACAGGCGGCTTTATCTTTCCGTCGTGTTTCATTGTTTGCTCCTGTTTAAAATTTTTAAATTTGTAATGATCCTGCTCTTGTTTGTGTAGGCGCAACCTTTAGGTTGCGGAATTTGTTCTAACGTTGTTTAACCCGCGTTAGTACAAGGGCCGCAACCTAAAGGTTGCTCCTACATGATCCAAACCTCTTTTTACCGACCTATAAAATAAAAAAAGACAGGCCATAAGCCTGTCGTATATACCGTTATTTACGGTCTTTGGTATTTCTTTGCCTTTTGCGACAGGCACTTGGTTTCTTATTCTTGTATATTATATCACATTTCCGGTTTAATTAACCCAGTTTCTTCCTCAGCAGTTCATTCACCATCTGCGGGTTGGCCTTGCCTTTTGTATCTTTCATTATCTGCCCCACGAGGAATCCCATGCCGGCTGCTTTGCCGCCTTTTATCTCTTCCACTACCTTGGCGTTTGCCGCGATGACCGCGTCCACAGCCGCTTCTATGGCGCCTGTATCGGTTATCTGGACCAGGCCCTTTTCTTTCACTATTTTATCAGGTGCGTCGCCGCTGTTGAACATTTCCTCAAAAACGGTCTTTGCTATCTTTCCGCTTATGGTGGCGTTCTTTATGAGTTCTATCATTTTCGCCAGGTTTTCCGGCGTGATCTTTACCTCTGATATTTTATGCATGCCCGTGGCGTTCATCCTGGCGGACAGGTCGCCCATGATCCAGTTGGCGCACTGTTTTGGCTCACCTGATATTTTGGCGCATTTTTCGAAATAAGCGGCTGTTGCCTGGTCTGCCGTGAGCACGCCGGCGTCATATTCGGTTACGGAATATTCCTTTACGAACCGCTCCGCCTTTTGTACAGGCAGTTCGGGTATTTCTTTGCGGATCTTTTCCTTATATTCCGCTGATATGACCATGGGCGGTATGTCGGGTTCGGGGAAATACCTGTAATCATGCGAACCTTCCTTTGAGCGCATGGAGAATGTCTTGTTCTTATCCGGATTCCATAACCTGGTTTCCTGTATTATGGGTTCCTTTTCCTCGACCGCCTTTATCTGGCGCTCGACCTCGTACTCTATGGCTTTCTGCACGTTCTTGAATGAGTTCATGTTCTTTATCTCGACCTTGGTGCCGAACTGCTTCGCGCCTTTTTCCATGACGGATATGTTGGCGTCGCAGCGCAGGGAGCCTTCTTCCATATTGCAGTCGGATACTTCTATATATTCGAGTATGGATTTTATCGCTATGAGGTAAAGGTACGCTTCCTCGGGCGTCTTCATGTCCGGCTCGGATACTATTTCAATGAGGGGCACTCCGCCCCTGTTGTAATCCACAAGTGACTCTTCAGCGTCGCCTATCTGCCCTGATTTTGTCAGGTGGTTGAGTTTGCCCGCGTCCTCTTCCATGTGAAGCCTTGTAATACCTATTTTTTTCTTTGTCCCGTCTTTTTTTACTATATCAATCGATCCGCCCGTGCATATGGGCATGTCATACTGCGATATCTGGTATGCCTTAGGGAGGTCGGGGTAGTAGTAATTTTTCCTGTCAAATTTTGACTTGTCAGCCACAACAGAACCCAGGGCCAAACCGGCCTTAACAGCGCGGTACAGCACGCCTTCGTTGAATACAGGCAGGCTTCCGGGCAGGCCGAGGCAGTTCGGGCATATGTTCGTATTGGGCTCGTTGCCGAACTCGTTTTTGCACCCGCAAAATATCTTGGTCTTTGTGTTGAGCTCGACGTGTACCTCAAGCCCTATGACTGTTTCGTACTTGTCAGCAGCGTTCATATTATCCCGTAAGCCCCGCTTATTTTTCTTCTTCTTCGGCCGGCTCTTCTTTTTTGAACTCGCCTGTCTTGCCTTCCCACTCGTCTTCGGAAAGTATGACCAGCGGCTTGTCCGAATAGTTAGCCGTGTCCACGCCTTCGGTGTCTATATCATCAGATCCGCAAACCGCGCACTGCACGGAGGTTTCCATGTCCCCGGAATCCTTCTGGTTGTACCTGGTGAATGTGCCGCCCGCAAATTCCCAGAGTTCCAGCGGCTTGTAATCCGTCACCATCATTAAAAATCCGGCCTTGTTCCCACAGTTCCTGCAGTTCATTTTGTTCCTCCTTAAAATATTTTAGTTATAGATTAGCTCTTTTTTCATGCCAGCCCGTGATGGACTGGTAAAAATTCGATACATCGAATATTTTCTGCTCGGCAAAAGGCGCGGCCAGTACCTGCAACCCGATAGGCAGCCCTGCCGCGTCAAAACCGGCCGGAACAGACATCCCGGGCAGACCGGCCATGTTCGGAGCTATGGTGAATATGTCGGACAAATACATGGTAAGCGGGTCAGCGGCTTTTTCGCCTATCTTGAAAGCCGTGGTTGGCGAAGTCGGCGTGAGTATCACGTCGACTTTTTCAAATGCCCTGTCAAAATCATTCTTTATGAGCGTCCTTACCTTCTGAGCTTTCTTATAATAAGCGTCATAATATCCGCTCGAGAGCACGTAAGTGCCGAGCATTATCCTGCGCTTGGTTTCCTTGCCAAAGCCCTTGCTCCTGCTTTTCTTGTACATGTCTATGAGGTTATCAGCCGTAGTGTCGCGCAGCCCATACCGCACCCCGTCAAAACGCGCGAGGTTAGATGATGCTTCAGCCGGCGCCACAACATAGTAAACGTCAAGCGCGTAGTCCGTATACGGCAGGCTTATCTCCACAATCTTCGCGCCGTTAGATTCCAGCAGCTTCACGGCTTCCATTATCTTGGCCTTCACCTGCGCGTCCATGCCGTCTATCATATATTCCTTGGGCAGGCCTATAACCATACCCTTTATATCTTTTCTTAAATTTTTGTCGTAATCAGGCACGTCAACCGGCGCTGAAGTCGAGTCTTTCCTGTCAAGCCCGGCCAGGTATTTTAAAAGTATGGCATTGTCTTTGACTGTTTTTGTCATGGGNNCCTATCTGGTCAAGGGAAGAGCCGAATGCTATGAGCCCGTAACGGGAAACCCTGCCGTAAGTGGGACGCAATCCTGTGACATTGCATAATCCCGCTGGCTGTTTTATTGAGCCGCCGGTATCAGAACCCAGCGCCGCTATGCACATATCAGAAGCCACTGCTGCAGCGGAACCGCCCGAAGAGCCGCC
>PMTB01000223.1 GCA_003167475.1 candidate division FCPU426 bacterium | reverse complement strand
GTCAAAGTTTATATGTCTTATTGGGTGCATACGATATTATACACAAAGATATAAAAAAATGATAGACCAGTAAGTCATATTGTTTTCGCATGGTGAAACCGGAAAAAGATTACCTGTGGTCAAAGTCGCGAAGCGACTGGCTCAATCTGCTCAGGTCTTGTTTTTGATTTCTTGTTATTAATTAATGTCGACGCACCCTGAAAGGATGCGACTACTACAAAATCTAAACCCCTCGTGCGGACAGCGCGGGAGCGCTGTCCCTACCAATTCCAAAACCAGTACAAGTAACACCTTTTCAAATGATGATCTTTTCCTTCGCCACAAACCTGTCATATAAGAACAAAGCTATATTGATTATTAACAGCGCCATGAACCCCGACACCCCGGTTAAGCCCACTGTCAGGTCGTTGCCGCCCCTTATAACCATGATCGCCATTCCTGCCGAGGCGTTCATTGTCCCGTGGAAAACAGCGGCCGCGATAACCGAACCTGACTTCATTGTCAGATAAACCATGATTGGGGTCAAAAGCATGGTGAAGACCGCCATCATGAAAATACCCATCTGCGGGTGCTCGGGATAATTATGCCCCTGTATTATGACCGGCGCGTGCCAGAAACCCCATACCAGCCCTATTATAATTGATGCCACGTAGAAATTCCTGCCTTTAAGCGAACTTAAAAGAAATCCCCTCCACCCGGCCTCTTCGCCAAACGCCGCCACCGCATTGACAGTAACCCCGGCGAGCAATGCCTGACCCAGGGTAATGATCATCATATATTTCATCATGGGCTTTATGGACGCCAGAGATTTTTCCATCTGTGCGGGGGATAATTTTTTCGCCAAATTTTCAAGGAACCCGGACATGGAAGGGTCATAAACAACGCCGGGAAATAAAAGCGATATGCCCAGCGACAGGAACATAAGGACAATGGGCAGTAAAGCCGCAACAATATACCAGTTGCTCCACTTCCATATGATATTGATATCCTTCAAAGGCTCCTTATACACGCCAAGCTGGAGTATAAACGTGGCAATAAGCGGGATGAACATGTAAAAAATGGTGATGACAAAGCTGACGGGTTCGCCGATCTTTATCGGGAACTTAAGGTATAAAAGCGAATAAAGACCGGTCAAAACAAAAACAAGGATGATATAAGTGAGACTTTTGTTTTTGAACATAAGACCCTCCGGTTTTAAAAATTAAACCCCGCGTGCGGACAGCGCAGGAGCGCTGTCCCTACAAATCCTGCTTTATCTACTTTCTACTCTCACCTATCTACTCTCTCCAAATTTTTCGAAGAAAAATTTGGAGGCGGCGATCGGAATTGAACCGATGCATAAGGGTTTTGCAGACCCGTGCCTTACCGCTTGGCTACGCCGCCTCAGTGAACTACAGTTATATTATAAAACACGGTAATTGTCAATTTGTTTGTGTTGGCCGCAAGGCGCAGCAGCGGGCGGACACATAGGTCCGCCCCTACATTGTCATAAAATATTTTACAGCCGCGTAGGGGCGGGCCCATGTGCCCGCCTGCCGCAGGCCTTAATCGAAAAAGGCGGGCTTTCGCCCGCCTTTTGTTGTTTGTTTTATCTACTATCTACTCTCACCTATCTACTCTCTCGTAAAATTTCCCTAAGAAAATTTTACGTCCCTTCCTGCCAGCTTCCCAGATATTTAACCTGCTCCGCGGTCAGCTTTTCCAGCTTCACTCCCATGGATTTGAGCTTTATCTCCGCTATCTTGCGGTCTATATCCGCGGGTACCGTGTATACTTTCTTTTCCAGGTCCCTGTAATTCTTCACCATGTACTCCGCGCCCTGCGACTGGTTGGCGAACGACATGTCCATAACCATTGCCGGATGGCCCTCGGCTGTGGCCAGGTTGACCAGCCTGCCGTCGGCGAGGACATTTATCCTGCTGCCTGATTTCAATTTATACTCGACAACCATGTTCCTTACTTCTTTTTTGGTTACCGCTATTTTTTCAAGCGCCGGCAGGTCTATTTCCACATTGAAATGGCCCGAGTTCGCGACTATAGCGTTGTCCTTCATCTTCATGAAATGCTCTTTCCTTATTACATTGATGTCTCCTGTGACCGTGATGAACACATCGCCAAGCGGCGCGGCGTCTAACATTGACATTACCTGGTAGCCTTCCATCTTTGCCTCAAGCGCCTTGATCGGGTCAACTTCCGTCACTATGACGTTCGCCCCTGCTCCCGAGCCCCTCATGGCGAGGCCCTTGCCACACCAGCCGTAGCCGGCTACCACGAGGGTGGAACCCGCGAGCAGCACATTGGTGGCCCTGATCACGCCGTCAAGCGTGGACTGTCCCGTGCCGTAACGGTTGTCGAATAAGTGTTTGGTCATGGCTTCGTTTACCGCGATAATCGGGTACTCGAGCACGCCTTCTTTTTCCATGGCTTTAAGCCTGATAACGCCGGTGGTGGTCTCTTCCGTGCCGCCGATGATGCCCGGTATCAGGTGCCTGTGCGTCTTGTGGATGATGGAAACAGTGTCCGCGCCGTCATCCATGGTGAGCGTCGGCTTTGCTTCGAGAGCCGACAGTATGTGGGAATAATAAACTTTATTTGATTCTCCCTTAATGGCGAAAACCGGGATGCCGTGGTACTTCACAAGCGCGGCAGCGACTTCGTCCTGGGTTGAAAGCGGGTTGGAGGCGCAGGCTACCACATTCGCGCCGCCTTCCTTCAATGTCCACAGCAGGTTGGCTGTTTCGGTGGTGATGTGCAGGCATGCCACGCATGTCTGGCCGGCCAGGGGTTTGCTCTTCTTAAAATCTTCCCTGATAAGGCGCAGGACAGGCATATTTCTTTCGGCCCATTCTATCTTCCTCTTGCCTTCCGCGGCAAGTTTTATGTCCTTTATGTCATATGCTTTTTTCATTTATCCTCCCAAAATTTTATTGCCCGGTGTTTACAGTCCTGCTGCCTTCTTCAGTGCCGCTGCTTTGTCTGTGGCTTCCCATGTGAAATCCGGGTCAAGCCTGCCGAAATGGCCGTGCGCGGCTGTCTTGCGGTATATGGGCCTGCGCAGGTCAAGCGTTTCCCTGATGCCCTTGGGCGTAAGTTTGAATACTTTCATAACAGCCTCTTCTATCTTGCTTTCTTCCACCTTGTTCGTGTCAAATGTGGATACCAGCACGGAAGTCGGTTCTGCAACGCCTATGGCGTAGGAGAGCTGCACTTCGCATTTATCCGCGAGACCCGCGGCCACTATGTTCTTGGCGACATATCTTGCCATGTAAGCTGCCGAGCGGTCCACTTTCGACGGATCTTTTCCCGAGAACGCGCCGCCGCCGTGCCTGCCCATGCCGCCGTATGTGTCGACTATGATTTTCCTGCCGGTCAATCCTGTGTCACCTTCAGGGCCTCCGACCATGAACTTGCCTGTCGGGTTGATGTGTATCTTGGTATTCTTTGATATCATGTTTTTCGGGATGATCGGGTCGATGACGTGCTTTTTGATGTCGGCGCGGAGCTTTGTCATGCTGACCTCGGCATGCTGGTTGGATATTACAACGGCCATAACTTCCACAGGTTTGCCGCCGTGGTACCTGACCGATACCTGCGACTTGCCGTCCGGCCTTAAGTATGTGATGATCTTCTTCCTTCTTACTTCCTCGAGCCTTTCAACGAGCTTGTTCGCGTACATGATGGGCCATGGCATGAGTTCCTTGGTTTCGTTCGTGGCATAGCCGAACATCATTCCCTGATCCCCTGCTCCCTCTTCCTTGGCGCCTTTTTTTCCGCCGGCGTTTGTCACGCCCTGGCTTATGTCGGGCGACTGTTTTGAAACCGATATGAGGATATTGCAGGAATACGGGTCTATGCCGTCTTCCCTGGTTTTATATCCGATCTCGAGCAATGTGTCGCGCACTATCTTCTGGAAATCGAGCGTGGCGGTCGTTGTAATCTCGCCGGCGATGACGACTATTCCCTTCGCCAGGAGCGTCTCGCAAGCCACCCTGGATTTTGTGTCCTGCCTTAGGATCTCATCGAGTACAGCGTCGGAGATCTGGTCGGCAACCTTGTCCGGGTGGCCGCATGTGACTGATTCCGATGTAAAAATACCGTCTTTAACTTCCATTTATTTGTTCCTCCTTAGGGAAAATTTTACAAGTAAATTTGAGGGGAATTATATCACAGAGGGGTTGGATTTTCCATAAAAATATCGCGGAAAAGAAGGAGATAATTGTCCAAACGTTGCGCCGTCATTGCGAGGAGCCGCTCTTGTTTTTTGGCGACGAAGCAATCTCTGTTCCACGATAAGTTTTTTTTTATATTCTGCATTGCTCCGCAGGCTTTGATTGAGACCAGATTGCTTCGTCGCGGAAAGTCACGTTCCCCGCAATGACGCCGCTTCCATTAGATCTTTTTATTTTTATGCCTACACCGACAGCGTATTTAAAACCCGTACTTCCTTCACAAACTCCCTCATCTTTTCCGCGAACTTCGCTATCACGTTTTCCGTGTACGGGGTTGTGCTCTTCATTGCCGTGTCGTATGTGGTCTTATTGTCGAACTGCTGGACCGAGAAACTTTTCGCGCCTTTTATCATTTCGCCTATTTTATACGCGTCATCCGGTTCCACGAAACCCGGCGCAACAGTCGTCCTGAACTCGTAATCCACCCCCGAATTCATTATGGTGTTTATGGATTCCCTGATCCTGCCGAGGTCTATCTTTGTGCCGCAGGCTGCCGAGTACTTGTCCGGCGCGGCCTTAATGTCCATGGCTATGTAATCCAGCAATTTTTTATCCATCAGTTCCCTCAACGCCTGGGGCCTGTAGCCGTTGGTGTCGAGCTTGACAAGGAAGTTCATGCTTTTTAAGGCCGCGGCGAATTCCGGCAGATCCAGCTGCAGGGTGGGTTCGCCCCCGGTAATGGTCACCCCCTCTATGAACCCAGCGCGTTCCGCGAGGTCCGCGAGTATGGCGTCAGGGTCCATCACGTCGTTATTGACGGGTATGAGCAAAGGGTTGTGGCAGAAACCGCATTTGAAGTTGCACGGCGAAGTGTAAATGATGGAACAGACCTTGCCTGGGTAGTCGACGAGGGAAACGCCTTCAAAACCGTTGATCTGCATTGCGGGCACCTTCCTTTTTTTATTTTAACCTTAAAGGCCGTTGGTTGAGTGTTGGAGACAATAGACTGGAACCTGAAGTCACCGTTAAGTTTTTAAGCCAAAAGNNGGCTCCAGTCTCTTGTCTCTAACCTTCAAGCCGCATTTAATTTCCTGCGTCACAAATGACCAGGCGCGGGATTTCACTCCCGCGCCTGTGTTTTCCATATTTTTTTAAAGCGCCCTTACCGCTGTTTCTTCCGGCACTTTCGCGTCGTAAGTCACCCTGTCGTAGTACTCTTCCTGCTTGCCGTTGTTCCACTGCTTTACCGGCCTGAAGTATCCCACTACCCTCGAGTACACTTCGCATTCAGTCCCCTTCACGTTGCTGAGCTCGTTCTTTAATTCTTCGATCCTTAAGAGCAGTTCTGACCGTTCAGCCATTTGTTTCTCCTTATTTTTTAGTTTTTATATCACACTTTATTATTTTCTATACCAACTGCGCTTCCAGCGACTCTATCTCTTTCTGAAGTTCTTCCTGCTTATTCTCCCTGCATACCGGGCAGTCAAAGTGTTCCCCGGCTATGTAGCCGTGGTTCGGGCACACAGAGAAGGTCGGCGTAATTGAGTAGTAAGGCAGATGGAAGCGCTCGGATATCTTGCGCACCAGCGTCTTTGTGGCCTCTATCGAGGTGAGCCTCTCGCCCAGGAATATGTGGAACACCGTGCCTCCGGTGTATCTCGTCTGTATCGGGTCCTGGTGCTCCAGGGCGCGGAATACGTCGCGCGTGTGGAACACGGGCAGCTGCGTGGAATTCGTGTAATACGGTTCCTTGGCGCCCATGGCTTTTATGTCGGGATATTTTTCCCTGTCTATTTTTGCCAGCCTGTATGAAGTGCCTTCACCCGGCGTGGCTTCGAGATTGTACATGCTGCCTGTCTCGTCCTGGTACTTGACCAGGCGGTCCCTCATGAATTCCAGTACCTCCAGGGTGAAGCCCATGCCGTCCGTGGTCGTGATGTCCTTATCCATGTAATTCAGGCAGGACTCGTTCATACCGATCAGGCCTATGGTTGAGAAGTG
>PMTB01000272.1 GCA_003167475.1 candidate division FCPU426 bacterium | reverse complement strand
CCTGCTCATTACCTCATTGATGGAGTTGTTCACAAGTTCCTGGTATGTCTGCTTTAATATATGCTTCATGTTTTCCCTGATCCTGTCAAATACGACAACGGTGTCGGTGAGCGAATAGCCACCTATGGTCAAAAGCGCGGTGATAACAAGCAGGTCTATTTCCTTGCCCATCATGACCATGATGCCAAGAACGGCCAGCACGTCGTGAAGCGTGGCAAGCGTTGCCGAGACCGCGAACTTGAACTTGAAACGCACCCATATATATACGAGGATACCCATTAGCGCCCAGAAAACAGCCTGAAGCGCCTTTGATTTCAGCTGCGAGCTGACAACCCCGCCTATTTCATTCTGTTCGAGCACGGTCATGCCGTCATCTCCTGTCTCTTTCTTGAGCAGTTCCGTAAGCACGCCGGAAGCGTTCTCTGTCTTCAATTCCTGCGTTCCGACCCTGATGATAAAGGTCTTATCCGACGGCACGCCAATCTGCTGTATAACGGCCTGCTTCATTTCGCTTTTATCGAGTATCCCGCGGATGGTGTTAACCGGAATGTCTTTGGCGAATTTCAGGGTGACGGATATGCCTCCCGTAAAATCCAGCCCCATCTTTGCCTTGCCGGTGGCTACCTGGAAAACGGCAAAGAGGCCGTTCAAAACCAGCAGTGCGGAGATGATATAAGACACCTTCCTGGCTGCTATAAAGTTTAATTTAGGGTTCTTGATTATCTCGATCATTGTTTCCTCCTGTTATATGCTTAATTTGTTGTATTGTTTTCTCATGTCAAAGATTGACTGAGTGATAAAGTAAGCCGTGAAGAGGCTGATGGTCAGGCCCCAGAATAAAGTTACAGCAAACCCGCGTATGGCGCCGGTCCCGAACTGGAAAAGGATCGCCGCGGTGATAAGCGAAGTGACGTGGGAGTCGATGATGGTCCACATCGCCCGGTGGTAACCCGCGTCTATGGCCGCGCGTATGGTTTTCCCGCCCCTCATCTCCTCCCTTATCCTCTCGAGGATAAGGACGTTCGCGTCAACAGCGATACCGAGCGTAAGGGTCATACCCGCGATGCCGGGCAAAGTAAGCGTCGCGCCCAAAGCCGCAAGCACACCGAGCACGAAGAGAGTGTTGAATATCAAAGCAAGGTCGGCCATGACGCCCGACATGCCGTAGTAGAATGCCATGAAAAGTATGACCACAAGGGCACCGATTATTATTGACTTCTGCCCTTTTGCGATGGAATCGGCTCCGAGTGTAGGACCGACAACGTACTTGTTGATTATTTTTACAGGGGCAGGAAGCGCGCCGGCCCTGAGTATAAGCGAAAGGTCTTTAGCGTCTTCAAGAGTGAAGTTTCCTTCTATGATGCCCTCTCCTCCGCTGATCCTGGTCTTGATAACAGGATCGGAATAAACTTTATCGTCGAGTATGATGGCAAGCCTCTTTCCGACATTATCCCCGGTGATCTCGGCGAATTTCCTTCCGCCTTCGGGTGAGAACTTAAACCATACAACGGGAACACCGGCATTGCCGAGCTGTACCTTGGAGTCCACGAGGTCGGCTCCGGTCAGGAGATCCTTGGCAAGTATGACGAGTTTTTCGCCTTCTCTGTTGGCGACAATCTTGTCTTCAGCGGGTATCTTGGACGCCACCGTGTTGCCTGTGGCATCTTCCATTTCCGAAACTTTATTATGTTCGTCGATCATTTTAAACTCAAGCAGGGCCGTCTTGCCGACGATGGAAAGCGCCCTCTCAGGGTCCTTGACGCCCGGCAACTGGATGACTATGTATTTGTCCCCTTCACGCGTAATCAAAGGTTCTGAAACGCCGAGCGCGTCAATCCTGTTCCTCAATATCTCAAGCGCCCTCGAAACAGCTTCCTCAAGTTTCACGTTTGCCGGCATCTTGTCCGTATCAATGGCAAGCTTCAAGTACATGCCGCCCTGAAGGTCAAGTCCAAGCTTGATCTTGCCTTTTTCCATGACATTGCCCTGCGCGTCCTTTGTGTCGAACGGAGGCCATATCTTCCAAACGGAAAAAATAACCATGATTAATGTAAGAACAAAAGTAATCTGCATCCTTCTCTGCATCATATCCTCCTGAAAATGTAAGGCGTAAAAACGCCCTAAGTATCCTGTGAAAACCGCTTATAAAACAATGCAGTATAATAACATATCTCTCTATTATATATCAATGGTTTTTTTGGGGGAATTTGGTGTTTTTGGCATGGGGGCGGCCCTGCGTGTCTAACCGCCGGTGCGGTCAGTTTTGCTCTTGTAGGGACGGACCTATGTGTCCGCCCGCTGCGGGCTTAACTGCATTGTTGTTTCAAAACGGTTTCTTGCCATTATTAACGCGAAGGGGTCGCGTTGAATACACCGACCGTCTTAAAAACCTTCTCCTATTGCAGATAAATTGCGTTGAAATTGCCGATAAAAGTTTTACTTGTATTTATCCGCCAGTATATAAGCCCTGGTCTTATTCGATTCACCGACAGCAACTAAAAACCCTTTTTTAACCCAATCCTTAGCCAAATAAGCAGCCATGCGCTTTTTGACCTTTAATACCCTGGAAATATCCAGTGAAGTTATGGTTACGGATGAATCAAACAGCGGATAAATTTCCCTGGCCCTTCGGTCAAGCTCTTTCATATTTTCCAGGTTCTTTTTGGTCCCTGAAGACGTTTGGGACTGCACAGTTTCCTTGAGTTCAGTAAAGGCATCCTGGACCAATTTTAAAAAGTAAATGACCCATTTTGTAAGGTCCGCTGATTCCCGGCCTTCATAATAATTATGATGCGGGTGTGTCGATAATTTCTCATAATACGTCTCTATTTCCCTTGCATGGTATTCCTCCAGCGAGAACATCCCATTCAGCCCAAAATTGCCCTTTTGAAGTATAAAAGTCGCCAGAAGTCTGGCCGTCCTCCCATTACCGTCATAATACGGATGCACGGTCACAAATTGGTAATGCACAAGGGCCGCAATAACGGGAACCGGCACTTTTGTTTTTTCGGCCCACTTTACCCAATTTACAAATTCTTTCATTAACCCGGGAACGTCCTTTGCCTCAGGCGGCAGATATACTATCCCGCCTGTCATTGAATCCTTTATGACATTTTGTGCGGTTCTGTAAGGCGTTGGTTTGGCCTTTTTACCTTTTTCAACCAAAGCATGTATTTTCTTTATCAGTTCTTCGCTGAAAATCGTCTGTTTTAACGCCAGCTTTCCCACTTCTATAAGGGCATTCCAATAGTTTTCAACCTCTTTAACATCCCTTTCCCTGCCGAAGAAATCTTTCTTGTTTTCATCAATGACATCTTTTGTTTGCTTTAAAGACAGGCGGTTTCCCTCGATCCTGGTTGAAAAATGCGTGGATTTCAACCGCGCCTCATGTTTTAATTTTGCTTCAATTTTGGGCGTGATCAAAGTGTTGGATATCGCGTCCTTAAGCGAAGCTATTTTCATTAGAAAATCTATGGTCTCGTTTGATAGTTCGTATTTTGGTTGCCATCTTAGTTGCATATTCCACCTTCCTTTGATATACATTATAACATTCATCCCGCGGCTGGTCAATGATCATTGCATATAAATTGCAGACAAATTGCCGGTAAATTTCCGCGAAAAGATGGCCTGCAGGCACCGTGCCGATTGGCATTTATAACGCGTAGGAGTCGCCTGGTAGGCGACCCGCCCGTAGGACCGCAAGCGGATCTATAGGATTTAGAGAGAATGTCAGGTGCTACTTTTGAGGCCGCAGCAGGGGAAGAGAAGGGTTAGGGATGAAATTTTTGGATTCTGCCAAATTCGTCTGTAACGTAAACATTTCCGTTAATATCCATTGCTATTCCCCTGACTACCCCATGGGGTGGAAGGGGTCGGACCTTGGTTATTGATTATAGATTTAATAAGATTCTTACGTAATCAAAAGACGGCGGTCAGGTTTTTACCTGATGTTTGACTAACCGACAGCGCCTTCTTCCAAAACCACAACCACCTCATTTAACTTCTTGCTTTTCAAAATACCGACCACCTCTCTCTTCCAATTCCCATGCAGTTTTTTATAGACCCCGATAATTTCTTTTTCTTTGCCCTTCTCCAGCATCAGTTTGAGTATGGCGGCTGCATGATCCAGGTTTTTTTCCGCCTTGTCTCTGTTTTTCCGCCGCGGATAAATCAATAAATAATGGAATGCCAAAGCCGCCGGATGGGATATGTTCACCTTCATACCCTCATAATTTACGGTCAGCATGTTTTCATAGAGTATATCCATAAACCGCAGCGCCGATGCGTTTACGCCGAGATTCGGAATTGATACCGGCCTGTTGTCAACGCCTTTTCCTTTTTCCGGCACAATGAACTCTACTATCAGGTCGGGATGCAGCAGCTTGATAAACCCCTCGCTTCCCTTAAACTGGACTATATACCCGAGGTCCTTAAGCAATTCCGGTATATTGGCCTTTCGCCCCACCCTGGACGGCCGTGGCACCAGAAAATCTACATCCAGAGTCCTTATAGGCGGAATTTTACCGGCATCTTTTCCAAAATATTTATCATAAAGGAATATATTCCAACTGCCGGCAATCATGAGTTCTCCCAATACCCCTTCATCATACAATCTTTTTAAAACCTTATTGAATAAGCTATATTTCTCTTTTTCCACGCAATACCCCTTTAAGAAACTTTATCCTGATTTTCAACTGTGACCGCAGGTTTCTATACTGTGCGCGCCTTTGCTTGATTTCTTTGTATCGCGCGATCATATCCGGCCCGGCCTTCCCCACATATTTATAGCATATTTTATCCCCTTTTCTTTCCATGATATAGTAATAATCCCCGCCTCGGATAACCCTCTTCACCAACGCGCCTTTTGGCAGGCTTTTTAAAACATAATCATATTCTTTTTCCATATCTACGGCATTTTGATACTCTTCCCGTAAGACAGCTTTTATGACCGGCATATAGCGCCTCCTTTCGTTACCTTACAATCTCACGATAAGTATATATTGTAAGGTAATAGTTGTCAACAATTTAATTACCTTACAATATATGAAACCCCATATGTTGTAAGGTAATTAAATGCCGGATTCTATAGCTGTAATGTTTTTCTACATCTTTCCGCCTTTGGGAATTTCAATAAATTTTCTTACAGCCGCGGAATACTGTTTGTTAAGTCCCACAGCGGTCGGACACACAGGTCCGCCCCTACGCGGCATTTCAAACCCCGTAATATGAAAAAGGCGGCCTTTCGGCCGCCTTTTTCATATTAAATACTTTCTTATTTATTCTTTTTCGACTTTTTAACCGGCTTCGCCGCCTTTTTCCCCGGTTTCATCATTGCCAGCGCTTCTTTTAATATGTTCTTATCCGTAAACCCGTACTTCTCAAAAAGCGCTTCAGGCGTTCCTGATTCCGCGAATATGTCGTTCATGCCGATCCTTTTAAGTTTTACCGGTAATTTCTCCGATAAAACTTCGGCAACCGCCGAACCAAGGCCGCCTATGATAGAGTGTTCTTCTATGGTAAGCACCTTGCCAGTGTTCTTCGCCGAGGCCACTATCATCTTTTCATCTATGGGCTTCACCGACGGCATGTGTATGACTTCGGCCGATATCCCCTTTTCCTTGAGCATCTCAGCCGCGGATAGCGCTATGGTGAGCATTATGCCCGTGCTTATTATGGTAATGTCTTTGCCCTTCCTCATCTTTATGCCCTTGCCGAACTCGAACTTGTATGAGGAGTCAAAAACAACTTCCGTATTCATCCTGGTCAGCCTTACGTATACCGGGGAATCCGTATATGTCATTAAGAACTCTATGAGCTTTTCCGTTTCAACCGAATCCGCGGGGGCCACTACTTTCATGTTCGGTATTGCCCTCATTATGGCCATGTCTTCGCATGCCTGGTGGGTCGGCCCGTCTTCGCCTACCGAGATACCCGCGTGCGTCACGACTATTTTAACCGGCAGGTTTGGGTACGCCACCGAGTTTCTTATCTGTTCCCACGGCCTGCCTGAGCCGAACATCGCGAATGTCGAGGCAAATGGTATCATGCCCGCGGCGGCCAATCCCGCTGCGGTTCCTATCATATCCTGCTCGGCTATGCCCATGTCAAAGAACCTGTCGGGATACGCCTTGCCGAATTTTCCTGTCTGCGTGGATTTCGCCAGGTCCGCGTCGAGCACAACCAGGTTCTTATATTTCGCGCCCAGCCTTACGAGCGTCTCTCCGTACACAACCCTCATCGCTGTTTTTGCCATTAGTTTTCACATCCGAGTTCTTTAAGCGCGCGCGCTTCCTCGTCCGGTGTGGGCGCGACTCCGTGATACTCGACTTTCCTTTCCATGAATGATATGCCCTTGCCTTTGACTGTCCTGGCAATTATTATACTTGGGCTTCCCTTGGTGTTTTTGGCAGATTCAAAGGCCTCTATTATCTGCTCATAGTTGTGGCCGTCTATTTCTATAACGTTCCAGTTGAAAGCTTTCCATTTTTCCACGAGCGGCTCCAACCCGGATTTCACTTCGCCGATGGAACCGTCTATCTGAAGGCCGTTATAGTCAAGTATGGCGCAGACATTGTCAAGGCGCCTGTGGTGGCTCGTCATTGCGGCTTCCCATATCTGGCCCTCCTGCATTTCTCCGTCGCCCATTATGACGTATATCCTTGAAGGCGAGCCCTGCAGTTTTGCCGCCAGCGCCATTCCATTGGCGATTGACAATCCCTGCCCGAGCGAACCAGTCGTCATGTCGACGCCCGGGGTTTTTTTCATGTCCGGGTGGCCCGATAATCCGCCGTCTATCTTGCGCAGCTGCCATAACTTTTCCTCGGGAAAAAATCCGGCTTCTGCAAGCGCCGTGTATAGTGCCGGCGCGGCGTGGCCCTTTGAAAGGATGAATTTATCGCGGTTTTCCATCTTGGGGTTTTTCGGATCCACGTTCATCACGTGCAGATAAAGCGTGGAAACAATATCTATGGCGGATAATGAACCGCCCGGGTGGCCCGACTTGGAACAGCCGAGCATTTTTATTATGTTAACGCGCATCTTTGTCGTGCGTTTTTCCAGCATTTTTATGGTGTCATTGTAGTCCCTGTAGTGTCCGCCTTCGACGCTGCGCTCCTTAAAGAACTTGTCCAGGGCCGCGCGGTCGGGCATGCCTTCCTGCGCGCCTATCTTCATGGTGACCATGGCGCCTGCCGCGTTGCCGTACTCGATTGCGTCCTGTATGGACTTGCCTTCGGAGAGCGCAACAGTCAAAGCGCCGCAAAAAGCGTCGCCTCCGCCTATGGTGTCCTCAACCTTGACGCCGTATCCGGGAAAAACTTCAGCGCCTTTTTCATTTACCAGGAGCGCTTCCTTGCCCATGGTAATAACGACATTTTTTGTGCCGCGGGCGAGGAGTTCTTTTCCTGTCAGGTTGCCTGTTTCCATATGCGATATGACGCGGTTGGAAAGGTACCCGCCTTCTTTTTCATTCATGACGGTCACGAAAGTCCCGTCCAATAATGCCATGATGTCCTCGCGCTTTTTACCTGTCAGCGCACCGACGCTTAATACTATCATCTTGCCGCATTTCTTCGCCAGGTCTATGGCTTTTTTTGCCGTAGCCACGGGTATTTCGGTGCAGACAACAACGACCGAAGAATCCTCAATGGCATTTTTTGCTTTTTCTATGTCTGCAGGAAGCAGTTCCTTGTTGGCGCCCGTGTACCAGGTCACTTTATTGCCCTTTTTTCCCGTGGTGTTGATAAGCGCTATGCCGGTCTTTAAACTTTTATCAGTGATCAAAAAACCGAGATCAATGTTGGGGTGCTTGAGGTTTTTCAGGGCATCTCCCGGCACTTCTTCGGTCCCGGTCTTTGCGACGAAATTCACTTTTTTTCCGAGCCTGGCAATAGCCACAGCCTGGTTCGCGCCCTTGCCGCCCGGAAGGAAATATACGTCATCCCCGGGTATGGTCTCCCCGCGTTCGGGCATGGTCTCTGTCTTGACCAGTATATCGAGGTTCACACTGCCGATTACGGCGATTTTAGCGTCCATTAAATGCTCCTTTAAGAATATAATAAGGAAGTAAAAATATGAGTGAGATTATATAATAAGGAGGGGAATATGTCAAATAAGAGTTTAAGAGACTGGAGGGTTAGTACCTGCGTTAAGTTGTTAAGCCAAAAGCCAAAAGACAAAAGTTAAGTTAATAAGGGGTTAAGTTTTCAAGTGGAAACCAAGCTGGCCGAGGGCACTACTTAACAACTTGCACTCCTTGCCTTCCCTTAACTTTTGTCTTTTGGCTTTTGGCTTAAAAACTTATAGTAGCCATCCCACTCCAGTCTCTTGTCTCTTACACTCTACGGCTTATCAGATCTTTTCCACAAACTTCCCAAGGAACTTTTTATTTTTCTCCAGCAGCGCCTTTGCCTGCGCTTTCGTCTTCGCCTCGACATACACCTGGAATATCGGCCTGTCGTTGTCGGGGATTATCAGGACCCTCGAGTCGCCGTCCTTGAACTGTATCCCTTCTATATCTTCGTTTGTATTATTGTCT
Organism: candidate division FCPU426 bacterium; assembly: GCA_003167475.1. Taxonomy (GTDB): domain Bacteria; phylum Oederibacteriota; class PGYV01; order PGYV01; family Palsa-1178; genus PALSA-1178. The sequence continues at coordinate 4,642 of PMTB01000272.1, read as the reverse complement.
TTTAACGCGGCAAGCTCCATCATGACATGGCCGCGTTTTTCCCACGGGACAACGACGGAATCCACTATTTTTATGTAGTTTGGGATGGATTCGGTAAGCGTAGAAAGGGGCTTGCCGTAAACCGCAAGGTATTCCAGGAATTTAACCGTGGACATCATGGCGTCGAAGGTCGGCTGGAAATCGGAGAATATGAAGCCCCCCTTTTCTTCCATGACAAAATCAGCTTTTTTGCTGTTGGCCGCGGTCATCATGGAGCGGTAGCTTGTGCCTACCCTGAGCACCTTGCCGCCGGCGGATTCTATTTCCTTATCCACGACAGTCGCCACATTGACCGGAACGGCGATTGTCGCGCCTTTATTGCTTCCGAGTATGAGCTTTGACATTACCACAAGCGCGTCGTCATCGGCAAGGATCTTGCCGGAATCATCCACTATGAATATTTTCTGCGCGCCGGCGTCTATCATGACGCCCGCGTCGGCTTTTAATGTTTTTACCATCTCGGCTATCTTTTCAAGCGACTCCTCGAATTTCTCGCCGGTGCGGGTAAGGCGTTTTTCGTCGTTATAAGCGTTCAAGGCTATCACTTCGCAGTCAAGCTCCCCGAGTATGGACGGGAATATATTGAGCGCGTTTGAATAAGAATAGTCTATGATTATCCTGAACCTGCGCTTTTTTATCTTTTCAAAATCAACATACTTCATGAACCCTTCCTTATAATACTCCAGCGCGCGCGGCGGGTAGGAGATGATGCCGATGTTGTCGTTGTCCGCCCTGCGGTACTCCTCGCGGAAGAAAGAGCTCTCGATTGATTTTTCCTGGCCCAGGGAAATATCCATGCCCTCGGAGTCAAAGAACTTTATATCTATCATTTTCTCATCATATGGGGATTTCCTAATGTGCAGCCCGCCCGAAACCTTCAGGGTGTCGGCGACAAATTTCGTCACTGGCAGCGGCATGATACGGAAGTCGTAAATATTCACGCCTGACGATAATATCCCGGACATGATGGCGCGTTCTAGCATGAACGATGTCCTATGATAATCGCGGGACACGAGTATGTAACTTCCCTTTTTCATCGTGGAACCGTAAGCCGCCCCGATCCTGGCGCCGATCTCGGGGGTGAGTTCTATATTGGCCATGGAAGTGATGCCGTAGATGTCGAACAAGCGGTTGGACCAGCGCTCGCCGTGGATGAGAGACGACGAGACCGTGGAAAAATCCTCGATCACTTTATTGGGCCAGAGCTTTACTTCGGGTTTAATGACGGTTTCCTTGCCTATGAAACAGTTGTCGCCTATGACGGCGCCGACTCCTATGTAGGCTTTGTACCTTATCTTGCAGTTATTGCCGATACACGCCTCTTTTATGTCCGCTTCCTTTTCAATCACCACATTGTTCCAGATTATAGAACGCACTATTTTCGCGCCGTTATCTATGTAAACATTATCGCCGATGACGGAGTTCGCTATCTCGGCCCCTTCTTCTATGGTCACGTTGTTGCCGATCACTACCGAATCCTTCAGCTTTGCCTTTGGGCTGATCTTTACGTCCCTGCCCACCCAGACGTCGCGGCCGATCTTGCCTTTTCTCTCGCCCTTTATGTCGCAGTCTATTTCCCCGTTAAGGATATCCTCATGGACCTGCCTGTATTCCGCGAGGGTGCCGATGTCCTTCCAGTAGCCTTCGCCCGTGAACCCGAAGAGCCTTTCCTTTTTTTCAAGCAATGCGGGAAAAAGCTGTTTTGAAAAATCAAAATCAACTCCCATGGGTATGTAATTGAAAACTTCCGGCGAGAACACATAGATGCCGGTGTTGATGGTGTCGGAGAACACTTCCCCCCAGGACGGTTTTTCAAGCAGCCTCGTCACCCTGCCGTCTTTTTCGGTCACGACAATGCCGTAACGCAGCGGGTCCGTGGTCTTGGTCAAAACTATCGTGCCTATGGCCTTGTTCTTCACGTGGAAGTCCATGGCCTCGGTCAGGTTAAAGTTGGTAAGGACGTCGCCTGAAACGATGAGGAAGTTATCGTCTTTCATTTTTTCTTTTGCCAGTGTGATACAGCCTGCGGTGCCCAGGTCGCTCTCGGAAGTTAAATAATCTATCTTAACCCCGAAATCCGCGCCGTCCCTAAAATGCCCGGTTATAACATCGGGCTGGAAATAAAGCATCATGGTAATTTCGCTGACATTGTGTTTCTTTAAAAGGACAATAATATGTTCGAGCATTGGCGTATTCATGACGGGCGCCATGGGTTTTGGAATATTGGAAGTGAGCGGCCTGAGCCTTGTTCCGAATCCGCCTGCGAGAATGATTGCCTTCATTTAATCCCTCCGGGGTATTGTTTATGTTTTTACATAAATGCATTATAATACAGGGATTTTTTAATGTCAAATTGAATAGCGGGTGGATTTAATCGTCATTGCGAGGAGCCATGTACCATTCGCAGTAGCTCAGGTACATGGCAGGCTCTACTCTGGGCGAAGCACGCCATGAACCCGAGCTTGCGAGTGGTTCATGGCAATCTGGTCTAAATCAAAGCCTGCGGAGCAAAGTGGCACCTGCCTGACTTCAAAATCAAAAAAGAGCTTATCTAAGAACAGAGATTGCTTCGTCGCCAAAAAACGGCTCCTCGCAATGACAGCGCGACTGTTAAAACTTGAACCACGGGCCGGCTTTTACCCCAGCGTTATATTCTCCCCGCCTTTGATCTCCAGCAGGTCGTTTAAGGTAAGGAACTTGTATTTGTTCAGGTTATGGTGGATGACTTTGAGGAACTTCAGCCCTATCAGGTATTTGTCCTTCTGTTTTTCGCAGCGTATCACTTCAGCCACGGCCCTGCACGCGCAGGACAGGCCCGGGAGCGGGATGTACATATTCACGGCCACAAAACTTTTATCCGGTATATTCTCCACCGTATACATCAAAAGCCCGGAAGTGGATACATTGATGACCTCGCTGGTCTTGCAGTCCCGGAAAACTTTCTCAGGGTCAAAATGCTTCACAAGCGCCTTGTCGGCCTCGTCATTGTCCAGCACGCGGTACATGACCTTCACGTTTATCGCTATCCTGGGGTAATCGCGTTTCTCCTGCGGTAAAAGCAGTTCGCCTTCGTTCTTCTCTTCTTTTGCATTATCAGTCATGGTTCTTCCTTTGTTTTATTTTTGTTTTTTATACGGTTAATAAGAGTTTAAGCCTGCGTTCAGCGGCGGAACGCATATCCGGCTACGCAGGACTTCGTATGCGTTCCCTACGCCATAGGGTCGTTTACATCCAGCAAATTATTCAGGTCAAGGAACCTGTAATTCTTAAGATTGTGGTGCACGATCTTGACGAACTTCAGCGCGACCACGTAATTGTACTTCGGGTTGTCGCTTTTATCCCTGCGTATCACTTCAGCTATCGCCTTGCAGTTGCAGGCTATGCCGGGAATGGATATGTGCATATTCACGGCGACTGTCGCTTTTGCCGGGAGTTCCTCATTGGTATACATGGCTATGCCGTTCTTGGAAACGTTCATGGTTTCTGCTTCTTCGTACTGTGACAAAAGGTTTGAGTTGTCCGCAAAACGGCCGAGCGCTTTGTCGCTCTCTTCCTTATTAAGCTGCCTGTACCGCACAGGCGCGTTCATGGGCACGCGCGGATATTCACGTTTCTCGGACCCGAAAAATATCTCACCGTCGGTCTTTTCTTCTTCAGCCATAAATACCCCCTGGACTTTAAAGTTTATAGAAATATCCCGTTAAATAATAAACAATTTTGCCATCCCCAACCAACTTAAGCGTATTAATTATAACATAAACAGAGGTGAATAATACCGTTTTTTTGAGAAAAGTTACGCCGGTAGAGTTTAAGAGACAAGGGACTGGAGCCTAAAGTTGGATGCCCAACGTAAGTTTTTAAGCCAAAAGCCAAAAGACAAAAGTTAAGTTCTTAAGGGGTTAAGTGTTTAAGGTAAAACACCACCGGGGCACTACTTAACAACTTGACCACTTGTATTTCCTTTACTTTTGTCTTTTGGCTTTTGGCTTAAAAACTTGACGTGTATCACTTTAGGCTCCAGTCTCCTGTCTCTAACCCTCTACAGGCACTTGGAATACCCGCATACCTTGCACACATTGCATCCGCCTTCGTGCTCAAGCGTCGCGCCGCATTCGGGGCAGGTATCGCCTTTAAACAGCTGTTTTTGTTCCTTGAAAACGAACTTTTCAGGGGAATCATGCTTGTCGTGCATGTATTTTTCCATGGCTATGCCTATGGCGTCCGGGCAGGATAATACTATGCCGCCCTCCTGCCATGCAGGCGCCGGGCACCTGGTGCCGCGCAAATGTTTGATTATCGATTCAGGCTTTACTCCGGCCCTCAGGGCGGTGGACACGAGCCTGGATATGGCTTCCGACTGCGCCGCTGCGCAGCCGCCTGATTTGCCCATGGCCGTGAATACTTCGCAAAGCCCGTCCTGATCCTCATTTATTGTGACATAGAGGTTGCCGCAGCCGGTCTTCATCTTGATGGTTTTACCATTGGTTATGTCCGGCCTTTTCCTTGGCTCTATCTCGTGGCTGTGCAGTTCCGCCACGGCAGTTTTATTCTTTGACTTATCCGACGTGGACACGGTCAGGACCTGCTCGTCGCGGGAGCCGTC
>PMTB01000035.1 GCA_003167475.1 candidate division FCPU426 bacterium | reverse complement strand
GGCCAGGTTCAATTACGCGGGTTTCGGCGCGGACCTGGGGCTGTTGTATACGCCTTTTCCTTTTCTGTCAGCCGGCCTGATGGCAAGCAATGTCATAACGCCGGCTTTTTCAATGCAGTCTGTCACAGAGACGATACCGCGTACATATACCCTCGGGCTGCTGGCTAAGCACAAGATCGCTGACTTTGAATTCAAGGCGGCATATGACGCCTCGGTTGGCGAAAAGGAGGGCTATAAGGGCAGGGCCGGACTGGAAATAAAATGGTCGGGGATAGCCTCTGCCAGGGCGGGTTACACTGACGGCGAATTTACTTTTGGCGCGGGACTTAAGTTATATGACACGCAATTTGATTACGCGTACGTATCCAACGCTGATTTCGGCAGGATGGACAGGTTCACGGTTTCATACGCGTTCGGTATGACCATAGAGGAGCAGAGGGCGCAGTGGCGCAGGAACATATACAATGAAGTGCGCAGGATAGTTGACGAGAAGGTCAGGATAAAGATACTCGAAGAGGCGAACGCGCTTTACAGTAAGTCATATGCCCATTATCAGAACGCCGAATACGAGGAAGCGCTTGCGGATGTCGAAAAGGCGCTGGAGTGGAAGCGCGACCATGAACTGTCCCTGAGAATGAAGAAGATATTGGAGGACAAACTTCAGGAAAAGTTGAGCAACAGCGCGGGCTTCGTGTTATCCGATGTTAAAGACGCTTATGTAATAGCCGGCATTGAATTTTATGAAAAAATGCAGTATGATGAGGCCATAAAACAATGGGAACAGGCTTTAAACGGCAGGCCCGGCAATAAAGCCATAAGAGCGCTTATTTTCACGGCAAAAAAAGCCATGGAATCAGCCCCCAAACGGCAGCAGGTGCCCAAGGAAGACAGGGAAATGGCCGACAGAATGTACTATGTAGCTGTAAACATCTATACCTCGGGCGACCTAAAAGGCGCGGTGGAGATGTGGAAAAAAGTCCTGGTAATAGACCCGGAAGACGTCAAAACGCTCAGGGACCTAAGGAAAGCACAGGCAGAGCTTGAAGAACTCTCCAGGCGGGGAATCGAATGAAGAAAAAATACACAGGCATAAAATTTGAAATAATGGCGGTTATTTTATCCCTTACCCTGGCTGTGACGGCCGTTATGAGTTTTCTGGTGCTTAACATACAGAAAAAAAGCCTCACAAACGAGATGGAACTGCGGGGCTTAAGCATGACAAGGAACATAGCGAACAATATCGCGGATGATATACTTATGAAATACGAACTCGAGTCCGCGAAAATATTGAAAGAGGCCATGCAGAACAGCGGCGTCAGGTACGCGATGGTTGCCGGATCAAACGGCAAAATTCTCGCGCATAATGACATGACGCGGGTGAAAACCGTATATATGCCGCCGGGCAGGCTGCTTTATACCACTGCCGGAAAAAACACCGTATATGAAACCGCGTCCGGCGAAAAAATCATAGAGTTTACCGCGGCTGTGGTGGCCAAGCATAAAGCCAGGATAGGCACCGTATATGTGGGGCTGTCATACGATTTTATAACAAATGCCCTGAAGAAGACATACTTTGATATAATCCTTGTGGCGGTTATAGCCGTGCTTTTAAGCGTGCTGGGCGCTTTTTTACTGAGCGCCGCGTTCACAAAACCGATTTACGCGCTTGCCGAAGGCGCGAGGATAGCGGGCATGGGGGATTTGAACCATAAGATCAGCATAAAAAACAAAAATGAACTCGGATTGCTGGCGGACGCTTTTAACAGCATGACCGGGGATTTGCAGAAAGCGCAGAAAGCCGAGATAGAAAGGCTGGCGCTGGAAAAAGAGCTTGAGATAGCCTGGAAGATACAGGACTCCCTGCTTCCAAAGACATTTCCGGACATGAAAAATTACGAAGTCGCCGCGTTCTACAAGCCGGCAAAGGAAATAGGCGGGGATTACTATGACGTGATACCGCTTTCAGCAGGCAGGTTCGGTATAGTCATGGCTGATGTTTCGGGCAAAGGCATACCCGCGGCGCTGATCATGACCATGCTCAGCGGTATTTTAAATATGGAAGCTCCGGCAAATCCGGACCCTGTAACGGTAATGACAAAGCTAAATGACGGTTTGCTTACTAAGGTCGGGGGCGGCATGTTTGCGACGGTTTTTTACGCGGTGCTTGATACCGGTGCCGGTTCCGTCGAGATGGTTTCTGCCGGTCACCATGAAATATTTGTGTACAGGGGTTCTGCGTCGGCCGCGGTCGAATCATACAGCCCAAAAGGCGCTGCTATAGGCGTATTAAAAAGCATGGAGTTTGGGACAAGAATGGAAAAGATATCGCTGAAAATGGCGCCGGGAGACAAACTTTTGCTTTTTACCGACGGTATAAGCGAAGCCAGGGCGGAAAAGGGCGGCAGGTTTGGCATGGAAAGGGCAGTAAAGTCCCTGCAAAAAAACGGGGGCAGGTCATGCCGGGTGGTAGTGGAAAGCCTGCTTTCTGATGTTGAAGGATTTACCGGCGGCCAGGAACAAAGCGACGATATTGCGGTCCTGTCAATAGGAAGGAACGCGTGATGGAGGAAAAAAATGGCATTTGAGATCAGGGAGAATGAGGACGGCGAAATAATCATAGTGGAACTTTTTGGCGAGCTGGATTCCTCGTCGGTGGCGGCTTTCAGCCTGGGGTTTAAGGAAATTACAGGCAAGTACGGCCCGAAGAAATATGTGCTGG
>PMTB01000142.1 GCA_003167475.1 candidate division FCPU426 bacterium | reverse complement strand
ACATGCCCGCCGCCGACAAGTACCCCGACAATCACGCCCACGTGGACAGTGTCTCCGACAGTTACTCCGATTGTCCCGACGCCTACAGTAACCATGACCCTGACGCCTCAGCCGGACCTGCCAATCCCTGAAAATACCGGCTCCTATGTTTATCCCCAGCCGGCCGGGAATTCCATGACTTTTGTTTTCGGGCTGTCCGAAAGCGAAGATATAAAAATACAGATATTCAACTACGCGGGAAAACTGGTCAAGACGGTTGACTTCAGCGGTTCGGCCGGCAACAGGAACAGGGCAACCGTGGATACATCAGCGTTGTCCAACGGTGTGTATTATTACCTAATAAGGTCAAAGCAGGTAACGTTTAAAATGAGTAAGTTTATAATCGCGAGATAAAAGTCCGGCCCTGCCGGCACATTAAACATAAAAGAAGGTTTAAATGAAAAAAATATTCCTGTTTTGCGTTCTGGCTCTTGCGGTTATTCCTGCGGGTATTTCAGCGAAGGCTGTTGATTCTTTTCCCATCCTGGATATGGATATCGGCATGAAAAATTCCGCCATGGCGGGGGCCTTTACCGGCATAGCCGATGATTCTTCCGCGGTTTACGTCAACCCGGCAGGGTTGACCCAGTTAAGGCAGATCGAGATAAATGCGGCCTATGACAAGTGGATGATGGATTCCAATTTTGAATTTTTGAGCGTCGGGGTCCCGGCGGGCGCGGGGACCATATGCGGAAGCGTGATATATTCCGACATGGGTGTTTTTAAGGGAAGGGATGAATCCGGAATACTCACCAGCAATGATATTGACGCTTACAATCTGGGAGGTGCCCTTGGTTTCGGCATACCGGTGAATGATTTTATATCAGCCGGGCTTTCCCTTAAACTTATGGATGTTTCACTTGGGAACATATCGGATTTTGGCGTATTTATCGACGCGGGAGTATTGCTTAAATATGGTATTTTTTCCCTTGGTTTGGACGCGTCCAACCTGGAAATAAGCCCGGATATCCTTGCCTCAGGCGGTATCAGGGCCGGACTTGCCGCGACACTCCTTAAGCTCGACGACCATGAAATATCCGCGGATGTTGACGCTAAATTTTTCAGGAATTATCCGGTTTCAGCCGCTGTTGGCGCCGAATACACAGCGCTAAAAATGATATCCATACGGGCGGGTTATAAATTCGAGCCTGACAATTCCGTCAAAAGCGGCGCTTCAGGGCTGACCGCCGGCATCGGTATCAACCTGTCAGGGCTCACATTTGAATACGCCTTTGAGTCCAACGGCGACCTGGGTTTTACCAATATGGCCGGGATAAAGTTCGCGTATGAGAGCAACAAGGACAAGGAGAAAAAGGATTATGAAAAGCTCCAAGAGTTCATGGCTTACCAATATTTTCGGGAAGGGCAAAGCTACTCCGACGCCGGGGATTATAAGAGCGCGCTTTTAAAATACGAGCTCGTAAGTTCGCTTGAGCCGGAGTATGAAGGCATCAATCTGGCCATAAGCAAGGCCAAGCTCATGTCAACCGGCGCGTATGACCCCAGGAAAGCGGACTTGCTTTACAGCGACGGCATGGGGCTTTATGAGAAGGGTGAATTTGAATCCGCGGCAAAAAAATGGACGGAAGCAAAAAAATATAACCCGGAAATACGCGATATAGACGTTTGGATACAGGACGCGAAGGAATTGTCCTCGGCAAAGCCCGACATGAAAAAAGGCGGGCAATTTTTCAGCGAAGGGCTCAAGTACTACAATAACTGTGATTATACGGACGCTGTGGAGACCTGGAGCAAAGGGATAGACTCGGGCGCGGGTAAAAAAATGCAGCAATATATCGACAGGGCGCTTATAAAACTCAAGGAAATGCGGGAAGGGCTGGAAAAAGCCAAGACTGATATTTCCAGGGACGCGTCGCTTACGGAAGGCATAAAGAAGTTAAGGACAATGGCCGACGCGTGCCCGACTTATAAAGACGCCACCGATATCCTGGCGGCACTGCGATCGGTCATAGAATCCAAAAGTAAGGAATATTATTACAAGGGCCTTGACGCTTACGCCGCCGGAAACCTTGACGCGGCCATAGTATACTGGAAGGGCATTGAGGACATGGATCCAAAAAGCGAGTATTCGGTAAAAGTGAGCAGCGATATAGAAAGCGCCCGCAAAAAGATCGACGCTGTGAAAAAAATGGGGAAACAACAGCCTGAAGAGTCCAAATAGACATTATCGGTTAAATAGCGTCAAATGGCTCCATATTGACAACGCCGGGCTTTAGGCGTATGATTGGTCAATAAACCCAAGGAGGAGCCGGTGAAAAACTTTATTATATTTCTTGTTTTGTCAGTATCGCTATTTTATTCATGCACAAAGAATTCGCCCACATCCGCAGACTCGCCCAATGTCGAACAGACAGTGGGCGCGATAATGGCCCAGACGGCGAATGCCAATGCCACTCAGACCCAGGCCGTAAAACTTTATACGCCCACGATCACCCCGACAGCAACCGCGTCTCCAAATATGACGCAGACAATAGGCGCGGTATTAACGGCCGTAGGAGCCGGCAACGCTACAGCTACGGAACAGGAAAAGGAAACTCAAACCGTTATTGCCGCAAATTTCAGCCCTACTTCCACCCTCACTATAACGGCTTCACCAAATGCGACCCAGACAGTGCAGGCTATATTGACCTTAGTAGGTGCGGGTAATGCCACTGCGACGGAACAGATCAGGGAAACCCAGACATTCGAAGCGGCTTTATTTACACCGACAGATTCCAGCACGGTCACGCCATCCCCGAACCAGACGGCAACGGCAGCTTTTATCGGAACAGCTGTTATGAATATTTATGAATCGGAAACAGAGGCGGTGATATTATCCAGGACGCCTACCCCGACCGCCACGCAGACAATAACCCAGACATGGACAATTACTGATACATATACCGCGACGCCGACCGCCACCCCGACTGGGACAGACACATGCACAGGCACAGACACGGCAACCGCCACTGTTACGCCGACTTTTACGGTAACGCCGACATTTACGTCAACACTTAACGCCCAACAACAGCAAACCGCCACCATGACTGCCATGTACGTCACACAGTGGGGGACTTTGGGCAGCGGCGACGGGCAGTTTAACGGCCCTTCTGCGGTGGCAGTGGATAACAACGGCTATGTTTATGTGACGGACCCGGGAAACTACAGGATACAAAAATTTGACAGCTCGGGGAATTTTATATTGAAATGGGGAAGCCAGGGGGCCGGCAGCGGCCATTTTAACAACCCTTCCAGCATTTCAGTGGACAGCAGCGGTTATGTTTATGTTGCCGATTGGATCAATGATACAATACAGAAATTCAGCAATACGGGTGTTTTCGTGGGTATGTGGGGAAGTCCTGGAAGCGGTAACGGGCAGATCAACGGGGCATCCCAGATTGCCGCTGACAACAACGGAAGTGTTTATATTTCCGATCACTTCAATTCAAGGATACAAAAATTCAGCGACACCGGAAGTTATTTGCTGAAATGGTATGGTTTTAACCAGCCTTCAGGTACGGCCGCCGACAGCAGCGGGTATGTGTATATTACCGACCAGAATACCAATAATGTAATAATGAAATTCAACAGCTCGGGTGGTTTTATAACGCAATGGGGCAGCACCGGGAGCGGAGACGGTCAGCTTTATGTGCCGGGTGCGCTCGCGGTTGACAATCTTGGTTATGTGTATATCGCGGACATGTTCAACTACAGGGTCCAAAAATTCAGCGATACCGGGGTATATATAAGGCAGTGGGGCAGCCAGGGAACAGGCAACGGCCAGTTTAACTACCCCAACGGTTTGGCTGTGGACAATAGCGGGAACGTGTATGTGACGGACCTGAATAACAACAGGGTGCAGAAGTTCATACAATAGGTAATTTTAGGAGGTTTTTATGGCAAATGAAATAATACCTTTAAAAACAGGCATGGTGAATTGCTACCTGATCAAGGCCGGAGACGGGTTTGTGCTTGTGGACACGGGCATATCCCTTTCGCGCGCGGTATTGGACAGGGAACTGGAAAAGAACGGCTGTATCCCGGGAAAGCTCAAGCTGATAATAATGACTCACGGCGATATAGACCACTCGGGCAACGCGTTTTATCTGAGCAAAAAATTTTCCGTCAAAACCGCGATGAACGTGAATGACTCGGCCATGGTGGAATCCGGAAAGATGCTTATGGACAGGGGCTCCGGATCATTAACGCGTAAGATTTTCCAGTTTTTCCTGTTCCGACTTCCAAAATTTAGAAAAGTTATAGAAGGCTTCGAGCGTTTTACCCCCGATGTGCTGCTTGAAGACGGTTTTAGCCTGGCTGATTACGGGGTTGACGCGAAGATCATACTCGTCCCCGGGCACACCCCGGGTTCTCTGGGAGTGTTCATGGCTGACGGCGATTTTATAGCGGGTGATACTTTAAATAACAATAGAAAACCGGTGATATCGCCCATTGTGCACAATGAGGCACAGCTTAATGACAGCATCGAAAAAATAAAATTACTCGGTATAAGAACAGTATATCCCGGACACGGCAGGCCTTTTATGGCTGTGGAACTGTTCAAATAAACATGAAAGGCAATTTGGAGGATAAGAAGAAAGTATTTGAACTGCCGGCCATGCTGCGCGCGCTCAAACACAGGAATTTCCGGCTTTTTTTCATGGGGCAGGGCATATCGCTCATCGGCACATGGCTGCAGTCCACGGCAATGAGTTGGCTGGTCTACCGGCTCACGGGTTCGGTGTTTTTGCTCGGAGTGGTCGGGTTTTGTTCCACTTTGCCGTTATTTGTACTTTCCCCGTTCGCGGGAGTCCTATCGGACAGGTGGAAGCGCCGCACCATACTCAGGTTCACGCAGTCGTTTGCCCTCATTCAGGCGTCGATAATCGCTGTTCTTGTCATAACAAATATCGTGCAGCCATGGCACATTATCGTGCTCAGTCTTTTTCTGGGGATGATCAATAGTTTTGATGTCCCTGCGAGGCAGTCATTCATGATGGAAATGGTGGACGATAAGAATGACTTAAGCAACGCCATCTCGCTGAATTCCGCGCTTGTAAATTCCGCAAGGCTCATCGGCCCGGCTATCGCGGGCATACTAATAGCCCTGGTCGGGGAAGGCGCGTGTTTTACCCTGAACGCGTTGAGCTTCATCGCGGTTATTTACGCGCTGAACCAGATGAAGGTAAAGGACAGGCCCGCGGCGCGTAAAAATGAACGGATCTTAAGCGGGCTAAAGGAAGGCTTTAAATATGTCAGCGGGTTCCGGCCCATAAGGTCCATACTGCTGAATTTGAGCCTTGTTACCCTCATGGGATTGCCGTACGTAACCCTTCTGCCTGTATTTGCCAAGAATGTTTTTCACGGCGGGCCGCATACCATGGGGTTCCTCATATCCTCGATAGGCGCGGGAGCGCTCTGCGGTGCGGTATACCTGGCTTCCCGCACGAACGTCCTCGGGCTGGGAAGGCATATTTATATGGCCGGCATCCTGTACGGCACGGCAATGGCGGTTTTTTCATTCAC
>PMTB01000173.1 GCA_003167475.1 candidate division FCPU426 bacterium | reverse complement strand
ACGGAAGTAAAAGTTTTTCCGAGGGCGGCTGAGGCGGGCGAGGACCAAAAACTGAAAGCGTACGCGAGCATCACGTTCGACGATTCATTCGTGGTAAGGGGTTTAAGGGTGATAGACGGCGCGAAGGGGCTGTTTGTTGTGATGCCCAGCAGGAAACTTTCCGACGGCACGTTCAAGGATATCGCGCACCCGCTGAATAACGGAATGAGGGCTGAGATTGTTGGCAAGGTGCTGGACAAATTCCATGAAACCTCACAGGTTTCCATAAACAGGGCGCAGTAAAGCGGCCAAAAAAAAATTAGGAGGGTAAAATGGAGATTACGGATGTCAAGGTTTTCCCGAGGATGGCGGACGGTATTGAGGAAAAAAAGCTTAAGGCTTACGCGAGCATAACATTTGACAGCGCTTTTGTGGTCAGGGGTCTGCAGGTGATAGACGGTAAAGACGGGCTTTTTGTGGTAATGCCGGGTAAAAAATCGGCGGACGGCATGTTCAGGGATATCGCCCACCCGCTTAATTCCGACATGCGCAGGGGCATTGAGGAAAAGGTCCTTGATAAATTCCTGTCCATGCGGCAGGTAATGGGATCAATGGCGCAATGAGCAAAAGGATCCTGATCGCCGACGACGACGCGGAAATGCGCGAAGAAGTCTCGGAGATCCTCAGGAGCGAAGGCTATGAGGCCTGGACAGCCGGGGACGGCATGGAAGCCATGAGGCTCATCAGGCAGGAGGGAATACCGCTTGTGATACTCGACCTGAAGATGCCGGTGATGACCGGATATGATGTGTTGAGGCAGATCAAGTCGGAAAATATACCGGCCAAGGTTGTCGTCGTCACAGCCAGCCTGATGGATGTTGAATACCCGGGTGAAACCGGCATAGTCCCGGCAAAGGAAATGGAAATTCTGAACTCGGCGGAAGCGGTGATTAAAAAACCGTTTGGTATCATGAGACTTTTGGACACCATAAAACAGATTGAAACAACATAAAAATCAGGAGGGATGTCATGGAAATGGGGAAAAACGCGATTGAAACCGTCGATGCGCCGGGGATGCTGCGTTACGAAGCTGAGAAACAGGTCAAAGAGAAGTTGAGGGATTCCGGAATATCTTTAAGCGCCTTGAAAAAGGAAAAACTGGCGTACGAACTTCTTGTCTGCCAGGAGGCTTTGGGATTACAGGGAGAAAAACTCAGGCGCACCGAGGCCGCCCTTAAAACAGTGGCGAAAAAGAACGAGGAATTATGCAGGTATTCCGCCATCTGGCAGGCGATAACCGCGGGCGCTGGCAAAATATCGGGCCTGGGTTACGGCGCGGCAAGGCTCTCCGGGGCGATGCGGGGAAGGTAGGCGAAAGGAAGAGTAACTGGAGCCTGGAGTTAAGGCTTTTTCAAGACCTGCAATTTGTGCGAAAAAAACATACGGAGGATATCATGGCTATCAAGGATATGGAACCCGATATATTGCTTATTGAGGACAATGATATGGAAGCCGGGCTGCTGATTAGGGCTTTTAAAAAATGCAATCCTGAAAAACACATACTATGGATAAATGACGCTGAAAAAGCGCTGGAATTCTTAAGTTACGGCGGAAAAACCGGAACGGGCGGATCAAAGCCGCTTCTTATCCTGCTCGACCTGTATTTGCCTAAGATGCATGGTTTTGAAATTCTCCAAAAGATTGGCAGCATGAAAATAAACCGTTATTACGAAATTATCGTGGTATCCGGCACCGGGAATGAGAAAGAGATCAACAAGTGCTACGGCTTCGGCGCGAAAGCATTCATAGACAAGGATATTTTGTACGGAAACTGCGTGCGCGTGATCGGCGGAGAGGAAATAGGGGGTCAAATTTTGCCTGAGCAAAATTTGACGGAGCAGGTTGAGCAGTAGAGCAGATTGAGCAGGTTGACAATCGTTGCCAAGCTGGTAGCGGCGCATATAATGCGCAAAGCCGCTTGTCTGGCGCAAAATCTGACATGGCAATTAATCGGAATATTCTGATTTTATCCTTTTATTATTGAACTTTTCAGTTTGTCCCCCCGTCTAATGTTGTACCTTCATTGAATATGTGATATATTCATCATATTGTTTTGTGTTTGTACCAAAGGGCGGTTAAAATTAACAGAAAGTTTATTTTATGGCGATGTCCGTCCTGTATAATTATTTGTATGCTAAAAATTCAATTCCGGAGGGTTAAATGACCTTATCAGACGCTTCCATCAAGAACCCTGTCATGGCCTGGATGCTTTTTATCGGCATCACTGTTTTCGGCGCCATCGCTTACACCGGGCTAGGGGTCAGCCAAATGCCTGATGTGAACTGGCCAACCCTTTCGCTTTCCATAAACTGGCCGGGCGCTTCACCCGATGTTGTGGAGACCCAGGTGACCGACCTTGTGGAGCAGGCAGTGCTCGGAGTGCAGGGCGTGCAGGAGATAACCTCGCAGTCCAGGAGGGGCGGCTCCAGGATAACCATAACTTTTGACCTTGATAAAAATATCGACGTGGCGCTCCAGGAAGTACAGGCAAAGATGACCAGTATAGGCAGGGACCTGCCGTATGACGTGACCCCCTATGAGATAGCGAAAAACAATCCGGATGACCAGCCCATCGTGACCATTGCTTTTTCAGGCAACAGGCCGCTGAGGTTCATAATGGAATACACCAAGGACCATCTCAACGACGCTTTTACAGCCGTACCGGGAGTTTCGCAGGTTGATTTAAGCGGGTTCTTAAACCCGTCTTTGCGCGTATGGCTTGACCCGGTGAAAATGAACAAAGAGGAGATAACCCCCGATGACATAGTCAACGCCATATCAAGCGGGCACCAGGAGGTCCCCGCCGGTTTCACCGATAACGGAAAACGCGAGACAAGCCTTCGTATGCTCGGCGAAGCGGGGAGCGATGTTGAATTCTCGAAAATAATAATACCTTCAAGAAGGGGCTCCACCATATGGAAGAAACTCCACATAGGCGATATTGCGAGGGTTGAAGACGGGCTTGAGGACACGACCCGCCTTGCGAGGACCCCGGAGGGCCCGGCAGTCGGGATAAATATTTACAAGCAACCCGGTTCGAATTCGGTGGCTGTGGCGCACCTGGTCAAGGCAAAGGTAAAGGAACTTCAGAAAATACTTCCTGAGGGCACCAAACTGGAAGTCAGGTTCGATACGACCAAGTTCATAGAAGATTCCGCCAATGATATGAATTTTATAATACTTCTTTCCGTGATACTGACCGCAATAGTTTGCTGGATATTCCTGGGTTCATTCGGGACGGCGTTGAACGTATCGCTGACCATACCTATGTCCATATTCGGGGCGTTTTTTGTCATTAAAATGTTCGGTTTTACATTGAACACATTCACGTTCCTTGGATTATCACTGGTTATCGGAATAGTCGTTGACGACGCCATCATGATGGTGGAGAACATATCAAGGCACAAGGAAGAGGGCTCGTCCAGGATGGATGCCGCCATGAACGGGTCCCGCGAGATAACATTTGCCGCCATAGCCGCGACCGTTGCCATACTCGCGATATTCCTGCCGGTAATATTCATGAAAGGCGTGGTTGGAAAATATTTTTACCAGTTCGGCATTACCATAACTTCCGCCGTAATGATATCGCTCCTCGGGGCCTTGACGCTCACACCCATGTACGCCTCCCAATTCCTTTCCGAGCACCATGGGACAGCTTCGAGAAAGCCGTTTATGGATGACGCCATGGATAAGATGAGGGACGGGTATTTGAAACTGCTTAAGGTCTGCCTTGATAACAGATGGAAGGTCGTTATTGTTTCCGTAATTTTATTCGCGGTTTCAATGGTGCTGTTCGCGTTCATAAAAAAGGAATTTGTGCCCAGTCAGGACCAGGGGCGCCTCGGTGTGACAATACAGGTGGCGACAGGTTCGTCGGTATCTATAACCGACGCAGCGGTCAGGCAGGCCGAGGATATCATAAAGCAAAGGCCCGAGGTGGAAAGTTATTTTGTAAGCGTTGGCGGTTCGAGTTCAAGCACGGGCAGTATCAGCATTACAATGAAGGATAAGGGAAAAAGACCGGTTGATAAGGACCTAAAAAGGCAGATCTCCCAGAAGGAATTCGGCGACATGCTGAGGAAGCAGATCAAAAAAATTGACGGAGTAAAAACCGTGGGCATACAGGACCCGTCTCTTTCGGGTTTTTCATCGGGGAAGGGAAGCCCGGTTGATTTCATGCTCATCGGACCGGATTGGGACAAACTTGCCGAATTGAGCGACAATATGAAGGATGAGATGGATAAAGGCGGGGTTATGGTGGATTCCGACACGGATTATAAACTCGGGGTGACCGAGGCGCTTATATTGCCCGACAGGGAAAAAGCCGTCAGGTACGCTGTATCAATGCAGACAATAGGCGACGCGCTTAACGCCGAGTACGGCGGCATACGCGCGGGAAAATTCACAAAGAACGGCAGGCGCTACGATATCATGGTCCAGCTTGAAAAAAAGGACAGGGAAGACATAGACAACATACTTAAGATATTTGTGAGGAACAACCAGGGTCAGCTCATCAGGCTCGGGAATGTGGTAACCGTGGTTGAGAAGCCCACCGTAACCTCGATAACAAGGGAAAACAGGGAGAGGGCAATACATATTTCTGCCAATGTGGCCACGGGTAAGTCGCAGGGCGAGGCTTTAAAGCAGGTTGAGGTTCTGGCGAAAAAAATGCTGCCCGACGGTTACAGGGTGGCTTTCACAGGGAGCTCAAGCACGTTCCGGGATTCTTTCAACAGCCTTTACATAGCGCTTATACTCGGCATATTTGTAGCGTATATGGTCCTTGGCGCTCAGTTTAACAGTTTTGTGCATCCTTTGTCGGTCCTGCTCGCTTTGCCGTTCTCGCTGACCGGAGCCTTTACAGCACTGGCATTGAGCGGAAAAAGCCTGAATGTGTACAGCGCGATAGGCGTCATACTTCTCATGGGAATCGTGAAAAAGAATTCCATCCTGCTGGTTGATTTTACAAACCAGAAACGCGACGGAGGAATGGACATCAAAAACGCCCTGCTCACGGCCTGCCCTATCAGGTTGAGGCCCATAGTCATGACCTCGGCCGCCACCATAGCCGCGGCAATACCGCCGGCGCTGGCGCTCGGCCCGGGAGCGGAAACGCGCGTGCCTATGGCCATTGTTGTCATCGGA
>PMTB01000106.1 GCA_003167475.1 candidate division FCPU426 bacterium | reverse complement strand
AGACATATAAACTTTGACGATGAAATAAGGGTCATTGCCAAAGTTTAATATTGGGGGTTTGGGAGTGGTTAGTACCAAGGGAAACAGAAAAACCCCGCGAGAGCGGGGTTTTTTTCTTGTGGAGGTTTTAAAATGTACCAAAATTTTAAAAAAGGCGACAAAGTCAATTTTAGGAAGATCGTAAAGGGAAGCGGCTCCTGCGAAGTGTACTATTCCTGCGGCACAATCGAAAAAGTGGACATGGACGGCAACGCGCATATAAAAGAGGATTCAAAACCCGATGTGCATGTAATACCGCTGCTGAATGTGGAGACAAGTTCCTGAAGGCAATTAAAAATTGAAAATTTAAAATTTAAAATTGTGGTGTCACTTTCGTGACCTTATNNCTGTTTTGGGTTAATATATATATATAGGATAATGGCCCAAAAAGGGGGTAACAATCATGAAAAAAACCGTTTTTGTTTTTTTTCTCCTGTTTTTTATCCCGTTTTTTGCCATTCCGGACGATAATGCCGTGAACTGCCTGAGTTCCGGGGTCAAAAAGCTCAAGTCCGGGGACCTCTCCGGGGCTGTGGCTGATTTTGACGGCGCCATAAGGATAGATCCACGTTTCGGCATTGCCTATCTGCTGCGCGGGAACGCCAAATACCGCATGGGTGATTTTGCCGGTTCCATAGCGGACAGCACAAAGGCGATTGAAATAAATTCCGGGTATACGCAGGCATTTGTAAACCGNNGGACTTAATGATAAAAACGTGGCTAAAAAAGACATGAACAAAGCCGCGGAACTTAAAAGGCTCCGGGGAATATGATCCTTCACAATTTAAGGAGAAAGACAAAATGAGCGGCATTAAGATCGAACTAAACGCGGATTATACGCTGAAAGATTTCAGGGACTTCCATTTTTTCCTCTACTACGGAAACGGCATCACGGGCCTGCTAAATACGGCCGGGTTGATCATCATCACGCTGATTGCGGCGTCCATACTGGCGCACAAGGTTGTTGTAAATGACTGGCACTTCAAATTCATAGAAATAGCCATGATAGCCATGGACCTGTACATGTGGAGCGTGCCGTTTGTCATCTTCAGCGACACAAAGGAAAACTTCGGCTCTGATAAATTCCGCGCCGCGGGCGGAAAACTCGTCATAACCCCGGACAGCATAGAAATGACATCGGAAACCGGCAATGCGAGGATAACCTGGGAAACAGTGGCGAAGGTTTACACGACAGGAAAAGCAATATATCTGGAGTACAGCAAATTCAACGCTGTCATAATTCCCAAAAGGATGTTAAAGCCCGGGGAAGAACAGGCGCTAAAGGACCTTATAAGGGAAAAAGTGAGCCTGAGAAAAAACAGATAAGAGGCTAAAATGGGAAAAGAAATAACTTCCAAAATGCTGCCGGATAATGTAAAGGTGTTTTTCCGGGGCGGCAAAGAGATCGCGTGTTGGGCGAACGGGGCCGGCGGCAGGGTGACCAAAAAAGGGAAAAAAATCACCGGACAGGTGGCGCAATATGACGCCAAAGGCGCGCTTATATGCGTGGAAAAATACGTGAATAATGTCAGGCAGGGAAGCGAGTTTGTTTACTACCCTTCGGGAGAGGTAATGAAAAGCAAACATTATAAGAACGGAAGGGAACACGGGAAGTTCATATGGTTTTCCGAGAATGGGGTTGTGGAAAAGACCGAAATCTATTCATCGGGGAAACTTATTAAGACGGTAATACATGAAACAAGCGCCGAGAAAATTCCGTCCGGGCCGGAAACCAGCCATGACAGTGAAAACTATTCCAGTATCGACGGCTGGCTCATACTCGTGGGTATTGGCCTGGTCATAGGGATATTTATTATACTGAAAGAATTCGACCTCAGCGCAGCGTTCCTTTCCTACAAAAATTACGTGGCTTGTGTATTTTTGCTCCTGATGATTTACATGAACATACTCTTTTTTAACAGGTCAAAAAGGTTCCCCGCGACCTACATTATATTACAACTGTCATTGCTTATCCTGATAGGCCTTACGGCAATGCTGGTAAATCCGGACGGGACGGATAAGACAGTCACGCCCTTTGACGCTTTCAAGCAACTGCTCGTATGCTCCATATGGGTGCCTTACTTCATATACTCAAAGAGGGTGAAAGCCACGTTCACGGTGACCCCGCTCAAGACAGACTGGGCAAAGCGGGTGGTCATAATAGCGGGGACTCTGTTGACGGTGGTCAACCTGATTTATTGGGTGGCTAAGCATAAGACGGGGTGAGCTTAGTTCTATATTATGTATCATCGGTGCGGAGTTTGCGGAATGCGGCGTAGCGGCGAATGTTGTCAGCCCGGGTTGCGGCGGATGATATCCGCCCCCTTCGGACGTGACGCGGAAGAAGAAAAAAATAACGCATAGAGTTGTCGGCGGAAAATGGTAAGAATCCGGCCGCAAAAACCTGGAGAAAAAGATGAAAAAAATGCTGTTGGTTGCAACTTTATTGTTAATTCCATTATTTGTTTTTTCCGGTATCACCGTCAACTGGCTTCCGCAGGCAGGGATCAGCTATACATGGAAAGTGACCCCCTGGAACGGCGATTTTTGGGATTCAGGCATGGTCTTTTCGCCGGGTTTCTCGGGCGGAGTCGCGGCTGAAATAAAGTTTTCTGGCTGGTTCGGGTTAAAGGCCGGTCTTGATATAGGACAGGTTGTTACGCATTACAAGGCGCCCGCCGGGGGGATCCTTACAACCCCCATCTATGACTCGGTGACGGGAGTGACCATTACGGCCCTTCCAAGTAATACAAGTTCCAACGAAGTGACGGTACAGGTGCCGGTGCTGGCAATGTTTTACGCCGGTGTCACTGATTACCTGGAACTTTACTGCGGGCTGGGGGCGGCTCCGGGTTTTATCACATGGAGGATAATTGACGATTTTGACAACAATGGCACCCGTGTATCTTCAGATTCCCGCTATGTGGGTTCTTATATGACCGGTTTCGCAGCGGATCTGGGCATGCATTGGGCCGCGGGCCCAGGTAAGGTCACTGCCGGATTCGTTTATACTTTCACCCCCAGGCAACAGGTAAGCTCGCACTCGACAGTAACATGGTACGGCAACAATCTGAAATTTTACGCGGGATATTTGTTTTAAAGGAGACATTATGGATTCACCGCAAAAAGCGCCCAAATATATTTTCATCTGGCTTACGGTATTCAGCCCGTTGTTGTGCCTTGCCGTTTGCGAGTGGATACGGACCCTGCCTTTCAGGAACGGCGCCGCCTTTAACGGATACGCGCCGTTGGACAGCCATACATATTACATGATAAAATTCGGGGCTATAATACTGAGCATCGTCAATGCCGGCATGGTGATATCTTTAAGATCATCGATATACTCGGGAACCATGTCGGGCCCCATGTCAAAGATGCTCCTGCCGGTGGTGGAATCAAAGATTCCCATTAACACCGCCATATTGAGCGTGCTGCTGTTCTTGACGGCCATATCCAACGCCATAGCCACATACGGTTTCACCTTATTCCTTTTGAACGGCGTCAGGGCCGACTCATATCCGTTCATGCTGGCTTCCTTCGCTATAATGCTCTCTTTAATGCCGACAAAAGGGCTGCTGGATAGGATGAGGGCTTTAAGGCGAAATTAAAAATTCAAAATTCAGAATTTAAAATTAATGTGTCACTGGCGTGACCTTTATTATATAATAACGGTAAACTAAAATTCAAGATTACGCGGCCTGAAAAACGGGCTGCGGCGGGAGGTTCGAAATGAAAAAGAATTTTTATCCGGTTTTTTTGGCAATGATCCTTGGATTGTTGTTCGGCGGTTCGGTCTTTGGCGCGGAGGCGGAAGTCAAAAGCAGCCTGGTCGGCGACTGGCGGTTTTCCATGGCTACCGACGGGTCCGCCGCGGACCAGGAGAGTTCCGCTATGATGCTGCACATCAGCAAGGAAGCGGGCATATACAGGGTTTTATTGGAAACCCCGAGTGTGCAGGCATACAAAGAAAAAGCCATGCAAACCCATAACAGCGCGGAAGCAGCCAGGCAGTTGGGCGCCGCGGGCAGCTGGGAGGACCTCGGACGCCAGTATACCGGGGCTTTTACCGGCACGGGATCGGAAATAACCGCCTTAAAGGGCGGAGGTTCGCTGCGCTATATCGAGGACGGCGACATGATATGCGCCAACCTCGTGGGATGTTTTAAAAGGGTATCGGATACAAAAATTGACGAAGGGGCCAAAGAAGCAGGGTCAACAAGCGACGCCGGGCTAAAGACCGGAAATGAACTTGAAGCGGACAGGGCCCTGTCAAAGGCAAAGGAAGGCCGGGTGTCGGAAAATATAACCCAGGACACTAACGACAACGGAACGCAGGTATTTGAAGCTTCCGTCTTCCTCGAACAGCCGATGACCGGCAAAAAAATACTTGATGATATAGCCGCGTGGACAAAGGATAACGGCGAAACACCGGGCAAGGCCGACTATGAGAAAGGCACGATCTCATGGAAACAGACCATGGATAACGGCACAAAAATAACAAGCGGTATAACCGTGAAAAAAATAAATTCCAGGAACGACCTGTTCTTCAAAACAACGGTCGCGGGCGCGACCAGGCTGGGCAGGGACGACGTGGGGACGGAATACGAAAATATCATAAAGGCGATCACGCAGGAATAATATTTACGGGTAATTAAAAATTATCCTCCATCTGAAATAGCCGGAACTTTTGCCATACACGCTCCGGACTTTGTAGAGAGGGGGTGCTTGTCCGCTGGCTCGTCCGCCGGAGCGTATTTGCGGAGGCGGGAAACTTCAGCGGAAGCGGATGCCCCCTCTAAACCGGGATGGGTGATAAAGGCCGGACTAAATTAAATTCAAGGAGGTACTCATGGCAAGGGCGGAAGTTATCACTTACAAAAGTAAAAAGGTGGTCCACATAGACCTGTCAAAAGCCGCACTGACGGATATCGAGCAGGCTATAGCTGACGCGTCGCCGCTGATATACGGCGGGCAGGATAAAAGCGTGCTGTGCTGGGTCAATACCGAGGGCACTTCCATGACCATGGAAGTTTCCGATAAATTAAAATCCTTCACCCTGAAAAACAAGCCCTACATAAAAATGACGGCCATATCAGGCATGGCAGGAGTGCAAAAAGTCGTGCTCTCCTCCATAATAATGCTTACCAAACGCGACAACCTGGTGCTGAAAAACAGCAGGGATGAAGCGCTGGATTTCCTGGCAGGTTTGTAGGGAGTTGAAGTTTTGCCTGTAACGCCCTAGATTTTGTAGAGAGGGGGCGCTTGTCCGCTGGCTCGTCCGCCGGAGCGTATTTGCGGAAGCGGATGCCCCCTCTTAACAGGGAAGGGCGATAAAGGAAGGATTTTATGGGAAAAACAGGATCCAAAGCAAATAAAAAAAGGAGTCTCTTTGAGGTTTATGAGGGCTTGTTCCTCGACTTTGTGCTCTACTTTTTAATATGTTTTGCCATCGGCATGGCGTTCATGATCATGACGCGGTGGAACTGGATGATGTTTCTTTTTATCGCCGTTATTTTAGGCGCCCTGACGGCTTACAGTAATAACGAAGAGCAAATAAAAACGTGGTATAAGGAAAACAAATACGAAATCTGTCCCAAATGCGGATATAAGAACACAAGAGGGGCGTATTTTTGCGGGAAATGCGGGGATATGCTCGGGTCGTACATGGAAAGCACGGTATTGGTGTATACCGGGACAGAACCCATGGCTTATTATGTGCTGGAGGCGGTGCGGGACAGCGGCATAAGGGCATGGCTGAATATGATGCAGCACCAGTCAGGCGTTCCGGCAATATGTTTACCATCGTGGGTTTGG
>PMTB01000122.1 GCA_003167475.1 candidate division FCPU426 bacterium | reverse complement strand
TTGCCGAACCACAATCTCTGTTCTTTGATAAGCCTTGAAACACGGGCTTCTGCAAAAAGACAGAGATTGCTTCGTCGCTGAGGAACTCGCTCCTCGCAATGACAACCTGCTGAATAAACGCAACAATAACAGGATTTTCCGACAGTCTCATTTCAGTTTCCTAAAAACCGTAATCGAACCAATCGAAATCAGCCGGGTTTTTGCACGGCTTGCCGTTTCCGCTTGCATACATGGCAAAATATACACCCGTAAATCCGCCAGCAATTTCAGAGGACAGATAGCGTGTAATGCCGGTTCCCAGCGGTTTAAGATCATTTTCTGATGAGCCATAGGAAAAAGTGTAGTTGTTCTCATCGGCTTTTATCCCCAAAATACAACGTTCCCTCATCCCTTCCGGAATTGGCACGCATGCCAATTCGGATTTCAGGTTTGCTATCCTTTCCCTCAGCACAACACATACTTTGCCCAGCTTAAGCGACAGGAACATTTCATAATGATGTTGTTCGTTCTTTCGCACGCATATTCCGGCTTCTTCATTTGAGCTTTCAGGTTTAAACTCAATAGAGGCCATTACCCTGACTTTATGATGGCATTGCCTCCTGCCCAGCCATGCAGGCGAGGCAATATCGTCAAGGCCGTATTTTGAACCTTTAAGCCGCAGGAACCCGGGGCGTTCCTTAAGCGAGTAAAGTTTTTCATCCGGGTTGCGCAGGTAATTCCAGCAGTATTGGAGTTTTTCATCGTCAAAATCATCTCTTGCTGCTGTTTCCGGGAATGGTTCTGGTTTCATGGGTGATTCCATCTCCATAAATGCCATTCCATTGTCCCCAAAAACCGGAAATCCGTCATCAGTCCACGAAACCGGGCACAAAAATGTCTCCCGCCCCAGATTGTGCGTGTCATCATAGCCGTATGTCCGCACCCCCAAAAATACCGCGAACCAATGCTCGCCCGTATAAATTAGGTCCGCGTGGCCGGTTGCCCTTATCGGGTTCGGTGTGCTTCTGTGTGAAAGCACGGGATTACGGCGGCACGGTTCAAACGGCCCCCATGGGTCTTTTGAGCGCGCCATCGTCACCATGTGCTCGTACCCTGTGCCGCCTTCCGCCAGCATCAGGTAGTACCAGCCGTTGATAAAATACAGGTGCGGGGCCTCAGGATATCTTCCGCCCGTGCCTTTCCATACCAGTTTGGGTTCTGTAAGCAGCCTGCCTGTTTTAACATCTATCATGCTCTGCATCGCGCCGCCGTTTGACGTTGTGTAATAGACACTTCCATCCCTGTCAAAAAAAAGCGAGGGGTCGATCCCATCCTGATTTACGGCAACAGGCTCGGACCATGGGCCTTCCGGTTTTTTTGCGGTTACTATAAAATTCTTTATACCGGAAGTATTGGTTGTAGTCATATAAAAAATGCCGTCATTATACCTGATGGTAGGCGCGTATATCCCGGAAAAGCTTTCCGCTCTCTCAAGCGGCAGTTGGCTTGCCCTGTCCAGGCAGTGGCCGATCTGGCGCCAGTGCACAAGATCGCGGCTGTGAAATATGGGGACACCGGGGAAATATTCAAAACTGCTGGTAACAAGGTAAAAATCATTGTTTACCCGGCAGACACTCGGGTCCGGGTAAAATCCCGGCAAAACCGGATTATTAAATTTCATAATTCATCTCCTGACGGCTTTTAACAAGCCCAGCTTGTACGGCCTCATGAAGTACTCGCCATTTTCCGCGGCAGGGTCCATGCCCTGAAAAAGGAACTGCAGGTTGTCCATGTCTATGGTTACTGTTTCGTCATATCCGTCGCGTATAAGCTCGCCGTGGCTTATATCCCTGGTCCATGGTTTCACGCCTTCCTCAAACTTCACATTGTTCAGCCCGGCGAAAGGAGCGTTGTAATCCCCGGAATCCTCTTTCCAATCCCCGTCCAGCGAATCGGCCGTAAAACTCCTGTAATACCTGTCTCCGTTTTTGGCTATTGACTCGATCATGGCCAGGTATTTCTGCTGACCTTTGATCCTGTAAACGGCCCCGCCCTCGAACAGGTCTCCCTCGTTATTGTAATGCAGGACCATTTTCGGGTCGCTCATGCCTTTGGGAAAATCAACTATTTTTGTCCTGCTGTAATAAAAGCGTCCGTTATCGCCCGTGAAATACAGATATGCGTAATCTTTATCGCATATCATGAAAAAGTCGAGCCATTGCGCGCCCCACTGCCCTTTTTCCAGGCCCGGCGGCGTGCCGTTAAAAAAATCAATTGGTTTGGTCCAGCCCATATTATTGTCAATATCGTCATTGGTGGAATACTGCGGCTGGCCCGACTGGAATACCATATACCATTTCTTTTGGGGCGTAAAATAGAACACCATAGGCGCGCAATGATACCCGCTTAAATCAGGGTTTTCGTCCTTGGGGAACGCTTTTGCGGTTTTAGCGTCTTTCCAGTCCCTGAAACTTATGAATTGCATGGACCAAACGCCCTTATCGTCGCAGGTGGTATAAAACACATGCCATTTGCCGTTGTAATACACGACGCTGGGGTCCTTTGCCGATACAACATTGCGGCCCTTTTCGGCCAGCGGAAATATGACCGGTTCCCCGGCTGTCCAGCTTAATCTCGCTTTCTCAGCGGGTCCTTTCACAACAGTTCCGCCTGCTGACGCGCATGATGAAATAAACAAAACCATAAAAATCGCGGCAAAAACCTGTTTGAGCATAATTAACCTCACTGTTTATTTTACAGTCTACTTTTCGTATATCCTGATACAATCCAGGTTCACGCAGCCATCGTCTTCATCTTTTTGAAGCGTTATCAGGTTTTTCCCTTTTGCCAGGAAAACTTTAACCGTATGTTCACCCCACGTATCCATATCCCCGGTGGCTTTGAACTTCAATTTCCCGGCAAATTTGCCATTTACGTAAAGGCTCAACTGCTGTATGTTGCCGAAGGAATTATTGTAACGGATAACCGGTTTATATTTTCCGGTCTTTTCCACGCTGATACTAAATACGGCCTTCTGGCCGGTGCCGAAGAAATACCCCTGGACAAAACCCCTGCCTGTGTAGCCTTCGCAATCCGTGCTCATGGCCAGGCCTCCCGAGAGGCCGGCGTCCTCGGCATTATAAATGACTGGCGGCTTTGGTTCAACCTTGACCGGGGGCATCCAGCCGGACGGCGCATAAACCCTGATCATCACGGCTCCGTGTGGTTCTACCTTCGCTTTAAACCCGCCCTTAAATTCCCCCAGGTCTTTCTTTAACCACAGGTCCCTGACATTTGCGGTAAGGCCCGACGGGTACCCTATGTCTTTCCAATCAAATTTTATTTCCGTTTCCTTTGGCCCGCGGTTGAATAGTACAACGGCCCGGCTGTTATCTTTCATCTGTTTTACCCAAACTTCTTTGTTGCCGTTTTTCCCGACCCTTTGCCCCTGCCTGCCCAGCTCATCCTGGTCGACAGCAATGGCTTCCTTGTTCGTAAGAATATCCAGCGTATCTTTGCTCATTTCCCTTATGTCATTTCCGGCCATAAGCGGCGCCGCTAAAATGCACCACAGGCTGAAATGCGCGCGGTACTCTGCCGCGCTCATGCCGCCGTTGCCGACTTCAAGCATATCCGGGTCGTTCCAATGCCCCGGGCCCGCGTAAGGATAAAGCTCCGCCTGCAGGTCCAGGATTCCGGTTAAACCGAACATATTGCCCTTGTTTTCCCAGGAGTCCAGTATATCCCCTGTTGTACGCCATAAATTACCCACGTTTTTACCCCAAAGCCAGGGTTTGCTGTTACCCCACTCGCAGATGCTGAAAACAATCGGTCTCCCCGCAAGTTTGAGCGCGTCTCTCATGGTGATATACGCCGCCTTCGCGTTCTGGCTGCCGGTGTAACACCAGTCATATTTCAAATAGTCCACTTCCCAGGCGGCATATTGGCGCGCATCCTGGAACTCATATCCGCGGCTTCCGGGCCTGCCTCCGCAGGTTTTCTTTCCGGCATCCGAGTAAATTCCGAATTTCAAACCCTTTAAATGGACATAATCGGCAAGTGCTTTAATTCCTGACGGAAAACGTTTCGGATCAGCGCTGATATTCCCCTGCGCGTCCCGCGTCATATTGTGCCAGCAGTCGTCTATTACCAGATATTGGTATCCGGCATCCTTCATACCGCTTGAAACCATCTTGTCCGCGGTGGCCCTTATGAGTTCCTCGTTGATATTGCCCCCGAACTTGTTCCAGCTGTTCCATCCCATGGGCGG
>PMTB01000005.1 GCA_003167475.1 candidate division FCPU426 bacterium | reverse complement strand
GAGCCGGAGATGGAGAAGAACGGCACGCCGGCCTCGCCGGCCACGGCCCGGGCGAGCAGCGTCTTGCCGGTGCCCGGCGGCCCGACCAGGAGCACTCCCTTGGGCACCCGGGCTCCCAGGTCGCGGTACCGGTCGGGGTCCCGGAGGAAGGCGACCAGCTCTCCCATCTCGAGCTTGGCGTCGTCGCACCCCGCGACGTCGGCGAAGGTGCTGAGCGGCTGGTCACCCGCGACCGCCTTGGTCCGGGAGCGCAGCAGCCCCACCGGCCCGCCTGCGCCCTGGCGCCAGTAGAGGATGACGATGACCATCACGATGATGAGCGTCGGCACCAGCACCAGGAGCAGCGTGGCGAGCGGCACGCCGCCCTCGGGTGTGAAGTTCGTGTAGTGGTTGCTGGCGAAGATGTTCTCGACCGCGCCCTGATCCGCGTTCGGTGTCAGGTGCTCGCCGCCCACGGCGTCCCACCAGGTCACTGAGTCGGGAGAGACGATCGCCGGGTGGGCGGTGTCGAACGAGATCTGGTCCTGGGGCGCGCCGGTCCCGCTCTCGGCGTTGAGCACCGCCTGGGTCAGCGTCCCCAGGCTGGCCTGGGGCGGGGACGGCGGCTGGTCCCGGACCTGCACGTAGATCAGGACCACCACCGCGAGAAAGGCCGCCCAGAGACCGAGCAGGGCCACCTGCTTGCGGGTGGACATCAGGACCGGTACGCCTGCGCAGTCCCGCTGGACATCGTCCCGAGCGCTCCCACTTCCCTCGCTTCTACCGCGCCACCGCAGGGGCGAAAAGACGATGAGCGGGGACCGCGGTCACCGCTCCCGAGCGGAGGAGCCCCTGGTACGGTCAGTCGAGTATAGGTGGGCGTCCATCAACGCGCCAGTCGCCGCGAATTGCATGCGATGTGGCGCCGCCGCTGTCGCCCCGCTGTGGGAACTCGGCGGGCCCGATGTCACATTGCCGGTGCAATGTCGCGCACCAGCAGGGCGTCCATCCCCGGGGTCCACACCGTTCTGCGGTCGGGCGTGATCGCCAGCGCCTCGTATCCATCCATCCCCGCCACCCAGTGCAATCCCTGCTCACCCATCACGAACGCGGCGGTGGCGAAGGCGTCGGCGTAGGTGAGGCTGGGGCCGACCACGGTCATGCTCAGCAGCCCCTCCGGGGCCCGTCCGGTGTGGGGGTCGAGGATGTGCTCGCCGCGCTCGTACGCCCCGCTGGTGGCGATGGCGAGGTCCCCGGTCTCGAGCACCGCTGCGACCCGGCCGGCGATCTCAGGGTGGCGTATGCCCACCCTCCACTGCTGGCCGGGAGCGGACTCCCCGCGAGTCACGATATCCCCCCCCGCCCCGATGAAGAAGCTGCGGGCACCAGCCGCCCGCAGCATCTCCGCGGCGCGCTGCACCGACCAGCCCTTGACCAGGCCCGAGGGATCGAGCCGGCCCCCGCAGTGGATGTCGAAGCAGCCCCCGCTCCCGCGCTCGACCTCGGCGCAGAGGCCCAGCACCTCGCGGACCTCTGGAGAGCACTCGCTCTCCTGGAGCTCACCGCGCCCCAGGCGGCTGATCTCGCTGCCGTCGCGGTAGGTGCTGAAGGTGGCGTCCACGAGGTGGAGCCATTCGACCGCCGTCTCGATGGCCGTGTCGACGGTCGGGTCGGGCAGCCCGGGGTCGCGGACATCGACGGTGACCACGGTCCCCATGACCGGTTCCACCCGCACCCTACGCTGCACCGCGGGGCCTCCGTCAGGCGCGCGCGGCGTCCAGCGCCGACTGCACTGACTGGGCGTAGCCCTGACTGGTGAAGGTGGCGCCGCCGATGATGTTGATCTGCGCGCTCTGAGCCTTGAGGACCTCCTGCTCGAGGAGCGGAAGTGCCTGGGAGTTGATGAACACGGACTGCTGATGGCCGTTGGGATACTGGATGGTCTTGACGCTGGTGATCTTGCCGCCGGAGATCACCACCTGGACCTGTACGTTCCCGTACGGGTTCGTGTAGGTCTGCCCGGTGAACGATCCCGACTTGAGCCCGTTCGCGGCCGGTGCCGGCGTCGGCGTCGCGGTCGCCGTGAAAGTGGGCGTTCCCGCGTACGGCGTGATTGTCGGCGACGGCCCGGTCACCATGGAACCCACAAAGGACATGACGCTGTAAGCCGGAAGATTATAGGTGAAACTGTTCCCCGAAACTGCAACGGCCGTTTGCTGGACAAGGTCGTTTGAAGCGTCGGTCAGCCACGGCGCGGCCGATGTTGTGGAAATTCCCGTCAAATTAAATGTCGTGCTTTGCGCGGAAGAATTGTTGTTGATGGCTATTATCACGTATTTGCCGGGCGATGTATTTATATACGCCGAGGTCGTCACATTTGAGGAAGGGTTTACGGTGGAGGCGACCCTGATATATCCCGGCCGTATGAACTTGCTGTAATTTCCCATGGTGTATAGCCTTTTGGCAGGGACGCCGTTGGTGTCGCAGAGGCCTTCGTTGTCCGTGTTATTATTGACCAGCCACCAGAAAACATAAGCGTGGAAATTATGCGACACGATACAGTTGTGCACGCTCAGCGCGTAAGTTATGCCGCTGGTTATTGAGCCGTCCCAATTGTTATAATCGGAATATTCCGTCATCCAGTGTTCGGCCGCGCCGTACGACACCGGCAAAGTGTTCGGCCCGCCGCCGTAAATATGCCCTCCTATAATACTTATATACGGCGCGCATGCCGCATCGCCCATAGCCGCGGCTGATTTGGCAAGGTTATCCTTTGAATCTTCCGGCATCAATATTTTCGTAGTAAGCCCCGCGCTCTGGAAAGCCGGGCCCATATAGTCGCGGATAAATACCTGGAACTGCTGGGCCGTCCATGTACATGAATCATAGGTGGTATCAAGATCGGGTTCGTTCTGCGGGGACACGGCATAAAGATCTATCCCCTTCTGGCTTTTTATGGCCTTGACATAATTCACCAGCCAGGTCGCATATGCCGACATATTGGCCGCTGTAGAGTTAAAGGTCCCTCCATCAATACTGCCGTTGTCTTTATAGGCCGTGGGCGGCGTCCAGGCAGTGCTGAATACAAGCATGTTGGGATTGCGCGCCAGGGCTAGGCTTATGGGGTTTGTTTCCGCGGCCTGCGTGCCGTCTCCCGTGGGTATGATGCGCGTGCGGAGCATGGAAAAACCCACATGCGAATCCACCGCGTCATCCAGCCAGAATGTGTCGGCCAGGGCGGGTGATATCTTCCCGCCTACCCAGACGCTGGCCGCCCCGAACCCGCGTATGGTCTGGTATTTGGTTGTGGCGTCAACGGTTGCTGTGCCGGCATTAATTTGGGGAACGCAAAATCCCGATAATAAAAACAGCACAAAAGCCGGAAAGGCTTTCTTGAAAAGTTTTTTATCCGTCATTTAACGTCCCCAATCAAGTGTTTTTTCAGCATATAACGGCACAGTCCCGTATGCCGCTCCATAATAATATAATACTGTTTAATTTACCAGAACTATCCTGGAATACCCTTTTCCCGAGCTGCCTGCGGAGCTTACCTCCACCTGCAGGGTGTATATGCCCGTCGAGAGTTTATAACTCCCGCCGGTTTTGCCGTCCCAGTATATGGCGTGTTCGCCTGTGGATACATTGGACGCGCCTGTCACTGTTTTCTTCCATATGAGCCTTCCCGCGGAAGTGAAAATACGCAGCGCAACAATAGCGTCCGGGTTTATAACTTCTGTTTCACCCTGCGCGGCAACCCCGCCTGCTGAAGACCCGGCCAGCGTGTATTTGATCGTGGCTCCGGCCCCTGATACCGCGGGGTTTGGATAAGTTATGACGCTTGCAACAGTCAGCTCTCCTGTTGTGGCTCCGGGTTCGATACCGTAAACCAGGCTTCCGTTAATATATCCGGTCACTTTATTCCAGTCAATGTATACAGCCGTGTTCGTATAGCTCCAATCATTCGACTGCAGCATCTGAGACCAGTCTGATTTATTGAACCTCGACTGCACCTCTATGGATTCTCCCGGGCCCAGCGTTAAGTTGCCGTTGAATTTGAAGCTTAAGTACTGGGTCTGATTTCCAAGGGATGTGGCCGCTACTACCGGTATAACGTTCGTTGTGATATTGGCGCCTGTTGCAGGCCTGCCTGCCCAGTCAACATAAACCTGCACAGACTGCCCGGTGCAATCGCAGTTGAACCAGTACCTTACCTCAACGGTATTCATATTGACAGCCTGCGTGCCTGTGTTGGTTATGAGGAACTGCGGGTGCGGGCTGTTTGTGGAGTTGTTGTTGTCAGCTTCCTTCAGCTTTATTTTGATGGATGTGGTAACCGGCCCGCTGGTGGGTGTTGATGTCGGCGGCACAGGCGTGTTCACTACCGTAAACGTGTTTGTCGGTGGCACCGGCGTGTTCACTGCCGTGAATGTGTCTGTAGGCGGTATCGGCGTGTTCACCGCCGTGAATGTGTTTGTCGGTGGTATAGGCGTGTTAGCCGCCGTGAATGTTTTTGTCGGGGGCATCTGCGTGTTCACTGTCGTGAATGTGTTTGTCGGGGGTATCTGCGTGTTCACTGCCGTGAATGTGTTTGTCGGGGGCACTGCCGTGTTTACCGCCGTAAACGTCGATGTCGGCACAATTAACGTTGATGTTTTTGTCGGAGGCACAACCGTGTTAATTGCCGTAAACGTCAGCGTTGAAGTCGATGTCGCGCTCGGAGGTATGGCTGTGTTGGTCTGCGTAAATGTCGCGCTCGGGGGTATAGCCGTTTTGGTGGATGTGAAAGTGGCTGTCGGAGGCAGCGGGGTATTGGTTTTTGTCGGAACCGCAGTCGGTATCTTTGTAGCCGTGACTACAGGCGTATTTGTCGGGTTTGTAATCGTTCCGGTGGACCCGACAAAGGACATGACGCTTTTTGCGGGCAGGTTATATGTAAATGTCCCGCCTGAAACAACGACCGCAGTCTGCGCCACGAGGTCGTTCGACGCGTCGGTCAGCCACGGCGTGACAGACGAGGTTGTTATTCCGCTGAAAGTAAATGCCTGGCTTGAAGCCGAGGAATTATTGTTGATGGCCACTATCACGACTTTGCCCGCGCTTGTACCGAGATATGCAGAGCATGTCACATTTGACGCCGGGCTCGCGGTCGCGCCTATGCGCACATATCCGGGCCTTATGAATTTGCTGTAGTTGCCCATGGTGTAGAGCCTTTTTGCCGGGTTGCCGCTTGAGTCGCAAAGCCCCTCGTTGTCGGTATTGTTGTTTATCAGCCACCAGAAAACATAAGCGTTGAAATTATGGTTCACGATGCAGTTGTTCACGCTCAGGGCGTATGTGATGCCGCTGGTTATCGAGCCGTCATATGTCGAATAATCCGAGTACTCTGTCATCCAGTGTTCCGCGCTTCCGTATGAGGACGGCAATGTGTTAGGCCCGCCTCCGTAGATATGCCCTCCTATAATACTTATATACGGCGCGCACACGGCGTCACCCATTGCCGCGGCAGACCTTGAAAGGTTGTCCTTGGAGTCTTCAGGCATCAGTATCTTTGTGGTAAGCCCCGCGCTCTTGAATGCCGGGCCCATATAATCCCTTATGAAAACCTGGAACTGCGCCGCTGTCCACGCGCAGGAATCATATGATGTCTGCAGGTCGGGTTCATTCTGGGGGGAAACTGCGTATAGGTCTATGCTTTTTTGGGACTTGACCGCCTTTACATAATTCACGAGCCAATTTGCATAAGCTGTCTGGTTTGCGGCTGTGGCGTTAAAATTTCCGCCGACTATATTATTATTGTCCTTGTACGCCGCAGGCGGGGTCCATGCCGTGCTGAATACAAGGATATTGGAGTTGCGCGCGCGCGCGAGTGTCATTGGGCTCGTTTCATCCGACTCTGTCCCGTCTCCGGTGGGCACTATGCGGGTACGCAGCATGGAAAATCCCACATGCCCGTTGACGGCGTCGTCCAGCCAGAATTTATCGGCCAATGCCGCGGTTATCTTGCCGCCTATCCAGACGCTTGCCGCTCCGAATCCGCGGATCGTCTGGTACTGTGTGTTTGCGTCGATTGTCGCTGTGGCTGCCTGGATCAAAGACGCTCCAAGCGCTAAACTCATCAGCAGCATTATTCCCGTCCTGATTGTTTGCGTCAGACTTCCCGCCATTTTCATTGCCTTCATTTTAAGTCCCCCTGCATTATATTCTCCGGCAAAGTCCCATTGCCGTCTTACTATTGTTTATCGATAAACTTTACGCAATTCCAAAACCCGGATTCGGATTCTGTGCTGTTCTGTTAGCCTTGTGCACACGTTTGCGTTAATAAAAATATACAAGGTTAAACGATATTTGTCAATATTTAACACGTTTAAACTGGTATGGGGTGTTTTAACAAGAAAAAAGCCTTGATTAACCGGTAAATAGGGGGTGTTTAAAAAGATTTTTTTGAGTATCACGGGTAATTTTTAAAAAAGGCCTTTCGGAACAGGAAACAGTGTTGCAGGTTTCACGCAAAAATTCATAATGATATTTGTATATCGGCTCTTGCAGGGCGGATATTAATCCTGAGCTTGTCGAAGGATCATCCGCCACATCGGAGTCAGGGGTCACAACACAGAACGATCAGGTCAAAGGCTGGTGCATTATATGCGCCTCTACTCCGCGGTTGGCTTTAGCGCACCACAAAAATTTTGCCGGTGTAGACATGTTTGTCAGGCGCGGTAATTACGTAATAATAAATCCCGGGCGATACGCCATTGCCGTACATGTTTTTTCCGGCCCACTTTTCGGTCAGGTCCACGGAATTAATATTATACACCAGTTCCGCTGAAAGCGTAAATATCTGTATCAGAGAGCCGGGTACCAGGTTTTCAAATTTTAAAACGCCGTTGACCGCGGTCCCGCGGTTAAAAGGGTTCGGGAATACCACGGGCTCGTTTGCCGGGTAAAATGCCGTGTTTGAGGTTATGGCCGGGTGCCTTAAGGGCGCGGCATAATACGCGTCGGAATAGTCGCACCATGCCCGGTTGCCAATCGGATAACCTTCGGCAAAGCTTATTACCCTGGCCGTTATTTCTATATTCACAATACCGCCGGAGGGCACGGATGGATAAATGAATGAAATGTAGTTACCGATGATTGCCGGGGAAACCATGGCTGAGAACCCGGTATATGCAAGCTGCGCGGGCAAGGTGTCCCACACAGCAAGGCTGCTTACATCCTGCGCGGTATCATTGCGCACCGTTATATTGAAGGTCACATCAGCGCCTACTTCAGGCTGGTCGCCTGTGGCTGATTTATTTATGGTCAGGTCCGCCGGAGCGGCTGCCGGTGTCCTGGTCGGCGTCACGGTAAGTGACGGGGTGCCGCAGCAGGCCGGGTTTGTCGATGTGGCCGTGGCTGACGCGGTAATTGTGTACGCGGGGGACGCTGTTCCCGCCGGGGTAAATGTGAAAGACGGGCTTACTGTTGAAGCGGGCGTGAATGACAAAGTTGGAGTCAGGGAAGGGGTGCATGTCAGGGTGCCGGTCGGAGTGATCGTCTTGGCTTGGGTTGGCGCTTCTGTTCCCGTCATTGACGGGGTCTGTGTGGCGGTCGCGCATAAACCGAATTTTTCCACCCTGTCATTGGTTGTGTCAGCCACATATATGTTCCCGGAATTGTCAATGGTTATACCGCCAGGGTTTGAGAACTGGCCATCCCCTGTACCGACTGAACCCCACTGCGTTATATAACTTCCGGACGGATCGAATTTTTGAACCCTTCGCCCGATTGACTCCACCACATATACATTCCCGGCGCTGTCCACAGCCACATCCTCCGGGGCCCTGAAATTTCCGCTTCCTGACCCGAAACTTCCCCACTGCGTTACATAAACCCCGGCTGAAGTGAATTCCTGGATCCTGTTATTATTTGTATCAGCCACATATACGTTCCCGCTTGGGGCTATTGCCAGGCCATAAGGGAAGCCAAGCTGCCCGTTGCCCAGGCCAGGCCCGGCGAATTGAAAAAGGAAATTACCCGATGAGTCAAATACCTGGATCCTGTCGTTGAAAGTATCTGCCACATAAACGTTCCCTGAAGGGCTGATGGCTATGCCGTACGGATTATAAAACTGGCCGTTCCCTCCGCCTGAAAAGCCCCACTTTGCCAGGAAATTACCGGCCGCGTCGAATTTTTCAATCCTCTGGTTAAAAGTATCCGCTACATATACATTCCCGGACAGGTCAACGGCTATACCTCCTGGCCGGTCGAACTGCCCGTCGCCGGTTCCAGAAGAACCCCACTTCGCAAGAAAATTCCCTGACGAATCAAATTTTTCGATCCTGTTATTATGGGTATCAGCCACATATACATTGCCGTAAATGTCCGCTGCCACGGCGTTTGGCCGGTCAAACTGTCCATCTCCGGTGCCGGCATCCCCCCATTTTAAGATAAAACACGGCGGGGGAACGGCTTCTGGCGTGTTTGTCGGCGTCAGTGTGTAGGAACTTGTCGCGGTGGGTGTGGGCGATGGAGTGTTTGTAGGTGTTTCAGAAAGGTTCACAGTCGGCGATACCGACGGTGTGTACGTAATTGTCGGCGTGTTGAATTCTATCATAATGCAGTCGCCTGACGATACCGCGGAGCTTACGGGCTGGCCGCTGTATTGGGCAAAGCCCTGCACATTTCCGGAAAGGCAGGCAAACCCCGGCGATATCGCCAGATAAATCCAGGTAAAAAAACCGTTTGATCCGGCAACAATATCCGCGGGAACCGGCGCTGACACTATAATGATCCCGCCTGCGCCGAATTTCATAAACGGCTGCGGCGTGACGGTGATTGCCGCGCTTCCGCCCGTATTGGAAACGTTCATGATTATGGTTATTTGCTGGCCCAGCGCCACGTCGACCGGGGCTACATAGATATCCTGTGACAAAACCGGATTTGTTTTTGCTTCGATAAGGTTCGTGTTGAGGCTTGTGATATCCGTACTGGTGTCGGTTAAATTCGCGGCAATCCCATTGACGGCTGACGGCCCAGCAACTCCCGGAAGCGCCTGGTAAACCCACGTATATTCCTGATACCCGCCGGCCGCTATATCCGCGGAAGCGGGCTGTACAGGTGTTATGAGGCTGCCTATCGTACCCGATAGCAATGAAGGCGCGGTTCCCAAATCCGCGGCTGCACCCGTGTTGCTGACGCCCATAATGATCGTATAAACCTGATTTTCATTGATGATATTGGGGTTGACGGTTATCCAGCTTAGCAGCTGGGCGCGGGCAGGGGAAAAAATTGAAATAAACAAAGAAACCAGCAGTATTGATATGAGCTTTTCCTTCAGCACCACAATTCTCCTCAATATTCCCCTCATGATTTGCCTTTACTAAGTCCGCTTTAAACGGCCAAACATAAGACAAAATCCACGACAGAATGTTGCGGCAACTTTACATACAAATACCGCAACCCTATAGTCCACGGAACATGGATAATAGGGTTGCGGTATTTGTTCCAGCGGTGTATGCGCGTTTAATAAAAATAATTACGTCGTCTTCCTTATTATCAACTCCGGATAAAAAATCTCATCCCTCATCTTTTTCAGTTCGTTCTTTTCTATGGCATTAACCGCCAGCTCCACGGCCTTTTTTCCCATCTCTGATATGGGCTGTTTTATCGTTGTCAGCCCCGCCACCTTTGCCATCTTCATGTCGTCTTGGCCGACTATCGCTATATCTTCGGGTATCCGTATCCCTATTTTTTTCGCCTCATCGATCACCCTTACCGCGTCCTCGTCGCCCGTGGCTACGTAGATGCCGTTGACCTTTTTATCTGTAAAGTACATGAGCGCGTTCTTGCACGCGTCGCCGAAATCCTCGTAGAACATGAAGGTCAGGTCCTTGTCGTACTTGCCTGTGAGCTCCAGCATGGCTTTTTTGTACCCTTCGCGGCGTTCCTTCATTGATTCCACATAATCATAATTCCCGACGAGAAGCCCTATCCTTTTCCTGCCCCGCTCAACCAGGTGCTTGACCGCCATGGCCGCGGCCATCTGGTTGTCATAGTGCACCCTGTGGCCCCAGTCGCCTTTGCCTTCTATATACACTATGTGGATGCCGGCCTTTTTATAACGCTTAAGGATATCGGGGTCCCCCACTATGGGGCCGTTCACTATGACAGCGTCCGCCTTTTTCTCGTTTAGTATCTTGGCGAAAAGGTCCGAATCCTTGTTCTGCGTGCCTATGGTCGTATATTTGCTGGTTGTATAGTAGGTCACGTCATACCGGGTCTTTATCATCTCGGGTTCTATGCCGGCCATTATGTCAACGGAAAAATTGGAAAAATATGACGGGGTTATTATGGCGATGGTATTCGATTTGCCGCGTATGAGGCCGCGGGCGGCCAGGTTCGGCGTATACTTCATGACCTTGACCGCTTCCAGGACCTTCAGCCTTGTCGCTTCGCTGATGCGCGGATCCCCGTTTATGGCGCGGGAAACTGTGGAGTGGTTTATCCCGAGTTTTTTTCCTATGTCCTTTATAGTTATGGCGCCCATGGCATCTCCTGTTTGTTTTTAATGATTTTAAGGCAAAACAGCGATTAAATCAACTCTTTTCAGTTTACGCCAAAATCCGTTTTCATGAAGAAAATACCTTTTTATCGTTGTTTGCGGTGTAGCGGCGCATGCCACCCTGAGCCCGCCATGAGCCTGT
>PMTB01000060.1 GCA_003167475.1 candidate division FCPU426 bacterium | reverse complement strand
CGATTTCGCCCACCAACACCCAGTTTAACGGTTCGCCAACGTTTACAGCAACTGTTACGGCCACGAATACTGCCCAGCCGACCAAGACCAACACAAAGCTGCCGACATCCACATTTACCGTGACTATCACAGTGACCCGTACCTTCACGGCGACTTGCACTCCCACGTTTGAGACACCGACAATGACCGGCACGCCAATCCCGGCAACGCCTTCTTTTACTGCCACGCCGGTACCGGCTCCCGCTGCGGAAAACTACAAAGTTACCGATTTGAAACCATATCCCAACCCCTATAATCCCGTTAATGGAGATCTGTCAATCGGGATCACTGTGACAAAAGACACCACACATGTACTGTTGAAATTGTACACAGTGTCGGGCAGATTGATAAGGTCAGAGGATTCTTTAGCTGGAATTTCCGCCGGCACCGGCGTGGCGGTGTTCAATAAGTCACTGTTTACGTCTTTATCGCAGGGAATATACTACTACTATGTGATCGCGACGGATAGTAAAGGTGAGACCACGAGGTCGGCGAATGACGTGGTTGTTGTTTTGAGGTAAGGATGGAAGTAAAAGTTATCAAGCCAAAAGTCAAAAGCCAAGTATTTAAGGTTAAAGGGTTTTAAGGAAAGCCTTCTGCAAAACTCCCCGTTGATTTATTCCCGCCAATAAGATATTATGTTGAAAAACAAGCCGCGT
Source organism: candidate division FCPU426 bacterium (assembly GCA_003167475.1). GTDB lineage: Bacteria > Oederibacteriota > PGYV01 > PGYV01 > Palsa-1178 > PALSA-1178. The sequence goes on along the minus strand of PMTB01000060.1, from coordinate 4,925 downwards.
TCGCGCGGCCAAAACCACGGGTGATATAAATGGAAAAAATATTATTAGTAATGCTGCTGTTGGCTTTTTCATCGCTTTCATACGCCGCTTCCATGATTCCGCAGGACAGGTCCATTGATTGGTCCGATTGCGGCATACCCGCAGGCATGATGGAACCGCCGGTAATAAGCGATATCAAAAAAGATTTTGCGGCCGCAGGCGACGGGGTGGCTGACGATTCAAAGGCATTGAAAGACGCGATATCGGCCGCGGGCGGGCCGGGCGTTATTTACATTCCTGAAGGCACGTACCTGATAAAATCCCCGATTGTCATATCCAAGGACGGGATAATTTTAAAGGGCGCCGGAGCTGATAAAACGAAACTGATTTTTAACTTAAACGGCACAAACAGTTCCTCGGTTTCTTTTACCAGGGACCAGGATGCCGCCTTCACAAAGGCCGTCAGCGGCATTGAAAAAGGTTCAAGCGCCGTCGTTGTAACCAATCCCGGGGACTATGTAAAAGGCGGTTTTGCGGAAATTATTGAGGATAATGACCCCGCGATAATGTACACAAAACCCGAATGGGAACAGGTCTGGGCAAAGAACGCGGTCGGTCAGTACCTGAAAATTGCCAATATTACCGGAAATACGCTGATCCTGGACGAACCCCTTAATATCACATTTAAAAAGGAATTAAACGCGCGTATCAGGCCGGTAAACCTTATAAAAAATTGCGGTATGGAGAACCTATACTTAAAGAGAATTGATCCTGGCGACGCCAATATGATCACGTTCTCTTACGCGGCTTTTGCCTCGGTCAGGCAGGTGGAAGGCGATACGGTCATGCGTTCGCATGTCGCCATAGACAATTCCTACAGGTGCGGTGTCAGGGATTCATACTTCCATCACGCCCATGATTACGGCGGAGGCGGGCACGGGTATGGAGTGGAGCTAAAGCTCGGTACGACAGGATGCCTTGTTGAAAATAACAGGTTCTTTCACCTGCGCCACTCCATGATGGTGCATGTCGGGGCCAACGGAAATGTTTTCGGGTATAATTACTCCGCGGATACGTTCGCCAACGGCGACCATGACCCGAAATCCACGGTATGCGATATTTCCATACATGGCCATTACCCGTTTATGAACCTGTTTGAATCAAACACGGTACAGAAAATCGAGGTGTCGGACTGGTGGGGGCCCTGCGGGTCAAATACTTTTTTCAGGAACAGGATAGAAAAAGAAGGGGTGCGCGTTAACGACAAGTCTAATGGGCAGGTATTTATCGGCAATATGATAATGCAGGGTGATTTTGGCATAGAAGCCTCCGGAGGGACAGATCCTGCCACGCTATTGGACCACGGGAATATGGAATACGGGGAAATGACATGGGATAAAAATATAAAATCTGAAACCCTGCCCGCGTCGCTTTACCTGAAGAACAAGCCTGATTTCCTGAAGAACACTTCCTGGCCCATTATTGGCCCGGATTGCAGGGGCAAAATAAAGCTTCCCGCGGAACTGAGGATGGGTAAAGAATGAAAAAACGTTATATAACTCTGATAGTCATGGCGGCTTTGCTGATAGCGGCTATGCTCGTCATGATATGCGCGAGAAAAGACGCTGGTCCGGTATTTAAGGAAACCAAACATATAAAATCGCCGAAGAAATATGATATTACAAACCCCAAAAGGGACTACATGATGCCTATGAAAAAAAACAAAGGCGGCGTGAATAACGGTTATGATATTATGGTGATGAAACTCGACGCTGACGGCAATTCGATCTGGTCCAGGGCCTTTGGCGGGCAGTATTATGACTGGGCGGACCTGATAGTTCCGGTTAAAGACGGCGGTTACGTGCTTGTTGCCAAGACATATTCTTTCGGGGAAGCTTACGAGGGGGTTTATATATTGAAGCTTGATTCAAAGGGCAATTCCACGGATGTTTACAGGTTTGACACCCCTTTCGATAAATCCCTTACGTTCGCGCTGGACTCAGGCCGCCTGGAAGCGGGGCGGACTTACACGGACACCGACAAGAATTACGGGGTAAACCTTGAATGTATGGACGCCGGAGGGGAATACAAATGGATAAAAACGTTCGGTAATAATTATTTTGAATGGGGTTATACGGCGGTCTCGGCAAAGGGAGGCTGTTTTGTCACAACCGGACAGCCTGAAAATACAGGCGAACAGGACCTGGAGGATGTCTTTGTTTATGAGCGGGACAAGGACGGCAACTATGTGTGGTATAAGAGGTTTGGAGGGAACAAATATGACAGAGGTTACTCGATATCCGCGGTTAAAGAGGGAGGATATATAGTTTCCGGCCTTTCGTGTTCCTATGGCAATGGTTATGACGACGCTTATCTTATAAGGCTTGACGCGGACGGGAACAGCTTATGGGCCAGGACTTACGGCGGGGAAAATCATGACAGGGCGTACTCCTCGGAGGAAACAAAAGACGGGGGTTTTATCACCGCGGGTTCCAGCATGTCGTATAATAAAAAGGACAAGTTTGAGATGTATGTTTTTAAGACCGACGCGGACGGGAATACGCAGTGGATGAGGACATACGGCAGCGATCAGGACAGCGCGGCGTACNNAGACAAAAGTTAAGTTTTTAAGGTTGTAAGTTGCAGAAGTTCAAGTAAGGGCAGGCACCAACCCACCTTATCAACTTGAACTACTTGCCCTTGTTCCCCTTTACTTTTGTCTTTTGGCTTTTGGCTTAAAAACTTAATGTTGATTCCAGTCTCCAGTCTCTTGTCTCTTAAACTTATCAGGATATTGATAAAAACATGCGCAATTTAACCGCGTGTTGATGTATAATGTTTAAAAATAACGAATGGAGGTATCTTATTCATGCAAAAATTCATTAAAGGCGCCCTTGTGGCGCTTGTGGTTTTGGTGGTTGTAATCGCTTTGATGTCGCAGTGCGGTAAAAAGAAAACCGCTCCGGTTCCACCGTCGCCGACAGCGGTTGTTTCCGGCCAGGTTTCGGCAGTAACAAGGACGGCCGAAACAGCCATACAGGTCAAAACCGTTCTTCCGGTAAAATCAAAAGCCGCGTCAGTTCCGGTTAAAGCAGCCGCGCCGGCCGCAAAAAAGGCGCAGGCAAAATCAACGGCCCCTGTCAACGTCAGGGATTATGAATTCAAAGTATCAAAAGACAAGACTACATTTGAAGTCGTAAAAAAAGGCGAGGTAATCCTCTCCAAAGCCGCCGGGGACCAGGAAAGTTTTGCCGTTGCCGCCGAAGGCGCTGACAAGGTGCTTCCCAAAATTGGCGCCGACCTTACAGGCAACGGCAGGCCGGACATGGTGCTGAAGACCAAATCGGAAAAAGACAGTTGTTCAAACATTTACTCCATCTTTTCCATAGGCGACGAAATGCAGCTTGTGGCGGAGGTTAAAGGCCTGGCTGACGGGATAGAGTTTAAGGACCTGGATAAGGACAATATACCTGAAATAATCGGACATGACTGTACGTTCCTTGACTGGTGGGCCATGCTTGGTTCGACTGCCGCACCGAGAATCGTTTTGTCATATCTGGAAGGCACCGGCTATGTTATGGCGCCTGATTTAATGAGAAAGGACCCGCCCACAGACGCGGCCATGAAAAAATTCGCCGCATCCTGCAAAGGCAAGCCAATTTCCAAAGTATGGGCCTATATGCTCGATTTGATCTACACGGGCAACGGAGACACGGCCATGAAGTTCTATGAGATGGTCGACTTCGACGCCGAAACCCAGGCCACAAACGACCAGGGAGTAAAAGCGGACAAGACAGAGTACCTGGAAGCCTTCAAAGAGCACCTCTCCACAAGCCCGTACTGGCCGGCGATAAAGAAACTGAACAACTGGGAATACTCGGACATGGGGATGTAGCGCTCTGAAATATTAACCGTCGGAATAGTTTGGGGGATAATATTCCATTTAAGACCCGGAATAGAAATGTTTTTATTGATTTAAAAACCGTCTGGAGTATAATATGCTCAAAAGCTGGTTTTGATTTGAAGGTTACAAATATATATATATGAATTTTCAGGAGGGTCCAAATGAAAAAAGTCCTAGTCTCAATATTTATTTTTGTCGTCATTTTAATTATGTTTGGCTGCCGGAGTTCTTCGCCTGCCGTCCCGGCGCCTCAACCTACGGCGACGCCGAACAATGTAACATTTCATATTACAAATAATTCCTCGACTTACGCCGTTGACGGTGTGTTTTTAGACCGTAATTCAACGGCAGTTGAGTACTACTCATATTGCTCTATCCCCATCGGTACTTCTGTAAATGTAAGCGTTATCATCCCTGCAAATGAAACCTATAACGTCCTGATCAGGTCCAACTCCGGGACATTAATGCTGGATGAGTGGGATGTGTTTCCCCTGACACAGGGCACAACATATAATGTGACCATAAGCGGCGCCAGTTCGACCATAAATTCGGTGGTATGCAATTCCGGACCTTTTTAATTGAAAATAACATGAAATTGCCAAAATACTGTATAAATAATATTTAAAGGGTTAAAAAACGCCATATATCGGCTTTTTTTTTAAAATACCACCAAAACCCTATATTTATAAGGGAAAATATTCCTTGACTTTTTTTCCAGCAGTTGTACTATATATACGTTTTCTTGCTATTTTATTTGGCTGGTTTTGTGAATAAACTCACGTGACCCCTCAAATATAAATCCCGGATGAAAATCCGCTGTACTGGCATTAAAATTCGGATCATTCAATGTCCTTACAAAGGATAATGAAGCTTTTTTCCGCATTTACATACTATCAAGGAGGTGCTTTTGATGTCGAAAGATATGATGGAAATCAGATGGCACGGACGCGGAGGCCAGGGAGCTAAGACTGCGGCTCTTCTCTTGGGCGAAGCGGCGATTGCGGCCGGAAAGTACGTTCAGGCATTCCCGGAGTACGGGCCG
>PMTB01000042.1 GCA_003167475.1 candidate division FCPU426 bacterium | reverse complement strand
AACCATAAACAAGACCGGAGCGTTCAGGTTTGCCGCCGAAAAGGTCGGGGATGAGACCACGCTGGCAAAAATAATCAAACTAATAGAGGAAGCCCAGGGTTCCAAGGCGCCCGTGCAGAGATTGGCAGACAATGTGGCCTCGATATTTGTGCCGTCTGTGATAGGGATATCCATAATAACATTTACCGTCTGGATGCTTACCGGCCACGGTTTCGGCGCGGCTTTAAGTTCCGCAGTGGCAGTGCTGGTCATCGCCTGCCCGTGCGCATTGGGCCTTGCCACGCCCGCTGCAATAATGGTGGGTTCGGGAGTGGGCGCAAAAAACGGCATACTCATAAAGAACGCCGGCGCCTTTGAGAACTTAAGCAAAGCAAAAAACTTTGTCTTTGACAAGACCGGCACCCTCACCATGGGCAAGCCGGAAGTATCGGACATAATATCCATAGAAGGCGATGACGACGCCGTTTTAAGCGCGGCGCACTCGCTGGAAAAAAATTCAGAGCACCCGCTGGCCGGGGCTATAATAGAAAAAGCCACGGAACGCGGATTATCAGGCTTGGCGGCCCTGGATTTTAAAGCCGAGCCGGGCAAAGGCCTCACCGGGACCATTGACGGTAAAAAATACATGCTGGGTAACTGCGCGATGATACAGGCTGCGGGAGTGGATACCGCGCAGCTTGACAAAGAAATCGAGATATTCGAGCGCGAAGGCAAGACAGTCATGGTGTTGTCGAAGGAAGGAAAATTGTTCGGGATAATATCGTCGGAAGACCCGATAAAAAAGGAATCGGAATCGGCCATAAACGCGATGAAGGGGCTCGGCATAAAAGTTTATATGATAACGGGCGACAACAAACTGACCGCACAGATCATAGCCGAAAAGCTTGATATCCCCATTGTCTTCGCGGGATTGCTGCCCGGAGAAAAGCTCGAAGAGATAAAAAAATTGCAGTCCACGGGCTTTACGGTCATGGTTGGCGACGGCATAAACGACGCTCCGGCCCTGGCCCAGGCAGATATAGGCATAGCGCTCTCCACAGGCACGGACGTGGCCATGGATTCCGGCGACATAGTCCTGATGAAAAACGACCTGATGCTGGCGGTGAAGGCGATAAACTTGAGCAAAAACACGCTGAACAAGATAAAGCAAAACCTGTTCTGGGCGTTCTTTTACAATATAATAGGCATACCGCTGGCCGCGTTCGGACTTTTAAACCCGATGATAGCCGGTACGGCGATGGCGCTTAGTTCGGTAAGTGTAGTTACTAATTCGTTGCTGCTCAGGAATAGGAAGTTGTAGAGCGGCTGCTTGCCGCCGCTCATCGTTGGCAGTGTCCGTTTTGAGGCTGTTGTAGAACGGATTTCGTAGTCGCAGGCCTACGGTCCATCGGCCTGCGCCTAGATTAGGATATAATTTAAGCAAACCAATGAACGGCAACACCCCGCGTCACGCGCCCCGGTGGAACGTAGAGGGCGCGACTACAAAACATCCGTAAAGATCAACACTATTAAAATATCCTTTGACACCATAGTATACAAAGTGTATAATAACCTACGATAGGTTATACACACGTTTTTATAAGGAGGGTTTGATTTGAAGGAAACAGGGATCAGGCTTATCATCTATGATAACAATGGACCTAACGCGGAATTTTATGAGCGTGTCAGGCGGGACGTTTCCGCTATTTCCGGGTCATCAGATGATTTTATCATACTCGGTGTTGACGGTACCGGCAAGATAAGCGGGGTTGTTTCCGAATGCTGCCAGCCGGGAACGCTTACGCGATGAAACCCGTCGAAGTCCTTCAGTCTGTCTTCGGCTACCGCGAATTCCGGCCCGGCCAGGAACATATCATTGACGCTGTTTTATCCGGCCGCGACTGCCTCGGCATCATGCCTACGGGCGCGGGGAAGTCGCTTACTTTCCAGATACCGGCCCGCATAATTCCGGGAACCGTGCTTGTAATATCCCCCCTGATATCGCTTATGAAAGATCAGGTCGATTCCATACACTCATTTGGTTTTAAGGCTACGGTCATAAATTCCACCCTCACCCCTGCCGAGCGTGAGCGCAGGCTTGGCGCTTTTCGCGCCGGAAAATACGAGATAGTTTACCTCGCGCCCGAGGCTTTGGAAGGATCATTGGGTAATTTCATCAAGTCATGCTGCGTCAGTTTGGTGGTCGTGGACGAGGCGCATTGTATAAGCCAGTGGGGCCATGATTTCAGGCCTGCCTACCGCAAGCTTGCGGGCCTGAAAAAACAGCTTGGTGATATCCCCGTGCTCGCGCTTACCGCCACTGCCACAAAGCAGGTCATGGACGACATAGTCCAACAGCTCGGCATGAGTTCCCCGGAAGTTTACCGCGGTTCTTTTTACAGGCCGAATCTTTTGCTTACGTTCCAGAAAAAAGGCGAAGGCGTCAATATGAGGGAGACCATACTCAAATACATAAGGCAAAATAAAGGCGAGAGCGGCATTATATACTGCTGGAGCAGGCGCAATGTGGACGGGCTCGTCACTTTCCTGCGCTCAAAAAATATCTCGGCCTGCGCTTATCACGCAGGGCTTACCAAGAAAGAGCGTGAAGACAATCAGGAAGCCTTTATCAGGGGCAATGTGGACGTGGTTGTGGCCACCATCGCCTTTGGCATGGGCATAAACAAGCCCGATGTGCGCTTTGTCATACACTGCGACATGCCCCGCACCATTGAGAGTTATTACCAGGAAATAGGCCGCGCGGGCCGCGACGGACTGGACAGCCGCTGCATTTTATTTTATTCCTGGGCCGATGTGATGAATTACGAGCGGTTTTTAAGCGACCACCAGAACCCGGAGCTGGCGCGCGCCATGCAGCAAAAAACAGTGCAGTTATTCAGACTGGCGGAGAGCAATACGTGCAGGCACAGGTCGGTCATCTGGTATTTCGGGGACCACATGGAGGACTGCGGCGGGCCGTGCGACGTGTGCGGGGCCAACAAGCTTGGGGATATAATAAAGGTACAGATGAACGCGGAGGAAAAGCCGCGCGTAATAGTCGATACATCAGCGGTGAAGGTTTATGGAAAATCCGACGAGAACCTGCTGGCAGCGCTTAAGATAAAACGCAGGCAGATAGCCGACGAGCAGGATGTGCCGGCGTACGTGATATTTAACGATGCTGTGCTGCTTCAGTTGGCGACAAAGCGCCCGTGCTCAAACGAGGAGATGCTTGACATACAGGGAATAGGGGAAATGAAGTTAAAGAGGTATGGCGTCATATTTTTGAGCCTGATAAGGGATTTCATGGGGAAAAATACAGCATCGGCCGCGCCCGTTATTTCCATGAACGCGGATAAAGGGAATGATGGCTTTGACGGATTTATGAAAAGAGTGGAAGAATTCGAGGGTCGTGATATAATCACAAAGACGGGTAAATGTTTCAGGTACAGGGTGGATGCAAAAGCCCTTACCATCCCGGGCAGCAAGTGGGATATAAATATAAACGACCTTGAAAAGGCATACGCGATGTGGCCGGTGGAAAAGCCTTCGGAGTTTGAAAAGGCCGGGCTGAAAAGCAGCGGGTCGTATTTATGGGCGGTTTTAAATACTGTAAGTCAGTCTCAATTGACTCAGATGACTCAATAGACTCAGTTGTTCAGAAACTGCACTTAGGGCAATTGAGTCATCTGAGTCAAACAAAATGAAAGGAACTTATGGAAATCACAAAAGCCGGGCTCACGGACGCCGAAGAAATCCTCGCCCTTCAAAAGCGCGCCTTTAAACAGGAAGCCGAACTTTACGGGGACTATAATATCGAGCCCCTTACCGTCTGCCTGGAAAACACTGTTGAGGAATTCAAACGGTCAGTTGTGCTTAAAATGATGTTTGAGGGAAAGATCATCGGTTCCGTGAGGGGCATATTAAAGGAAGGGGTTTGTCATATCGGCAAGCTCATCGTTGACCCGGTCTTCCAGAACAAAGGCTACGGCGCGGCGCTCATGAGCGCGATTGAAAAAGAATTTTTCGACTGCCGCTGGTTTGAGCTGTTTACCGGCGAAAAAAGCCTGAATAACCTGCATCTTTATAAAAAAATGGGCTATAAAATAACGGGCAAGGAAAACCTGACAGATAAGGTCAGCCTGGTAAATATGATAAAGGAGAACATCAGGTAGCGCGGCGCAGGGAACGCATATATGCGTTCCGTACACAAACATAAGGATAAACGATGAAAAACGAAACGCTCAAAGAGATCAGGCAGGTTTACAAGGACAAATACAACGACATACAGCGGGCTCTAATAAGTTACCGCGCCAAATGGGAGACCGGCTCGGAAGAGGACGTGCTCGCTGAAATGCTTTTTTGCATACTCACTCCCCAGTCAAAAGCCAAAGGCTGCTGGTCGTGCATGGAATCAATAATAAAAAAGGGCCTGCTTTTGACCGGCAATGAGAAGCAGATACTTGCCGAGCTCAAGTACCCGAGGTTCAAATACAAGAAGGCGAAATATTTCGTGGAAGCGCGCGACAAGTTTGTAAAAAACGGCAAGGCAAACATAAAAGTTTTTATGCGGACCTTTAAGGACCCGTATGAGATGAGGGATTGGTTCCACAATAATATAAAAGGCTACGGCCTGAAAGAGACCGGTCACTTCATGCGCAACGTCGGGTTTGGCGAGGACATAGCGATCCTGGACCGCCACATCCTGCGCAACCTGGCGAAGATAGGCGTAATAAAAAGCGTCCCGAAATCCATAACCCCGAAAATGTATTATAAAATAGAGCAGGATATGAAAAAATTCGCAAAAAAATCCAAAATCCCCATGGCCGCGCTGGACCTGATCCTTTGGGCAAAGGAAACCGGCGAAGTTTTTAAATAATCCCAAAACCGCAATATCGGGTTTAATGGAATGAACCGAATATTGACAAACCGTATTTCTTAATATACTATATATTTAGTAGGAATAGCAAATGCGCCGGCAGATTAAAAATAGACGCTTAAACGCAAAAAGGCGGTATGTTATGAAGGTATCAACAAGAGGAAGGTACGCGTTAAGGGCCATGATGTACCTGGCCGTGAACAAGGATAATGAAAAGATGGCCGTATTGCAGGATATTTCCGACGACCAGGATATATCCGTGAAATACCTGGAGTCAATAATGAGGATGCTAGTCTCATACGGGCTGGTCAGCAGCTACAAGGGAAAAGGCGGCGGGCTCGCGCTGGCCAAGAAGCCTTCCGAAATATATTTCAATGAAATTCTTGAGGCTGCGGAGGGCCCGCTGACGCTTGTTGACTGCGTGAACAATCCTGATTCATGCGACAGGAGCGGGAAATGCAGGGCCAAAAAACTATGGGAAGATTATTCGGAAAAGGTGAAGGATATTTTCAGCGATGTCACCCTCGAGGAACTTGTAAAAAAATACTGCGGCAATAAAACGCCTTAATTTTAGGGGAGGTAAATAATGGCAAAGATACTTTTCGTGGAGGACGACCTGGATATCATAGCGGCTTACAGCGCTGTATTTGAGAATAAGGGCCATACCGTCATATCGAGGCATGATTCAAAAAGCGGTTACGATGCCGTTATCAGTGAAAAACCCGACCTCATAATAATTGACGTAATGCTTGAAAAGGAAAATTCGGGTTTTGAGCTGGCGCGCAAGGTCAAGAAAAATCCGGAGACAAAGCACATACCGGCTATGATGCTTACATCCGTAGGCGAAAAGACCGGGATGGATTTCAAGCAGGACGCGGGGCATGCCGACTGGCTGCCTGTGGACGCTTTTTTTGACAAGACGGACCAGCCGACCAAAATAATAATGGCCGTATCGGCCCTGCTGGAAAAAANNAAAAAGCCCGGCGGCGGGAAATAAAGTGAAAAAAATATTTGTGGGCGCGACCAGGCAAAACAGGGGAAAGACAACCCTTTCGCTCGGGCTGATAAACGCGTTCATAAAGCGCAACATGAAAGTCGGGTTCATAAAACCCGTGGGGCAGCGTTACATAGACGTCAAAGGCGAGCAGATAGACGAGGACGCAGTCCTTGTGGAAAATATTTTCGGGTGCGACTGCCCGATCAAGCACACCAGCCCTATAGCGATCGCACAGGGTTTTACCGCGAACTATATAGATGGAAAGATACAGAACAGGCAGCAGCTTGTCGACCAGATATCTGAATCATTTGCGATAGTTTCAAAGGGGAAAGACGTGGTTGTTGTGGAAGGCACCGGGCACAGCGGAGTAGGGTCTGTTTTTGACCTGTCAAACGCGGATGTTGCAAAAATGCTTGATGTTAAAGCGATACTTGTTTCGGCAGGCGGGGTGGGCGGGCCTATAGACGAAATAATGCTAAACAAGACTTTTTTTGACGTGCAGGGAGTGAAGACCATAGGCGCCATCGTCAACAAGATCGAAATGGACAAGTTTGACAGGATAAACAATACTGTCAGGAAGGGTCTCACGAGAAAGGGAATAGAGACGCTCGGCGTCATACCCTATGTGCCCCTGCTTTCATACCTGACCATGGAACTCATACAGGATTCGGTCCCGGGGGAATTGCTGGCCGGAAAAGACAAGCTTGACTTGCTTATAAAAAGCATAGTGGTCGGCGCCATGCCCGCCCACGAAGCCCTGAATTATTTCGGCGAAAGGGTGCTTATCATAACACCGGGGTCCAGGGACGACATCATCCTGGCGCTCATGAGTTCCTATACACTGGGGGAACAAAAAGGCGAGATCGCGGGAATGATACTTACCGGCGGCAACCCGCCGCACCCTGCTATAATGGAACTTATCGAAAAAACCCAGATACCGACGCTGCTTGTAAAAAGCGACACATATTCAACCGCATCCCAGATCCACGACCTTATGGTAAAAATAAGGCCCAAGGATACAAAAAAGATCGAGAAAATTGTCGATATAGTTTCTTCATATGTGGATGTCGACAGGATGCTGGACCTGCTTTAAAAAATTCCCGGCAATAAACAAGCACACCCATATATACTCCTTTCTTGATTAAACCATATTTAACGCGTAGTGCCGTCATTGCGAGGAGAGTGATCTTCAGCGACGAAGCCTATAGTACATGAGTTTACTCATGGAAATCTCTGTACTTTTGCAGAAGCCCTGTGTTTCAAGGCTTATCTAAGATCAGAGATTGCTTCGTCGGCATAAAATTAAAACGCCTCCTCGCAATGACAGCCTGCCGTTATAAGGCTTTTCCGACAGCCCCCTAAATAGGTGCCTTATAAGCATTATCAGTCTTTCTTCAGAACGTCGTTTCATTTATATTAAAATTATAATTGACAAACGGCAGTCTTCAATGTATAATACTACTAAAACCATAGCATTACTAGGATTCACGGTTTTCACCAAACAGGAGGTAATTTATGAGTGTTCTAGCCCCTACCCAGATCGACGACATCCTGGCACAGGTCAAGAAAAAGGCTTTTGAGGAGACCGCAAATGAACCGGAACCAAAGCTCACAGGCGAGGTAAAATGGCCCGTAACTGCTGAGATCGGAAGGGGGCTGGAAAACGCGGTCACAAACGAAACAAAGGTGGGTTACGTAAATGGGGCAAAGGGCTGGCTTAACTACCGCGGCTACGACGTTTTTAACCTTTCCCAGTTCTCGACTTTCGAGGAAACCTCATACGCCCTGCTTTTCGGCGCAATGCCGACCGCTCAGCAGCTCAAGGAATTCAATGAAAAGCTCGCCGCAAACAGGAAGATACCCGCAAAGATTATCGAAATAATGAAAATGTACCCAATAACGGAAACGCATCCCATGATATCCCTTTCGATCGGGGTATCACTGCTGTCGACTTTTGACAGGACAACAGAGACCCTTACTGTGGAAGCCGAGACTGAAGTAGCCATAAAGCTGATAGCCCAGATGGCCACGCTTGCGGCCGCGGTTGCCAGGATAAGGTCCGGCAAGGAACCCATAGAGCCGGACAAGGACTTAAGCCATGCGGCAAATTTTCTGTACATGCTCAACGGCAAGAAACCCGATAAAGGCGCGGAGCGCGTCATGGATATATGCCTTGTGCTGCATGCCGACCATGGAATGAACGCTTCCACTTTCGCCACTATGGTCACCAATTCAACCCTGTCAGACATGTACTCGTCAATTGTGACCGGAATAGGCACGCTTAAGGGGCCGCTGCACGGCGGCGCCAACGAGCAGGTGGTTTACCAGCTTGAGGAGATAGGGAACCTGGATAATGTGGAACCATGGTACAGAGCGTCGCGCGAGGCAAAAAAGAAAGTAATGGGCTTTGGCCACAGGGTATACAAATCATACGACCCCAGGGCCAGGATACTCGGGCCCTTGGTCGATATTTTTACCGCCGACCCGGAGATCAAAAGGCTCTATGACATAGCAAACAAGCTCAATGAGCTGGTTTGTGCGGAACTTGGCAAGGAAAAGAAGATATTCCCGAACGTCGATTTTTATTCCGGACTGGTATACAAGGCGATGGGTATCGAGATACCTATGTTCTCCGTTATATTCGCCGTGTCAAGGATATCAGGATGGGGCGGAAGGGTCCTTGAATACCTCAAAGACAACAGGCTCTTCAGGCCCAGGGCGGTCTATACAGGCCCGATGCTTGCTGAGTATGTACCCATAGAAAAAAGATAAAAAAAACCAAAGAAAGCTGTGGACAAAAATGGCTGAAACCCTGCACAAGAGAAAAGCGAAAGCGATCAACATCTACAGGAAAGCTTGCAAGGCATGCGGGATATGCATCGCATTCTGTCCCTCAAAATCGCTGGGGACCGACGAACTCGGGTACCCGGTGGTCGCAAACCTTGACACCTGCACCGCGTGTAACCTGTGCGTTGACAGGTGCCCTGATCTCGCGATCGAGATCATAAAAGAAACGGACAATAAACCGGAGAAAAAAGGTGATGAAGATGGTAAAAAATAAATTTATGCAGGGGAACGCGGCATGTGTGGAAGGCGCCATATCCGCGGGGCTGAAGTTTTACGCGGGCTACCCGATCACACCTTCGACCGAAATAGCCGAACTGTGCGCCGAGAAACTTCCAAAGATAGGCGGAAGGTTCATACAGATGGAGGACGAGATAGCCAGCATGGGCGCGGTCATAGGGGCGTCCTTTGCGGGGGTAATGTCCATGACCGCCACAAGCGGCCCGGGATTTTCATTGAAACAGGAGAACCTCGGATACGCGTCATTTGTGGAGGCGCCCTGTGTTGTTGTAAATGTGATGAGAAGCGGCCCTTCGACAGGGCTGCCGACTTCACCGGCGCAGTCCGACGTGATGCAGGCAAAGTGGGGCACGCACGGGGACCATCCCATAATAGTGTTGTGCCCGGATTCGGTGAAATCCATGTATGAACTTACGATAAGGGCTTTTGAACTTTCCGAGGAATTCAGGGTCCCTGTGATACTCGCGGCGGACGAGGTCATCGCGCACATGAGGGAAGCCATAGAAATACGAGATGACTTAAAACCCGTGCAGAGAAGATACACCACAAAAAAACCCGGCGAATTCAAGCCGTATGACGACAGCGAGGGGCTGGTACCGCCCATGGCCAAATTCGGCGACGGTTATAGATTCAATACCACCGGACTGATGCATGACACCGAAGGCTTCCCGACAAGCGACCCTGTAAAGAGCCAGAAACTGCAGGACAGGCTCAGGGATAAGATTGAGAAGAACCTTGAAAAAATAGTTAGTGTGAAAACGTACAATATGGACGACGCTGAAGTGGCGGTATTTGCATACGGCTCCACCGCAAGGTCGGCCATGGCCGCTATAGTGGAGGCCCGTTCAAACGGCGTCAAAGCCGGGCTCATAGTTCCCGAGACGCTCTGGCCGTTCCCGGAAAAAATAATCTCAATGTACGCGGAGAAAGTCAAGGCGTTCGTCGTGGCCGAGATGAACATGGGGCAGATGGTATATGAAGTCGAGCGCTGCATGCACGGCAAGGCGAAATTATTGACGGTATTTCAGGCCAACGGGGAACTGATAAAACCGGAACTGATACTTAACCGCATCAAGGAGGCAGTCAAATGAACAGGATGTATGAGGATTATTACAGGATGGACAGGATGCCGACAATATGGTGTCCCGGCTGCGGGAACGGGATAGTGCTGAACGGTTTTATCGAGGCTTTCAAGAACTCAGGGCTGGACCGCAAAAACACTGTAATCGTATCGGGGATAGGCTGCTCGTCGCGTTCGGCTTTGTACCTTGATTTTGACACGATACACACGACACATGGAAGGGCAATATCATTTGCGACAGGCATAAAGCAGTCGCGGCCCGAACTGAACGTGGTTGTATTGACCGGCGACGGTGACTGCTCGGCCATAGGCGGCAACCACCTGATACACGCGGCAAGGCGCAATATAGACCTCACGGTCGTATGTTACAACAACTCGACTTACGGAATGACGAACGGGCAGTACTCGCCGACCACTCCGACAGGCTCCATTACGGCCACGTCGATGTACGGTTTTATGGAAAGCCCGTTTGACCTGTGCAAGCTCGTCGAGGCTGCCGGCGCCACATACGTGGCAAGGACAACGACCTTCCACGCGAAAATGATACCCATGATGATAAAGAACGCGCTTTTGAAAAAGGGATTTTCATTTGTCGACTGCATAGCGCAGTGCCCGACATATTTCGGCAGGAAAAACAAGATGTCAACTCCGGCAGACATGATGAAGTGGATAAGGGATTCCTCGGTCAATAAAAAGACCGCGGAAACCATGAGCGAATCCGAGCTTGCCGGAAAATTCGTGATAGGAGAGTTTGTCAACAAGGAAAAACCCGAGCTGACCGCCGAGTATACAAAACTCGTGGAGAGGCTTAAATTAAAAGAAAAGGAAGGTGCTGCATATGCCAAAGTATGAACTGCGTTTAAGCGGATCAGGCGGACAGGGGCTTATACTCGCGGGCATCATGCTCGGAGAAGCGGCGTCGATATATGATAATAAGGAAGCTACACAGTCACAGTCATACGGGCCCGAAGCGCGCGGAGGGGCCAGCAGGAGCGAGGTTATAATCAGCGACAAGCCGATCGATTTCCCGAAAGTCAGGCAGGCTGACTTCATGCTTTCCATGACGCAGGAATCGTACGACAAGTATATTTCGGGATTAAGGGAAGAAGGCGTCCTTCTGACTGATTCATTTTTTGTCACCAAGGTCAAGCCCAGGACAGGTCCGGTATATTCCATGGACCTGACAAAGATAGCCGCGGAAAAGGCCGGGAAAAAAATAGTGGCGAACGTCGTGTCATTGGGGGCCATAGTTGCCCTTACGAATGTGGTTTCGCTTGAAGCCATGAAAAAAGCGGTGCTCGACAGGGCGCCGTCAGGCACGGAAGAGATGAACTTAAAGGCGCTTGAAGAGGGTTATAATGCGGCGTTGGAATTAAAAGGAAAAATACTGCAGGAGATGAAAAAATGAAACTCCACGAATTTCAGGCAAAGGCGATTTTCAGGAAATACTCAATACCCGTGCCGGAAGGCTCCATGGCGCTCACACCGGAGAAAGCCGCTGAAATAGCGTCCGGCTTCCCGGGAAAGGCCGTAATAAAGGCCCAGGTCCACGTCGGCGGAAGGGGAAAAGCAGGCGGGGTAAAACTGTCCTCGGGAAAAGAAGAGGCGTTCGCAACAGCCGGAACAATCCTCGGAATGGACCTAAAGGGCCTGATAGTGAAAAAGGTGCTTGTGGAAAAAGCCATAGACATAGACAAGGAATATTACGTAAGTTTCGCCATTGACAGGGCGAAACATATGACGGTTTTCATTTCCAGCATAATGGGCGGGGTTGACATAGAGGACGTGGCGAAAAAGTCCCCGGAAAGCATAAACAAGTCATACATAGACCCGTTTACCGGACTGAAGGATTTTCACATAAGGCCGTTCCTGAAACAAGCCGGGCTGGACAAGGATGCCTGCGCGCAGGCTTCAAAAATAATCAAAAATCTCTACAAAATATTCCTTGAAACCGACGCGAACCTGGTGGAAATAAACCCGCTCGTGCTGACAAAGGATAACAAAGTCATAGCCGCAGACGCGAAAATGGACATAGACGACAATGCCATGTACAGGCAGCAGGAAATATACGATATGGTAAAGGATGAACTCGAGGCGCAGCCGGAACACCAGGCAAAACAAAAGGGGTTGTCCTACATAAAGATGGAAGGCAATATAGGGTGCATAGTGAACGGAGCCGGGCTTTCTATGGCGACTATGGACATAATCAAACTTTACGGCGGAGAGCCGGCAAACTTCCTGGATATCGGGGGAAGCTCGAACCCGGAAAAAGTCAAGTATGCGATGCAGTTGTTAATGGGCGACGAGAACGTGAAGGTGGCCTTTTTCAACATATTCGGGGGCATAACCAGGTGCGACGACGTGGCAAGGGGGTTGATCAGCGCCATATCGGAGTTAAAGGTGAACTTCCCTATAGTGGTCAGGCTTACGGGTACCAACGCTTCAGAGGCAAAGGAAATACTGAAAGGTTCCGAACTGATATTTGAGGAAACCATGATCGGAGCCGCAAAAAAAGCAGTGGGGCTGGTGGCGAGATGAGCATACTAATCAATGAAAACACAAAGGTAATAGTACAGGGAATAACGGGCAGGGACGGAAGTTTCCACGCCAAAAAAATGATCGAATACGGGACGAAAGTGGTCGCGGGTGTGACGCCAGGAAAAGGCGGAAGCAAAGAACACGGACTGCCTGTATATGACGGCATGTCAGAGGCTGTTAAAGCGACAGGGGCGGACGCGTCGATAATATTTGTGCCGCCCGCGTTCGCCTCCGACGCGGTTTACGAAGCGGCGGATTCCGGAGTTTCCCTCATTATAATAGTGACCGAGGGCGTGCCGGTGCACGAAATGCTCAAGCTTGACAGGTATTTAAGGTCAAAAAATATCAGGTACATAGGCCCGAATTGCCCGGGATTGATATCGCCGGGGAAATCAAAGATAGGGATAATGTCGGCTGATATACACATGAAAGGAAGCGTCGGAGTTGTTTCAAGGAGCGGCACCCTGACATATGAAGTGGTTTACAACATGACAAAAGCGGGCATAGGGCAGTCAACGTGTATAGGAATAGGCGGGGACCCGATAGTCGGCACGAATTTCATAGACGCGCTTACGCTTTTTGAAGCCGACCCGGAAACGACTGCCGTGGCCATGATCGGCGAGATAGGCGGGTCAGATGAGGAAGAAGCGGCGAAATTCATAAAGACCATGACAAAGCCGGTTGTTTCGTTCATAGCCGGAAGGACGGCCCCTCCGGGCAAAAGGATGGGACACGCCGGAGCGATAATCTCAGGGACCAGCGGGACTGCCGAGGCAAAGATACGGGCCTTGAACGAAGCAGGAGTTGAAGTAGCCAACACGCCGCAGGGCATAGCGGACCTGCTTGCGGATAAAATACTCGCGGGAGCGAAAAAATGAAGATAAGCGTCATAGGCTCGGGAAACGTTGGCGCCTCAACCGCGCTGTTCCTGGCTGAAAAAGAGATTGCCAGGGAAATAGCCGTAGTCGACATAGTCGAGGGAATGCCGCAGGAAAAAATGCTTGATATGCTGCAGGCCGGGCCCGTCGAGCATTACAGCACATTTACAAAAGGAAGCAACAACTACGCGGATATAGACGGCTCCGATATAGTGATAATGACAGCAGGCCTGCCGCGGAAACCCGGAATGGACAGGATGGACCTGCTTTTAAAGAACAAGGAAATAGTCGAAAACGCCGCGGCAAGCATAAAAAAATACGCTCCCGGAGCGGTTGTGATAGTGGTCACGAACCCGCTGGACGTCATGGCCTACGCCATGTACAAAGCCACAGGGTTTAACAATAAGAAAGTTATCGGGATGGCCGGAGTGCTTGACTCGACAAGGTTCAGGGCTTTCATAGCGGAATCTTTGAACGTGTCCATGAAAGACGTCAGCGCCCTTGTGCTTGGCGGCCACGGAGACGACATGGTGCCTGTAAAAAGGTTCGCGTCTGTTTCAGGCATACCGCTCTCGGAACTGCTGCCGGATGAAAAAATAAACGCGCTTATAGACCGCACAAGAAAAGGCGGGGGAGAGATAGTTTCGCTCCTGAAAACAGGCTCGGCTTTCTACGCACCGGCTGCGTCAGCCGTGCTCATGGCTGAGGCTATCGCCAGGGATGAAAAAAGGGTTGTTACGGCCGCTGTTTATCTTGACGGCGAATACGGGGCAAAGGATGTTTACTGCGGAGTGCCTGTCATACTCGGGAAAAATGGCGTGGAAAAGATAATAGAAGTGGAACTCTCTGCGGAAGAAAAAACCGCTCTTTCCAAATCAGTGGAATCGGTAAAAAGCGGGATAAAAAGCATATACGGAGCGTAATATACCATGTATGGAACCGGCGATGAAAACAAGGACAGGATGATAAAAATAGTGGACACGACGCTCCGCGACGGCGAAGAGACGGCCGGAGTCGTATTTTCATTGCAGGAAAAAATAGGGATAGCCCGCGTCCTTGACAAGCTGGGAGTGGACGAGATAGAAGCCGGTATACCCGTGATGGGCGGGGAGGAACTCAGGGCCATCAAAGAAATTGTCGGCCTTAATTTAAGGGCCGTCATAATGGCGTGGAACAGGGCCGTGATAAAGGATATAGACGCTTCCCTGGAGTGCGGGGTAAGCGCGGTTTCCATTTCCATACCTTCCTCGGACATACACATCAAGCATAAACTCGGCAAGAACCGGGCATGGGTGCTTACCAACCTGCAGAAATGCGTTGACTACGCGAAAAGCAGAGGGCTTTACGTATGTGCCAGCGCCGAGGATGCGTCCAGGGCCGACGCGGTATTCCTGCTTGAGTTTGCCCAGGCTGCAAGAGAAGCCGGCGCGGACCGTTTCAGGTTCTGCGACACTGTCGGGGTGCTCGCCCCCAGTTCGGTTTTTGACAGGATAAAAACCATCAGGCACACCGTCAATATACCCATCGAGGTACACATGCACAATGATTTCGGTATGGCAACCGCAAACATAATAGCCGGAATAGAAGGCGGAGCTGACTTTGCGAATGTGACCATAAACGGCCTGGGCGAAAGGGCGGGCAATGCGGCGCTCGAGGAAGTTGTGATGGTTCTGAAATATGTAAAGGGTTATGAAACAAGGGTGAACATGAACAGGCTTAAATCAGCCTCGGAATATGTGGAAAAGGCCTCGGGCAGGGAAGTCCATCCGGGCAAGCCTATAGTTGGCAGCAGTATTTTTACCCACGAGTCCGGCGTGCACGTGGCAGCCATACTTAAAAACAACAAAACATACGAGGCTTTTCCGCCGGAGGAGGTCGGCCTGATACGCCAGATAGTGATAGGTAAGTATTCCGGGATAGACGCCGTGATACAAAAGTTCTCGGAATATTCCATTGAAATATCCGAAAAGCAGGCCGCGGCAATAATGCGGTATGTAAAGCTGAAAGTTATAAAACTGAAAAGGTCGCTTTTTGACAAGGAACTGGTATCCATATATTACGATCATATCAGGAAAAAAGGCCGTGGCTAAAAATGCTGAGAATAATAAACACCGCTAAGATAACCAGCGGGGTAAAAATGCTTTGTATAGACGCGAATATTTACCTGGAACCGGCGCTGAAAAAAGCCCTGCACAGGTTCTCCCGCGAAGAGGAGTCGCCCGCGGGCAGGGAAGTTTTCAGCATACTTGAAAAAAACTCCGAGATAGCCGAGCTCGAACATAAGCCCATATGCCAGGACACGGGGATAACCATAGTATTCGTCAAAATTGGCCAGGATGTCCATGTGGTCGGAGGCAGCCTGGAAGACGCCATAAACGAAGGGGTAAGGCAGGGATATAAGGAAGGATACCTGCGCAAGTCGGTCCTCTCGGACCCGATAGAACGCAAAAACACCAATGACAATACCCCGGCTGTTATTTATTACGAGATTGTCCCGGGGAATTCCCTGACTATAGAGGTCGCGCCAAAAGGCGGAGGAAGCGAGAACATGAGCGCGATAAGGATGCTCAAGCCGTCACAGGGAATAGAAGGTGTGAAGGAATTTGTGGTTGAAACAGTGCAAAAGGCCGGCCCAAACCCGTGCCCTCCCATAATAGTGGGCGTTGGAATCGGAGGCACATTTGAAAAGGCTGCGCTGCTGTCGAAAAAAGCCGTGCTGAGGCCTTTTGGAAAGAAAAATCCCGACGGAAAAAAAGATGAGTTGGAAAGCGAACTGCTGACCCTTATCAATAAGACAGGCATCGGCCCGGCCGGATTCGGCGGCAGGATAACGGCCATGCAGGTGAATGTCGAAACATATCCGTGCCACATAGCGTCGCTCCCGGTGGCCGTGAATATCCAGTGCCACGCATCAAGGCATAAGATCATAGTATTGTAGGGTTTTATAAAACGCGTATGGAACGCATATATGCGTTCCATACGGAAACAAAAGAAGGAAAATATATGGAAGAAAAAGTTATCCGCATTACAGCACCCACAGATAAAAGTGTGATTGAAAAACTCAGGGCCGGAGACAGGGTTTTGATATCAGGGACCATGCTGACCGGCAGGGACGCCGCGCATAAAAGACTCATTGAACTTATCAGGCAGGGAAAAGAACTGCCCGTGGATGTCAGGGGACAGTTTATTTATTACGTCGGGCCCACCCCGCCGAAACCGGGTGAGATAATAGGTTCGGCAGGGCCGACCACCAGCGGCAGGATGGACGCTTACGCGCCGGCGCTGATGGAAAAAGGCCTTCTGGGTATGATAGGCAAGGGCGCGCGTGATGAAAAAGTGAAAAAAGCAATGATGGACAACAAGGCCGTGTATTTTGGCGCGATTGGCGGAGCCGGGGCGCTGATATCAAAAACCATAGTAAAATCCGATGTAATAGCCTACGAAGATCTCGGGCCCGAGGCGATACGCAGGATAAAAGTTAAGGATTTTCCAGCGGTTGTGATAAACGACATTTATGGAAACGATCTTTACGAGCAGGGGAGAAAATTGTATGCTATACTTTAACAAAGGGTTTTTTACATCTAAAATAGACTGTCTGAAAAGTTTTTATGTTAAGTCGTGCCTGGCGCTGACAAAACTTTGCCTCGGAATTTTGCGCTTGTATTATAAANNATCGCGCAAAGGTCTGAGTCAAAGTTGTGTCAGCACCAGGCACAATAAAAGATTGCGTCATATTAATGAAGGTTTTTGGACATCATATAAAAAATCATCCCAACGGAGGTATATAAATGCCGGACATTGTCAGGTCTAAAGGCGTCATTTACTGGTTTTTCCAGCGTGTAACAGCGCTGCTGCTTGTGTATTTTCTAGGCACCCACATCGTAATACTGCACTTTATCAAAAAAGGAACGATCACATTCGCGTCGGTGGCGGAAAAATTCGCGGCAAACCCCGGGTTTTACAAACTGTTCTATTTTATTTTCATCCCTTCGCTTGTGTTCCACGCACTTAACGGGGCATGGTCGGTGATTGTGGATTTCAACCCTCCGGAAAACGTAAGAAAAGTGACAGGCGCGGCTTTATGGCTCATCGGAATATCTGCCACACTGCTGGGGCTTAAGGCCATCAGCGCGATGCTGGGGGTATAGATAATGGACAAAAAAAATGTGTTCGTAAAGCTTTACGACGATTTTATCCTTAATTTCAACACGGGAATGACAGCCTGGGTGCTTCACAGGATCACAGGCGTGCTTTTGGTGGTTTACTTCCTTATGCACGCTTTTGTTATAGGTTCGGCGGTGCGCGGGCACGTAAGTTTTGACGCGGCCCTGGCTAAGGTGCAGACCCCGTTTTTTCACGTCCTGGAAATAGGGCTGATCGGGGTGATATTTTTCCATCTTCTTAACGGCTTAAGGCTTTTGATCATAGATTTGTCGGGCCTTTCAAAGGCGCACAAGGCGCTATTCTGGGTCTTTACCATAGCGCTGGTTGTTTTCATGGGCTACACGGCAAATATGATCCTGACGGAAGTTCTTTCCACGACTGGAGGGCAAATAAAATGATTTATCACGACATAGTAATAGTGGGAGCCGGACTGGCCGGGTTACGCGCCGCCATTGAGGCGAGCGACCTGGGTAAGGACGTGGCGGTTATAACAAAGGTGCATCCTTTGAGGTCGCATTCGGGCGCGGCGCAGGGCGGGGTCAACGCGGCTCTCGCGAACAACCCGGACGGGGCTGACGACACCCCGGACAAGCACGCGTACGATACAGTGAAGGGAAGCGACTTTTTAGCGGACCAGGACGCGGTGGAAGTGATGACAAACGAGGCGCCTGCGCGCATATATGAACTAGAGAACTGGGGCTGTCCGTTTTCCCGCACCAGCGACGGAAAGATAGCGCAGAGGCCCTTTGGCGGTGCCGCGTTTCCCAGGACATGCTACGGGACCGACAAGACCGGGCACTTCATGCTGCACGCGCTTTACCAGCAGTGCGTGAAGAGGAAAATAAAATTTTATGAGGAATACTTCGTCACAAAGCTCGTTGTGGAAGACAACCAGGCGCGCGGGGTCGTGGCTTTAAACTTAAGCACGGGCGAGATAATCTCATTCGCGGCGTCTGCGGTAATATTCGCCACAGGCGGCTCGGGCAGGATATACGGCAAGACAACGAATGCACACGTCTCGACGGGGCTGGGAATTGCCATACCCTACTGGGAAGGCGTGGCCATCAAGGACATGGAATTCATACAGTTCCACCCGACAGGCATAATCGGAAAGTACATACTTTTGACCGAAGGCTGCCGCGGCGAAGGCGGGTACCTCCTGAACAACGCGGGGGAACGCTTCATGAAAAATTACGTTTCC
>PMTB01000112.1 GCA_003167475.1 candidate division FCPU426 bacterium | reverse complement strand
CTCAAGGTAAAAGAGATAGTTTACAACCTGCTTTCAAACGCGGTTAAATTCACACCCGAGGGCGGTAAGATCGGTATGATGGCGAAGAAAACCGGCTCGGATATAGAAGTAACGGTATGGGATACGGGAGTGGGTATCGCGGTTGAAAATATGGATAAAATATTTGAAGGTTTTTTCCGTGTCGACACCCCGTTTTCCCGGGTAACCGAAGGGACGGGACTTGGTTTGCCGCTGTCTAAAAAGTTGGTTGAACTGCACGGGGGAAAACTTTTCGTGGAATCCATGGGTTTAAATAAAGGCACATCGGTTAAGTTTACCTTGCCGGTTGTATCGCGCTGATTAAAAAATCAGCACAAAAGATATAGAAGTTTTAACATAACAGCAGTAATTTTTACATTTATGAAGAGGAAGATATGGGATGAATGTAGAAAGAAAATTAAGCGCGGGAGGGGGGCAAACATGCAGGAAAAAGAAAATACATCTTCCGAAATATCCGGAGTGACGTATACTGACGCCCGTCAGTCTGAATTGCAAACAATAATAGATTCAGTGCCGGCCATGATTTTTTATAAGGATGCCGGCAATTAGTTCCTTAAGGTGAACAGGGCTTTCTGTGAATTATTGGGCATTCAAAAGGAAAAGCTTGAAGGCAAATCCCTATTTTATATCTTTCCGGAAAAAGAGGCCAACGCTTACGCTAAGGATGACCTGGAAGTCATTTCCACCGGCAAGGCCAAAACAGGCATTGTTGAGGTTATGCATACAAAAAATGGCGATGTCTGGGTCAAAACAGATAAGATACCATACCGTGATCCTGAGGGAAAAATAATCGGGATAATAGGATTTTCCGTTGATATAACCCAAAGCCTGCTTTCTGAAGGGTATTTAAACAAATTTAACCGCGTGCTCCGGGCTATTTCCGGGTCAAACCGGGCTTTGACTCATGCGAAATCAGAGCGCGATTATCTGCAGAGTTCATGCGAAATAATCTGCAAAGAATGCGGATATAAACTGGCCTGGATAGGTCTCGCCGAAAATGACGTGAAAAAAACCGTCCATCCGGTTGCTTCAGCCGGATTTGAAGAAGGATATCTGGAAAACCTGAATATAACCTGGGCGGATTCGGAACGTGGGCGCGGCCCGACAGGCATAGCCATACGCACCGGGAAAACAACCATATGCAGGGACATGTTGAATGACACTGATTTCAAGCCATGGAGGGCGGAAGCTGTAAAACGCGGTTTTGAGTCTTCCATAGCCATTCCTTTACAGTCGGGTAATGTTGTTTTGGGGGCCTTGATGCTTTACTCCGCCGATATGGACCCTTTTTCCAAAGATGAGATTGCGCTGCTTACGGAAATGGGTTTTGACCTGTCCTATGGCATAGAACTCATACGCGCACGTGAAAGAAACCTTGCCGCAGAAATAGAATTAAAACGCGCGGCCCGGGCAAAATCCGATTTTTTGGGCAATATGTCCCATGAACTCAGGACGCCGCTTAACTCTATTAACGGTTTCTCCGAAGTGTTACACGACGAAACTTTCGGGCCGCTGAATGACAAACAGAAAATTTACATTAATAATATTTTAACAAGCGGACAGCACCTGTTATTATTGATAAATCAGATACTTGATATGTCAAAAGTGGAATCCGGAAAGATGAATCTGGCATTATCCAGCGTACCTATGAAAAATTTGTTAAATGATATTTCACTGCTGCTGGCTGATACTGTGGATAAAAAGAAACTTCATATGCAACTTGAAATAGCCGTGAATCTGCCGGATATTGAGGCGGATGAACTCAAGGTGAAAGAGATAGTTTACAACCTGCTTTCAAACGCGGTTAAATTCACACCCGAGGGCGGTAAAATCGGTATGATGGCGAAGAAAACCGGTTCTGATATAGAAGTAACGGTATGGGATACGGGAGTGGGTATCGCGGTTGAAAATATGGATAAAATATTTGAAGGTTTTTTCCGCGTCGACACCCCGTTTTCCCGGGTAACCGAAGGGACGGGACTTGGTTTGCCGCTGTCTAAAAAGTTGGTTGAACTGCACGGGGGAAAACTTTTCGTGGAATCCGCGGGTTTAAATAAAGGCACATTGGTTAAGTTTACATTGCCGGTTGTATCCGCGGGGACGGTGTTGGATGAAGCAAAAAGGACCGGTATTTGATGATAATAAGAACAATCTGATGCTGGAAAAAGATATCTTGGAGGCCGCTGGTTTCGAAGTATTTGAAGCCGAAGCCGCCGGGATATTACGCCAGGACAAAGAAACGTTCAATATTCCCATTATTTTTGTGACTGCTTCTGTAATGCCGGAAGACGTGGAATTGTTGAAAGATATTTCCCATACCGGATTTACAGGTAAACCAATAAATACGCGCGTCTTTGTAACGGAAATCAGGCGGTATTTACATCCAGATTCATAAAAAACTTATTTACCCAATTTAAACAAAATTTATTTTCGCGCGAATAATTTTGGCAAAAAGGATTATTTACAAAAATCCAGGTTCGTATAATATAAATTATATGAACTTGAACCTGATATATTTCATATTCAGATGGCTTTTAACATCGAATTCCGCGCCCGCCTCCATATCGCCCGTATAAATATTAAATGGAAAATATTTTATTCTAAACAAATTTTTAACACATTAGTTATAAAATCACAGAAGATTAATATGTTGATTATTTTGTATAAAAATTACAGGAGGTTTGAAAATGAAGAAAATATCAAGAATAGTTTTTGTTTTGGCTGCTGTAATATTATTATCTGCCTGCACACTGCGGGCCAATGAGAAAATCTATGTCAAGGCCGCAGAGTTGGAACTTGTCAGGCTTTTACCGCCGCCGCCGGCACAGGACTCAGGCACAACAAAAAAAGAAATAGACGAGATACTCGGTTTTCAGGAAAACAGAACGGATGAAATGGTTAAATACGCGAAGGCGGACCAGGAGATAAGCATTTTCAGGTTTTCCGATATAATGGGGGATAAATTCACAAAGGAAAATCTGCCTGTTACCGCGGAATTTTTTCATAATGTAACTGCCAACGCATCTGTTATTTCAGGGCCGGCGAAAGACTTCTGGAAAAGGCCCAGGCCCAGCGTCTTTGATGCAAGGGTAAAGCCATGTGTAAAAGTACCGTCAAACGCGGCATACCCCAGCGGACACTCTACGGCCGGAAACCTTATGGCAATAATACTGGCAAATATGGTACCGGAGAAGCGTGCGGAAATTTTTGACCGCGGATGGGCTTTTGCCGTAAACAGGATAATCGGCGGGGTACATTACCGCAGTGATTCAGAGTCGGGAAGGATCGCGGCCACATTGATAGCCGAACACATGTTTGAAAACATTGATTTTATGGCGGATTATGAGAAATCAAAGGCGGAAATCCGCAAAGCCCTCGGTTACGAAGAAGCGGTTCCGGCTGCATCCGGCGCAGAATCGAAAAAGTAGAAGCTAAATGACGGCAGCAACTATGACACCAAAAGCCTTCAAACATCGTCTTGTAAAGCTTTTTGGGTCCGGACACTACACAAAAGCCCGGCTTTTTTATATGCGTATCTTTGCAGTGGCCTATAAAGCCGATGAAATGGACGAACTTGAGGGCCTTTTGGACTTTCTGAGTGATACAACGGGAAATTTAAAAATCAGTATACGATACCCGAAATCCTATTTCATACATTTTACGGAAAGAGGAGAACTCCGATAATTATCTAACACGGGGGGCTACTATGGCTCAGACACTGTCATCGGCGGCTTCCGCTTCGCGAGGACGTATTAACATTCTGTTTTTTCAGCCGGAGAGGGCTTGATCCAGTTTGTCCTGGCGTGACCCGGTGCGGCAGTAATATACAAAACAAAAAACAATCAAATTAATGAATATTGCTCTTTAAGAACGCTTGATTTTCACACACGTATAATCAAATTCCGTATAATGTAAATTTCATGAACCCAATGCATTAAAAGATTTGACAGAAGTTAAAAAATTGAATAAAATAATGGTTGTAAATGATAGGATGAAAAGTATTTGTTTTAAATAACTGTATACTGGGGAGCGCATAAAATGAAAAAGAAATTCATAGCCATACCCGTGTTATTTTTATTAATATGCCTAAGCTGCAGTAAAACAAATAATCCGGCGGCGCCGACTCCGCAGCCTACGGTAAACGTAGTGCAGACCGTGATTGCCGTGGATACTCAAATAGCCCAGCAGGCGACAGCGGCGGCGGCAGGATGGACAAGAACAGCCACGCCGACAGTTACTTGTACGGCTACGTTTACTGAGTCGCCAAACGCGACGCAGACGGCCGCTGCTATAGGCACGCTGGTGGCTCAGCAGGAAACAGCACAGGCAAGCGGGTGGACCGTAACGCCGTCGCCTAATGCCACACAGACAGCCCAGGCAATCGGGACACTTGTGGCTATGCAGCAGACCACGGTGGCAGCCATATGGACTCATACCGTGACTGCAACCGTGACGCCGACATTTACAGGCACTGATACACCCAATGAAACTTTAACAGTAGGACAGACGCTGACATCCATAGCGCAGACAGCAATAGCCAACAATTGGACCATGACAAGCACGCCAACCGTGACGCCGACAGCCACGCCTACTCTGCCTCCCCAGGCGGTTTATATAACCATGTCGGCGGATTACCAGTCGCCGGTATACGGCATCGCGGCCGACATTAACGGCAGCGCTTACCTGATGGGAGGTAGTAGCGTAATAAAAATAAGCACAAACAGCGGTAACTGTACTGCGGAGCTGGTCAGGTGGGGGTATAATATAAGTATCGGCAGCTACGGCGCAGGATTGGCCCTTGACTCAATTCACGGCGTGTTAT
The DNA here is from genome assembly GCA_003167475.1 of candidate division FCPU426 bacterium. Classification (GTDB taxonomy): domain Bacteria; phylum Oederibacteriota; class PGYV01; order PGYV01; family Palsa-1178; genus PALSA-1178. Next base: position 1,325 of record PMTB01000112.1, on the reverse strand, counting down.
ACGTTGCCAACCGTGATAACAACCAGATTCAGTCATATGACCTGAACGGTAATACCATAACCCAGTGGGGAACAGGGGGCTCGGGCAACAGCATGTATATACCCGCACAGTTTTCTTACCCCTCAAGCGTGGCTGTGGACGGAGTGCACAACAAAGTTTACGTAGCGGATACGGGAAATAACCGCATTCAGGTTTTCTCACCTGACGGAATTACCTGCACTGCCATATGGGGGACGGGCCCGGAGGCAACCAAACCCGCGTCATTTAACGGCCCGCATAACATTTTTGTGGATGTTCCTGACTCCAAAGTATATATAGCGGACAACGGCGACAACGTGGTGCAGGTGTTTGACCTTGACGGAAATTACCAGACGCAGTTCGGGGGCGGCGGAAGCGGCAACGGCCAATTCAGCGGGCCGGTAGGTATATGGGTGGACGATACAAGGGGCAAGATTTATGTTGTTGACCAGGGCAACTACCGCGTAGAAGTTTTTAGCATGAGCTACAATTATATTACACAGTGGGGATCCGGTGCGTGGCCCTCCCCCCCGGGAGCGGGAAAGTTTTATTCCCCCTGGGGAGTGGCCGTGGACAGCATTACCGGCTGGATTTATGTTACAGACAGAGCCGGCAGTGTGCAGGTGTTTAACATAAATTATTAAGTTTTGTATAATATACATTATACGAAATTATCCAATCTCGCTCTTCTTGCGAAAACCTTATTGCGTATAATTTACATTATGGATAATTGCATTATAAACTTTTGACAAAGATCAAAAATTAGCATATTATAATGATAAAAAATAATGACTGGCATACAGAAATTGATAAATTCCGAGGAGTAATAACCTATGATTGATCTGATTAAAAAAGGCTGTTATTTGATCAATAACAATGAACTCTTAGAGGCGGAGGGTTTGTTTGCGGACGCGCTGAATAAAATCCTTGTTACCGGTGGTTTGAAACCAGTATCCAAAAGCGAATTGGATCCCATGGAAAGCAGGAAAAATACCATTACGTACGGAATCCTGACAGCCCATAATAAAAACAAAAACAATGATGAACTTAATCTCAAATTCGACGCGCTGGCGTCCCACGATATTACCTACGTCGGCATTATACAGAATGTGAAGGCCTGCGGATTAAAACAATTTCCCGTCCCTTATGTCCTGACAAACTGCCACAACAGCCTCTGCGCCGTCGGCGGTACAATTAATGAGGACGACCATGTATACGGCATGTCGGCGGTGAAAAAATTCGGCGGAATATATGTTCCGGCGCATTACGCGGTCATTCATTCATATGTGCGGGAAGCGATGGCAGGA
>PMTB01000193.1 GCA_003167475.1 candidate division FCPU426 bacterium | reverse complement strand
TATCCGCGTCGAGCAGCCTCAAAGCCAGGTTTGCGGCCGCGCCGGCTTTCTGGAAAATATCCTCAAACTCAAAAACCTCGTAACCCCTGCGCGAAGCCAGGACATTATAACCAGTTTCTATGCGGCCGCCCTTCTGGGCTATGACCATGATGGCGCAGTTGGTGTAAACGCGGTCCTCGCGGGAGAGTTCTTTCTTGTCGTTATATATGGCGACCTGCTGTTTTTTTTCGGAATAATTTATGGTCACCTGTTTTATGAGCGGGCTCTTCGAACGCACTCTGTCATTGATCTCCTTTAAAAGATCTATCTTCGTTTGCATGGCGACCGCGTCGTGCTGAATTTTCACGACATGCGCAACCGCGGGTTTGTGTTCATTAAAAACAACTTCTTTGCCGGCTTTCGCCGCGCCGCAGATATTTTCCGCTATTTTTTCCAGCGTCGAGGTGTCGTTCGTATAGCCGTATATTGTCTTAAAATCCTTTATGCCGCGCAGTCCCACGCCAAAATCTATCCCGGGCATGATTTTATCAACACGGTTGTCCTCAAAGGTTATTGTCGTGGTCGTGGAAGTTTCCTCAAAGATATCCCATATCTGAAAACCCGCGTTCTCAAATGAACGGGCTATATTACCGTACCGGGCCGTCATCTTTTTTCTTCCATTCCTCGCGTATGACAGCCACGGACCAGATGACCAAAACGAGGGAAAATAAAAGGATATACAAAAAAATTATATTGAAGCCGAACTTTATCATGCCGTACACAGCCATGCCGAGGACTACGGTAAAAAGCAGCGCAAGGAACTCATACATTTCTGATATTGCCTCCCCTTTTAGAGCCTTCCTTGGAAAGCTTGTCCGCTTCTTTGTTCTTCTCGCGGGGGATATGGGTCACTTCGAACTCGATGTCCTTTTTATAAGTCAACGCAAGCTTGACAAACTCCTTAAGCTTTTCATCGCGGACCTTGTATTCGCCGGACATCTGCTTAACCATGAGTTCGCTGTCGGAAAATATGTTAAGGTCCTTGATCTTATGCTTCTTTGCCATGTCTAAAAGGTGGGTCAAAGCGGTATATTCGGCCACGTTATTGGTAGCCTCTCCGATATACTTGGATTCGACCAAAACCTGGTCTTTTCCCCTATATATTACCACGCCAATCCCGGCATGCCCGGGGTTGCCGGAGGAAGCGCCGTCTATAAAAGCGGTGTATTTCTCTTGTACGGTCATAAAAACTCCTTGTTTTTGGTGTTTTTTGTACCCTATGAATATAACAGATAAAGCGGGTTAAGGCAATAAGGAAAAGGAGGATTTTAAAACCACTTTTTTAATAAAACATCAATGATATATAGGCTTTCGTAGAGCGGCTGCTTGCTGCCGCTCACTCTGGCTTTGGAATAACGATTCCTGCCTTTTAAACCCCGCAAACTTAAAGCCAACGTCAGAGAGGCAGCAAGCAGCCTCTCTACGCGTTTTCAACCTTTTATGACCTCATCATAATCCGTTTTTGTAGAGCGGCTGCTTGCTGCCGCTCACTCTGGCTTTAATTAACGTTTCCTGCCCTGCAAACCCTGCGTACTTAAGGCCTGCGTCTGAGCGGCAGCAAGCAGCCGCTCTACGCGTTATCAACTTTATTATTAAGGCTGTTCCGTTCTTCAAACAATTCATACCACTCTTTTGCTTCTTTGCCCAGTTCATACACAATAGGGTTGTTTAAAATATACTCGGTCACAAAGAAATACTCTATCTCACCCCTGATTATCCGGTCATAAAACCCGCTCTGCCATGGCTTTAATCCCGGTGTTCCGCTTATCTTGTTTATCTGTATTCCGGATTTTGATTTGAAAACCCGGATCATGTCATGCAGGGTTTTAACTAACTTTTTGTTTATCCTGATTATCCCATGCATGTGGTCAGGCATCACCACAAAATCACCGAGGGAGATGTTCTTAAAATCTTCCGTAAGACGCGTCCAGCATTCCGCTACGGCAGTGCCGGCAGGGTTAAGTACCATCTGCTTACTTTCTACACATCCGAATAAATTCCGTTTGTTTTCCGTACATATAGTGACATAGTATTCCCCTTCGGAGGAATAATGATAGTCTTTCAGATGCGCGGGTTCAACCCGGTATTTGTTTTGGAATAGCGACATAAAAATCCCTCAGTTTTTGTGTTAAATAAATTTTTACAACCACCGTAGAGCGGCCGCTTGCTGCCGCTCACCTTGGCTTTCAATAACGGTTCTGCGTTCTTAAGGCCCGCGTCAGAGAGGCAGCAAGCAGCCTCTCTACGCATCCATAAAAAATATTTATCCGTTCACCAGGCCGTAGATCTGCTTTAACTTCCTTAAGACCGGCTCTACCTTATCCAGCGCGTATTGTGAATCTTTGTCTGACAACGCCTTTGCCGGGTTTGGATGGACTTCCATGAAGACCCCCGCGGCTCCTGCGGCTACGCTGGCTCTTGCTATCGTTTCTATGTATTCCCTGTCGCCGCCGCTTCTGTCGCCGGCCCCTCCTGGGCGCTGTACCGCGTGCGTGGCGTCAATGATGACCGGATAGCCTGTGCTTTTCATGTATGCTATGGACTTCATGTCTACAACGAGATTGTTGTAACCAAAAGAAAAACCTCTTTCGGTGAGCATGATCTCTTTGTTCCCGGCGGATGTGGCTTTCTTTATGATGTTGTCCATTTCGAATGGCGATAAAAACTGCCCTTTCTTTATATTAACTATTTTTCCGGTTTTAGCCGCTGCCACTACCAGGTCCGTCTGCCTGCATAAAAACGCCGGGATCTGCAGTATATCTACGGCTTTCGCCGTCTCTATTACGTCCTTTGTTTCGTGGACATCTGTGACAACCGGGACATTCAGCGTCTTCCTTATCTTCGCCATGAGCGCCAGGCCTTTTTTAATGCCCGGGCCGCGGTAACTTCCTATAGAACTGCGGTTTGCCTTATCATATGACGCCTTAAAAACAAACGGTATACCGAGCCTGTTTGTTATCTCAATGAGTTTCTCCGCCGTTTCAAAAGCCATCTTCTCATTCTCTATCACGCACGGCCCCGCTATCAGGAACAGCCCATTCCCTGTTATATCAGAGTATTTTTTTGAAAGGCGCATTTTTCCCCGCATTTTTGAATTTATCGTTCTTATCCTCGGTCATCCACTCCATGACTATTTTTTTGATCATGACATCGAGCGGCATATCGTACTTTTTCGCGAGTTCCTGTATGGCGTTGTATTTTTCCTGGGCATTGAGGTACTTGGCCTTCGCGAACTTTAAAAGGTCCTCCTGCATCTCCCTGCTTGTTTTTTCATCGGCCATTTATTTGCCTTTCTTCTTTTTCATCGACGCCTTTATGAAATCCCTGAAAAGCGGGTGCGGCGCGCTGGCTTTGGACTTGAATTCCGGGTGGAACTGTACCGCTATGAACCACGGGTGCTTGACGTACTCTATCATTTCCACGAGGAAACCGTCCGGCGAGGTGCCTGTTAT
>PMTB01000095.1 GCA_003167475.1 candidate division FCPU426 bacterium | reverse complement strand
CTATCTTGTCTTTTTCGCATAACGAATCGCCTATCTCGCGGCCCTTTGCCTTGAGGAATGTGTAAGCCATACCGCCGCCGATGATGATGCCGTCCACGATATTAAGCAGGTTTTCTATGACCATTATCTTGTCGCTTACTTTGGCGCCGCCGAGTATGGCTATGAACGGCTTGCCGGGGTTGGTAAGCAGCTGGCCGAGGAACTTAAGTTCTTTTTCCATCAGGAACCCGGCCGCGCATTTCTTAATGTACTTGCATACGCCGGCCGTGGAAGCGTGCGCCCTGTGGGCGGTCCCAAAGGCGTCGTTTACATATATGTCGCCGAGTGAGGCGAGTTTCTTTGAGAATTCCGGGTCATTGCCCTCTTCTTCCGCGTAAAACCTCAGGTTCTCAAGCAACATTACTTCGCCGTCCTTGAGCGAATCGGCCATTTTTTTAACTTCATCGCCGATGCAGTCTTTGGCAAATTTAACGGGCTTGCCGAGCAGTTCGGAGAGCTTTACGGCAACGACATCAAGGGAGAACTCGGGGGCCTTTTTTCCCTTCGGCCTTCCAAGGTGCGACATAAGAATGAGCCTTCCGCCTTTTTCAAGAATGTACTTTATCGAAGGAAGAGAAGCGCTTATCCTTTTGTCCGAAGTAATTACCCTGTTAGTGTCCAAAGGCACGTTAAAATCAACGCGCATAAGCACTCTTTTGCCCTTTATATCGCCCGCGAGGTCTTCAATTGATAACTTTGCCATTGCTATCCTCCTATATTATGATTTCATTTGTAAATCCCGTGGGCGTTGCAAAAAGCAACGCCCACGGTTATATGTATCTCAAAACTTAAAACTCAGAACTTCTTATCTGAATTTTATAGTCCTTTGCTAACCATGTAATCAGCCAGATCAACTACCCTGCAGGAATAACCCCATTCATTGTCGTACCATGAAAGGATCTTTACCATGTTGCCCACGACGTATGTCATTTCAGAGTCTATAGTGGACGAGCTTGAGTCGTTCAGGAAATCATGCGAGACCAGCTGGAGGTCGGTGAATGAAAGGATGCCTTTGAGTTCGCCTTCGGCGGCTGTTTTCAATACAGCGTTGATCTCCTCTTTGGTGACTTCTTTCTTCATTTCAAAAACCACGTCAACAGCCGATACGTTCGGTGTCGGGACGCGCATGGAATATCCGTTGAGCTTGCCTTTCATCTCAGGCATAACAAGTCCGATGGCTTTCGCCGCGCCTGTGGATGTCGGGATCATTGATAACGCGGCTGCCCTTGACCTTCTCAGGTCTTTATGCGGCTGGTCGAGGATCTTCTGGTCGTTCGTATATGAGTGGATGGTCGTCATAAGTCCCTTGACGATACCGATCTTCTCATGGAGCACCTTTGTGAAAGGAGCAAGGCAGTTGGTCGTGCAGGAAGCGTTTGAGACGATGTGATGGGCTTTGGGGTCGTATTCTTTCTCGTTAACGCCCATGACAAAGGTCTTATCCTCGCCCTTTGCCGGCGCTGAGATTATGACCTTTTTAACTCCGCCGCCTGTCATGTGAAGGACGGCTTTTTCCTTATCAGTGAAGAAACCCGTTGATTCTATGACCATCTCGATGCCCATAGAGCTCCACTTGATGGCTGCGGGGTCTTTTTCCTTGAAGATCTTGATCTTTTTTCCGTTGATTACTACGTCATCGCCATCAGCGTGGCAATCTCCGGCGAAAATCCCCTGCACCGAGTCATACTTGAATAGATGCGCAAGCGTCTTCGCGTCCGTGATGTCGTTTACTGCCACTACTTCTATCTGGCTGTTCTTCTTTGCAAGCAGAGCTTTGAGAACGTTTCTGCCGATGCGTCCGAAACCGTTAATACCTACTTTTACCATATCCGTACCTCCGTTAGTTAGATTTAGCAACGTTTTAATAGAACGTGCTTAAATATCCGCTCAATTATATTATAACGGTAAAATTTGTCAACGTTTTTTTAAAGCTTGAAAATTGCATTAGAGGTCTTGCTTGCGATTTTCAAGCTTGTGAAAATCCAAATAATAAAGGCCTATTATGTTTCGCAGTTCTTGTGAATTTTTTAACAATCTCTCCCGTTTTTCCACAGTCACGCTTGACAAACATAAAACGCATGCTATAATACTACCAAGACAGTAGGATATAAAACTTCAGGAGGTTCAAATGAAATCGATCATCCCCATCACAGTGTGTGCCCTTGTTGCCGCGGCAGTATCATTGGCGCCCGGTTGCGCCAAAAACAACCCGTCATCCCCGGCGGGTCCCACGGCTACTCCTGTTCCGACGGTTTGCGGTATTCTTGCAGGAGACTCCCTGAATAACGACAATGACAATATTTCAAATGGTATGGTCGCGGCAGTTTCATTCACAGCTTCAAACAACGCCACACTTACCTCGCTGACCTCAAAGTTGAACGGATCCACGGGTTTTATAGCCATGGGAGTGTACGCGGACAATGCCGGAAGTCCCGGAATGCTTCTTGTTGAAACCCTTAAGCAAACCCCGGTATCGGGATGGAATTCAGTCACAGTTACACCGCTGTCCATTACTTCCGGCGGCAATTACTGGATGGCTTTATATTCTGCCGGAGTCGGACTAAGCGCTGTGGACGGCCCATACTCGAAGGTCTTGAGCTTTTCATATACCTCAGGTCTTCCTTCCAACGCAACGGGTTGGTCGGGCACGGGGGCTGGATTGAAGATGTACGCGAGCGGATGTTATTGATTATTATTTCTTCTGTTTCAGCAGCCTGAACGCGGCGTCATATACCTCTTCCTCTGTTATCATTTCCATGGGCAGCATTGACTTTGTCCTGAATTTCTTTGAATTTACGTCAACGCCTGTCTTCGCCACATCCTGTAAATGCGATATCTTGAAGTGCCCGTCCTCTTCCTTATATGGGTGCCACTCGACCGGGTTTTCAGGCCCGAAGAGCGTTAGGGTTTTTATTCCCAATGCGGCCGCCATGTGGCGCAGTCCCGAATCATTACCTATAAACAGCCTCAGCTTATTGAGAAAAAATGCCAGCCTTAAAAAATCCAGGCCGCAATAGAGCTTTGCCTTGTCCCCTATGCCGGCCACCACTGTCTCGCCTATTCCCTTTTCATCCTTTGAACAAAAGACCGCTATCTTATATCCGTCCGCGGCCAGGCGTCTGCCCGCCTCTATAAAACCTTCCTTCATCCACATCTTATTGTCGCGTTTCGCGCCTATGCCCAATCCCACTGTAAGCCAGACCTCTTCGTCGTCTATATACCTTGTATATTCCTCATTAAGGATAAGTTCTGTTTTTTTCATCTCTTCGGTAATGGGCAGGAGTTTAAGCGGGTTTAAGGTGTCCAAGTCGCGCTCTATTATGCTCTTTTGCGCCTCCACAATACCAAGCGGCACCGAGGTGAAATAATCCCTGCCGCTGTGGTTGTGCACCAGCCTGAATTTTGCGCCTGAAAGCAGGGCTATCATGGCGCTCCTGAATGTGGCATGGAGGTTGACGCAAAGGTCAAAATCGTATTTACGCAGCTTTAATATAAGGCGGATGAGGTCAATGGGGTCTTTTTTGTCGTAGGTGACGACCTCGCGGACGTACGGCAGCAGGTATTTGAAGTTCTCGTACTCTTTTTTAACGACGTAGATTATCATAGGGTTGGCGCAGTTATGGTCCAGCACCTTGAGCACCGGGGTGGACAGCACTATATCGCCTATGTCCCGGAGCTTTATTACGAGAATATTTTTTATCGGTTTAAGCATGCCTAAGGCTTATAAAGTTCGTAATGGTCGTTAAGGAGCTTGTTCACCTTGTCTTCTTTTGTCTTTACCATTTCCTGGTACTTTATGACATAGGTTTTAAAAAGCTCGTTGAATTTGTCTATATCTTTTTTGGTGTAGAACATTTCCTCGTCATTATGCTTGTACTTGAGCTCCACCTCGTCCGTGCGCTGTATCTTCGGACTGAACTTTTTCAGGAGTTCCTGCACACGCGACTGGTTCTTCACCATGCTCTTGTAATCATCATTGAACTCATTGGCCCATTCTTCGGCGAGGGCGAGGCTGTGCTCCGCCTTGTCCACCTGGTTTTCCCAATCCATCTCAACCTGATCCCGCTTGTCCAAAAGAGCTTCGGTGTGTATCCTGCCCACGACGTCGCCCATATCGTTATAACTTTCCATGAAATCTTTCCTGAAAGTGTTGTTGTATATTTTGGTGTACTTCTGGCACCTGTTCAGCATGGATTTGGTGTCCGTCAAAAGTCTCCAGGCTTCCTTTTCAGGCGTCTTGATGGTGAATACCGGAGTGACCGTCGGCACGGGAGTGTAAATGAGGCTGTTATCGTCAAAAATATTGGCTTCGGTTCCCGGGCCCTTCACAACGCCCAAAGTCACAGGCCCCCTGTTACCGTTCTCTTCGGTGGCAGGCGCGGCGGCTTTCTCGCTTTTCTTGCTGCTGGCGGCAAACAAACCCGTCACCAGAAAACAAAATATTAGGATTGAGACAATGTATTTTATACTGAAACGCATAAAACCTCCTGTGTTTTAAAAGGTATTTCATATTTTAACTTAAAGGCAGGGTAAAAGTCAATATTTATTGTTTTAAATCCCCTCCAACTATGATAATATTTACTGAATTAAATCAACTATACGCCCGGAGGGCATGTGGAACATATATATTTAAAATTGAAATCAACTAAAATCCACCTCTATTCAATATTTTACAGCCAAATATGAAACCTCTTATTCCCTCATTAAAAACAACAGTTATCACCTTTTCCCTTCTCCTCATCTGCCTGTGTGCCTTTTTTATGCGCTCTCCTATGATAACTTACGGCACACCTTTTGTTTTTCACCCTGATGAGTACGCCATTACCAATGCCGGTCTGGAAAATGTGCGGTTTAACCGGCTTGACCCTCATTTTTATCTTTACCCTATATACTCGGTTTATGCTTACACCTTCATTGACTGGGTGTATGTAAAAACCAATGCATTTGGGTTTAAAAACAAGCTTCCTTCCGATATTAAGGACCTCGAACCCAAGGACCTTTACGTTATTGACCGCGTTTTTTCAGTGGCTATCTCAATCGCGGCGATTGCGGCTCTTTTCTGGCTTGGGCTTTTGCTTGAAAATGTTTATGCCGGGCTTGCCGCGGCTGTGCTGCTTGCTTTTTCTTACGCGCACATTGACCACTCCTGGCTTATAAAACCCGACCCCGGCATGGTATTATTTACCACGCTCGCCCTGGTATTCATACTAAAAACGCTGAAAAAACCTTCATTTTTCAATGTTTTCGCCTCTTTTGCCTTAAGCATTATCGCGGTGTTTTTCAAATACAACGCGGCTTTGCTCGCTGTGCCTCTTGTTCTTGCGGTTTCAACTTATTACGGAACGAATAAAAAAAACTTCTTTGGCGCGGCAACTTTGAGCTTTGCCCTTTTCTTCATATCGTTCCTGCCTGTAATCCGGCGTACGCCCCTGATAATTTCCACATTATTCGGGTCCGTTTCCGGGTATATGAGCGTCGGGCATAGCGTGTTCCCCAACCTTTCTTTCATATCATATCTTTTTACAACAGGCATGGGCCCTCTGCCGGCCTCGCTTTGTTTTTCCGCGCTCGTTTACTATACATGGAAAACACTCCGGTCTTTATCCCTTAAAAAACGGGACTTTGTTTTATCCGGCAAGGATTTATTGGCCGCTTTTGTCTGGCCTTATCTTATACTGCTGTTTTTTATACGGGTTGAGTTCATGCAGCATGTGCTTATCATTGTGCC
>PMTB01000076.1:843-3450 GCA_003167475.1 candidate division FCPU426 bacterium | reverse complement strand
TTTCCACGGGAGCCGCCGCGGCCGACTTGCGCCTGCCCTGCCCTATGGTTATGGTTATCGCCTTGGTCTGCATGTTCTCGTATTTTTTTGTCGCGGGGTTCATGAACCTAATCTTGGCAGGTTCTATCACCACTTCCCCGCTTTTAACTGCTATCAGGTCCACGATCTGCTGGTTTTGCGCCGATGCGGCTCCGTTAATGAAGTTCATCATGCTGTTGGTGTACGATCCGCCGACCCTGAAGCCCTCAAAAGAAGGCAGCACTATGGAAGGCGGCTGTGACATGTCCCCTGCCCTTCTTACGGTAAGCGTATATCTTATCACGTCCCCGAGGTTCCCCGTGGTCTTATCGGTTTCAGCGGTGGCCTCAAGGGCGGCTGCCGCGTAAAGCCCGGATGTAAATGCCGTTAACACGGCAATCAAAAGTATGTTCCTGAATTTCATAATATAATCGCCCTCCGGTATCATGGTGTTATTTTTTTTTGCCTTTTTTACTAAGCAGCATTCCCAGAAAGGGTTCCTGTATGACTATGGCCTTTTCAGGGCATATTTCCTGGCAGATGAAGCACCTGATGCATTTGTCATAATCGCAGATTATCCGCTTTTTCTTTTTATCATAGACGAGCGCGTCCACCGGGCAGGCTTTCACGCAGGAAAGGCATGCCGTGCACAGTTTTTTCAGGTATACCTGTTTTGGGGTTATAAGGTCCTTGGCGACATTGGAAATAAACCCGAACATCCCTTTGTTCATCTTACCGCCTTCATCCGAATCGGCCACGGGTTTAAAACCCTTATAAAACACATCCGCTATTTTTTCGCCCTTTATCTCCACTTCAATAGGGGCGCCTTTCAAAATATTCTTTTTATAAACGATGTTCGTGTAAACCCTGTCCGGGTTTATTCCCACTATCTGCGGGACCACATGGTCGACTGCAAAGCCGTTCTCCCCCATTACAATAACACCGGTCTTTACCGGGTCTCCGCCGCCAGGCCCGTTCCCTTCCATTCCGATGATACCGTCCATGATGTTCAGCACGGGCGGTTTTGCCATATAAAGGTCCACAAGCATCTGGGCAAAAAGGAGTTTGTCCCTGCCTGCCCTCATATGATAAGAGGGTTTGCCGGTGCCGGCCACTGTGCCGAGCATGTTTTTAACGGCTAAGGTCATATACATCAGGCCGTGGGTCTTTAATTTCGGCAGGTTTATCACTTTATCCACCGTGTTTACGAAATTGGTGACCTTGAATGATTTATATGATATGCCGTTTTCGTTGCGTATTTCCCCGTCCTCGGTAAAATCCACCAGTTTCACATTCTCCGCGGCGGCCACCTGCTTGTACCCTGTCTTGTTGCTGCCCGCAAAGTTCCCAAAACCCGGGGAATCCCCTACAATGATATCTCCGGTTATTGTCTTTAACACCCTGATAACCGCCTGCAAAAATACAGGGTGGGTTATCACGGCTTTTTCAGGCTCGCTTGGAAAAAGACAGTTGACCTTAAGCAGCACTTTCTCATTGGGTTTTACAAAATGGTCAAGCCCGCCGAGCGCCTCAAGGCCGGACTCAAGAATGCGTATAATTTCATCGAGTTCATAAACCGCGCATTTCTTTATCACAACTATATGAGCCATAAGAATTCTCCTTTAAGGCGGCCGGGTTTTAAGCAGATGCCCTTTTTATAAGTTCGGGATTAAATACCATTTTCTTCGGTTTCATTAAAACTTCCGTCCTTTCGTTGACCGCCATTTCCAGGGCAGCAATCGCCATCTTTTCCAGCGGCTGTTTTATGGTTGTCAGCGCCGGCTTTGACGTCCTGGCTGCGTCCGCGTCGTCATAACCTATTAAAGCAATATCCTCGGGTATTTTTACCCCGCGTTCCCTGGCGGTTTTAAGCATGCCCAAAGCGCACATGTCGCCCGCCGCGCAAAAGACGGCGTCAATGCCCCTTTTTTCATCCAGAAACCTGGCCATGGCTTCCACGCCGTCATTATATGAATAGCTGACAACCTCAATCAGGCCGCCTTCAGGGAGCGTCAGCCCGTTCTCAGCGAGCGCCCTGACCATGCCGGAGATGCGCATCATCGCGTTATATCCGCCTTCCACGTGCATCCTGCCGGAAACGGCGGCAATTTTTTTTCTCCCCAATTTGGCAAGGTATTCCCCGGCCAAATAACCGCCGGCATAATTATCCGTGGTCACCGTGGAAGCCCCGTTTATTTCTTCGTCAATAAGGACAACCGGCGCCCCGGCTTTGATGTATTTGTCTATGGTTGCCGCGTCCGGTTTAACAGCCACTCCGATAAGGGCGGCCGGGGCTGATTTGTCAAGTATCTTTTCCAGCCTGTCCCGCTCGCTGTCGGCCATGCCCGTAGTCGAGCACTGTATGATCGACTGCCCTGGTTTCAAGGCAGCCTGCATATACGATAACATCTGTAAGGGAAACGAGTGGGCAAAGTTCGCCGCAGCTACCACGATCTGTATGTCAGCCATTTTTTCTCCAAAAAGTTTAATGCATCATTATACCATATTCAACACACCGGAAAACCCTATAAATCCATGTAATTATTTATCGTGCCTGGCGCTGACAAAATTTTGACTCAGACCTTTGCG
>PMTB01000076.1:0-820 GCA_003167475.1 candidate division FCPU426 bacterium | reverse complement strand
ATATTCGCGCCCAACAACTTTAAACCCATGCCCATGTACCACTCGCTGATGCTCGGGTACATGGCTTCGCTATCCCGCTTGAAAGGCGTCCTCCAGGACCTCTATGGAGTCTATCTTTGAGCCGGTAAGTATGACACCGGCCACGTCAAAGCGGATGAAATGCGCCTGGATATTATGCGCCATCATGTATTCCTTCGCGGCCAGGATTATTTTTTTTTGTTTTCTTTCATCAACCGCCTCGAACGGGTGCACGCCGCAGGAACTTTCCCTTGCCTTAACTTCCACAAAAGCCAGGACGCGTTTTTTCACGTCTTCCGCTATAATATCCACTTCGCCGAACTTCGCGAAATAATTGCGCTCAAGTATCTTTAACCCGTTTTTTTTAAGCAGCTCAACCACGGAATCCTCGTAAAAACCGCCTTTGTCCCTTTTGTTCTTAAAACCACCCTGCATTTTTACNNCCCCCAGCTTATGAGCGCTCCGGCCTTTGGGCCGCGTGTTTCCTGACAACCTCAGCCACAGGTTTGTAGCTCAGCCTGTGTATGGGACAGACCCCGTACTTGTCAAGCGCTTTTATATGGACGGCCGTGCCGTATCCTTTGTGTTTTTCAAACCCGTATTGCGGGTACATTACCCCGTAATTCCTCATAATCCTGTCCCTGTGCACTTTAGCGAGTATGGAAGCCGCCGCGATCGACAACGACCTCGCGTCCCCGTCTATGACGGTCTCAATTTCCATGCCGTCAACCGGGGGCCTGGATATGCCGTCCACCACTATCAACTGCGGCGTTGTTTGCAGGGCTCTGACCGCGTTCGCCAT
>PMTB01000263.1 GCA_003167475.1 candidate division FCPU426 bacterium | reverse complement strand
GGCAGCAAGCGGCCGCTCTACAGGATGTTGAGGTCTTTTAGAATTTTTCGGATCGCGTAGAGAGGCTGCTTGCTGCCTCTCTAATGCAGGATTTAAACAGTCGGATTTAGTTCGTGTAGTCGCGCCCTCTACGGTTCACCGGGGCGCGTTGTGGGATTTAAAGGCCAACGATGAGCGGCGGCAAGCAGCCGCTCTACAGGATGTTGAGGTTTAATCAGTTGTGTGAACAATCGTATGGTTTGCGTGTATCAGTTCCTCATCTAGGCGCGGGCCGATGGAACGTAGGCCCGCGACTACACGATCATACTACACAACAATAATCTTTCGACAGTTAATAGTAGTAATAATAGGTCGATCCCCCGCCACTACCCGTGTCCGGTTTGTCCAGAAACGTGAATGCCGGCGATACTTCGAGCCTGGGGTTCAGTCTTCCTGTGAATGTCCCGTCAAGCACGGCGTCCAAGTAAGGGCAGAAATACGACTTGCCATCCCTGGATGTTTGAGCCGCGAAATCAAGCACTCCCGCGGAAAGAGTAAAGCCGGTAAAGGCATACCATGGCTCGTCCTTATTGCTGTCGTTTTGTACGTCGATGCCGGCATTCACGGCGCCAATGCCAAACTTTATAGGGTATAACACAGAAGAGGAATTACCCGGATTGATAAAATAATAAACGTCCGCAGTCAGAATAAAATAATCCCATCCCCCTATAACAAGTTCCAGTCCGGGAGCTATATAACTCTTGGACCTGTCGGCCCCGAAGTCCTCTATAAAAAAAGCGCCGAAACAATTCTTGCCGTTCACCGGCCCGAAAGAGTAGTTTATCCCCCAGATGCACAGGTTGGAATCGGATGCCAGCATACCCTGCGGTATGGAAAAAATGACGGAACACAGGCAGACAAAAAACAATGAAAGAAACATTTTTTTCATCGTTGCACCCCTTGGAAATTTTATATGTACAATTGTACATCCCTGCGCAATGTTTTGTCAAGGCGGTTGTTTAAAAGTGATTTTTTTGCGGGGTTTAGACAGCCGGTATTGGTTCGCGTAGAGAGGCTGCTTGCTGCCTCTCACGGTGGGGTTTAAATAGCTGGTATTGGATTGTGTAACGTTGCGGGATTTAAAGACCGACGATGAGCGGCAGCAAGCAGCCGCTCTACAGGATGTTGGTTTATAAATCGGTTGTGTGGGCAATCATGTGGATTGCGTGTATCCAATCCTTATCTAGGCGCGGGCCGGTGGGACGTAGGCCCGCGACTACACGAACCAAACATCAGAATACCTACCTTTTCCTTCTGTCTATCTTCTTCACATCCAACGTGGACTTAACCCGGTTTCTGCCTTCCTCTTTCGCCAGATATAGCGCTTCGTCCGCGTTCTTAAACAGTTCCCTCGGGTCCCTGGCGAATTCCGGGTAGCTTGTCACGCCTATGCTTAGGTTTATCGGGCGCTTTTCCTGGTCGTTTCCGCCCTTCAGATTTTTCTCCGAATATGCCCTTATCTCGTCCGCTATCTTTATCGCCGCGTATATGTCGTAGTTCTCCAGGACAAAGACGAATTCCTCGCCGCCGTACCTGGCGCAGTAGGTGTTTTCGTTGTTTTTCTCGAACTCCGAGAGCATGCCTGCCATCTTTTTCAGGACCCTGTCGCCTTCTTCGTGGCCGAAGCTGTCATTGAACTTCTTGAAAAAATCTATGTCCAGAACGCATAATGACACGCACTGTATCTCGCCTTTGTTCTTCTTATCCACGCTCTCCCGCAATTTTTCCTGGAATGTCAGGTGGTTAAGCAGGCCCGTAAGTCCGTCGTGGTATGCCTGACGCTTTATCTTTTCGTACAGCCTTGTGTTCTCCAGCATAACGGTAATACGCGACAGCATCATCTCGAGGGTCCTCATCTCAAACTCGGAGAAAAAATAACCCTTTTCCTTGTCCAATTTGATAAATCCGTATACGTCGTTGCCGTGCTTTAACAGGCTTATAAAATTCTTGTCCAGGTTGAGCCTGTTGAAATTCAGGTTTATGTTCCTCTGCGCCGCGTTGTCTATTATAAAACTTTTACCCGTATCCATGAGGTACCGCAGGAACTCGTTGTCGCGGCAGTTGAATTTCACGCCTTTGACCGACGGCGGGTAGTTGAAGCTGTCGGATACTTCGAACGAATTATCCTCAGGCGCATACTCGGCAAGGTAGCCGCTGTATATGTCGAAAGACTTTATCTCATTGAAAAAGTTGTTCATAAGGCCGCTCTTGCCTTCCATGAGGTTGAGCTTCTCGTTTATCTCGTACATGCGGCTCACGCGCTGTTCCTTGGAAATGGCCTTATGGTTTATATCGTAGAGTTCCATGATATCGACTATCTCGCCGGTTAAATCCTTAAGCCTCTCTTTTACCGTATCTTTTTCCGCGTCTATTTCCCTGTCAAAATCTATTACCACCGCGCCTATCACCTTGTTCAGCACAACCGGGATGGTGGCAGCGGTCTTTACTTCCACCCTGCCGGCATAGTAAGGCATCCTGGCGCCTTTGGCGTCGAACGGGAAGAACATATTTTTATTGAGCGCGGTGCCCAGCAGGCCTTCTTTTATGTCAAAACTGTAATCCTTTATCACCTCTGTTTCCTTCGTGGAAACCGACATGGTCAGCCTGAAGATCCCGCCGCTGTCCTCGTCCCTGATAAAGTACATTATTGTCACGGGTTTCAAAATGTCATGGTACAGTAAAAGAAGGCTTTCGAGCAGGTTGTATATCACGGTCTTAAAGTGCATGCTCTCCTTGTCGGTCTCTATCCGTTTCAGGGTTTCCGCGTCGGAGCGCGGCACTTTGCTTTTTAAATCCCTGAAATACACCATGGCTCCGTAACCTATAATGACAGCGTACATGAAGACATCCTGCTGCGCGAATTTCTGCCAATCCTTCAGGAAAACCGCGAGCATGGCCGCGGCCATGATAATGCCCGTCCTGAAATCCCTGACTGTAAGCAGCATGATGATGAGTATCAGCACCGGCCATTTTAAGGGTGAGGTTATCCCGCCGGAGACGCAGGCGAGAGTGAGGAACAGCAGGCCGATTAAGTAGTTCAGCCGGTTTATCACCCGCTCGCCAAGGTCGTCTTTTTTCATTTCTATTAAGTAAACCGCAGCGAAGAAAAGCACGTAAAGGATAAGGTTGGTCAGGTAGTTGAATTCCGCTTTTGGGTATAAACCGAAAACATCCAGGATAAAAATAATTATTATCATGGAGAATACGGTTATTTTGACGTCGAATTTAAACGGTTTATAGTCCGGTTTGTTCCTGGAGGCGAACCCTTTTAAGGGATTGCTTTTCATGCTTATTTAAACTTTTTTACCGCTTCATCCAGGCTTTTGTAATATTCGAGGATATTGGTAAAGTCGAGAAGCTCAAATATTTCCATGACTTCGGGCTTCATGCTGACGAGCTTGAGGTCGCCCTTGTTCTTCCTGATGTTCTTTATCTCGCTGATGAATATTCCCCATCCCGCGCTGGAAATGTAGTCTACGCCCGAGAGGTCTATGATTATTTTGTAATTTTTGGACGACAAAAGTTCGCCCATGGTGTTTTCAAGCAGTCCGGAAGTGGTGGTATCTATGTATCCTTTGCACTGGACGACTTTGATGGGCCCTTTATCAACAATGCTTACGGTTAAGCCTTCTCCTGCCATACTGACACCTCCGCTATTTCATTCTTTCCATTTGATTTTCATGTATCCTAATGGCTGTCTGAAGCCATTTTTCCACTTTGTTATTATAGCACTTTTAATATCAGGATAAAACAATAATTTTTTAAAATCTTTGATGGAAACGAATTCCGCACCGGAAAGCACTTCCTCGGGGTTTACCGTTAAAATTGCGTCCTTTTTGGCGGTAACCGTGAAGTAAAGGTTGACGATGTGCCGCTCTTTACCGGGGTATACGGTGTCATGGACCAAAAACAGGTCGCCGACTGCGTCAAGTTCCATGGATAACTCCTCCATGAACTCCCGCTTTAGGGCCTCATGGAAACTTTCCCCATGCTCAACCCCGCCGCCGGGTAAAAGCCAGTAGGAACGGCCGTTCTTTTTATGATTAACAAGCAGCAGTTCATTCTTTTTGTTGAGCAGGATCCCGGCCACGCGAACCCGGATGTTCTTTTCTTCCTTCTTTGCTATCGGTTTCAAGTGTCCTCCTGTTTAAGGTCAAAACCCCGGCGGAACGCATACGAAGTCCTGCGAAGCTGGATATGCGTTCCCTACGCTGTCAAAACAAATGTAGTGCTGTCATTGCGAGGAGCGAGATCTCCCGCGACGAAGCAATCTCTGTACTTTTGCAGGATTCTGCCTTTAGCGCTTATCGGTGGAACTGAGATTGCTTCGTCGCCGTAATACAAAACCGGCTCCTCGCAATGACGAAACTACCATACAAACTTACCACTGGGACGCGTGCGGACAGCGCAGGAGCGCTGTCCCTACAAAACCATCCCCGTTAAAACAACTCCTCCTGGCTCTTCCTCGTGTTCTTTATCTTAAAATACTCATACGCCTTATCCGTTACCTTCCTGCCCGACGGCGTCCTTTGTATAAACCCCGTCTGTATCAAAAACGGCTCGTACACGTCCTCTATAGTATCCGGCTCTTCAGAGACCGCCGTGGCTATGGTGTCTATCCCTACTGGGCCGCCTTTGAACTTTTCTATTATCGTAGTGATTATTTTTTTATCCATATTGTCCAGTCCAAGCTCATCCACTTCAAGCATGGTCAGCGCCACTATGGCGCTTTGCCTGGTTATGGTGCCGTCGCCTTTTACCTGCGCGAAATCCCGCACGCGCTTTAAGAGCCTGTTGGCTATCCTGGGGGTGCCGCGGGAACGCCTTGCTATCTCGAGTATGCCTTCCTCGTCAGCCTTGACGCCGAGTATTTTGGCCGAGCGTTTTAGTATCTCTTCGAGGTCCTTTACCTCATAAAAATCCACCCGGTAGGTCGCGCCGAAGCGGTCGCGCAAAGGAGCGGCGATCATGCCCACGCGCGTCGTTGCGCCTATCAATGTGAATTTAGGAAGGTCTATCCTGAATGTTTTAGCGGATGGGCCTTTTCCTATGACTATATCCAGGGCATAATCTTCCAAAGCCGGATACATGATCTCCTCAACAGCCCTGTTAAGCCTGTGAATTTCATCTATGAACAGGATGTCGTTCTCTTCAAGGTTTGTGATTATGGCCGCAAGGTCTCCGGCTTTCTCGATAACCGGCCCGGCTGTGACTTTTATATTCACGCCCATTTCATTTGCTATGATGTTCGCGAGTGTAGTCTTACCAAGGCCCGGAGGGCCGTAAAACAGGATGTGCTCGGGCGCTTCCTTCCTGCCCTTTGCGGCGTCTATAAGTATCTTAAGCTTTTCCTTTACTTTTTCCTGGCCTATATAGTCAGAGAGCATCTTTGGACGCAGGGATTTTTCTTCCATGAAATCCGGCCTGGTGAATATCGGGTCAACCACCCGCTCTTTTTTTATTTTTTCATCCATTTATTTCCCCAGCCTTTTCAGCGCTTCTTTTAGTATGTCATCCTTGGCGGACCCTTCTTTTGCGGCCATCATAGCCTGCCGCAACGCTTCCCTTGCCTTCTGGTAGTTAAAACCAAGCGCCAGAAGCGCCTGCAGATATTCCTCGTCAGGCGTGAATTCCTCGCCTTCCGCAGCGTACATCTTAAATTTGCTTTTAAGTTCCAGTATAAGGCGCTGGGCCTTTTTGGGTCCCAATCCGGGCACGCGCGTAAGGGACGCTTCGTCGCCGGATGCGATTGCTTTTCTCAACGCGTCAGGATTGACGCTTGATAATATATTCGTTCCTGCTTTGGGCCCAATGCCTTCGACACTTATTAAAGCCAGGAATATTTCCTTTTCTTCCCTGTTGGAAAATCCGTAAAGGGCCACTCCGTTGTCAGAGACGCTCATGTAGGTGTAAACGCGGGCAATGCCGGACTGCTTCCTTAAATGATCGGAAGCGGCGGCTGTGATGGCAAGGCCGTAGCCGGTGCCGTTGACGTTTAAAAGCAGGTATTTGTCTGTGAGTTCTTCTATGGTGCCTTCAAGAAAATCTATCATGCCTTACTCCTCGTTTAAGTTTTTAAGCCAAAAAACCAAAAGACAAAAGTAAAGTGGAAGCAAGTAGTACAAGTATTAAAGTAATACAAAACCAAGCTTTTGACCCGTTTCCCTTGCCCTTACTTAACAACTTATCAACTTTACTTTTGGCTTTTGTCTTTTGGCTTAACAACTTGACTTGATTGATTTGGCTTGACAACTTGCTTTATTATCCCGGCCATCTTCGAACTGCTGGCGCAACAAACCGCAATCGCCAGCGCGTCGGCTACGTCGTCGGGTTTCGGCGTTTCTTTCAATCCAAGGATCGCCTTTGTCATCTGCATTACCTGGTTTTTATCAGCCAGGCCGTAGCCTGTCAGGGCCAGCTTTACGTCCATCGGGGAAAATTCCCTTATCTCGACGCCTGCAAGCTGGGCCGCGAGCATAATAACACCGCGCGCTTCGCCGACTGACATGGCTGTCTTTACGTTCTTGCTAAAGAACAATTTTTCCACGGCCACGATATCAGGCTTGTGCCTTTTAATCGACCGCGTCACTTCCGAAAAAACAACTTCTAACCGCTCCGGATGGGGCCGGTCCTTGTCGCTTTCTATGAGGCCGTATGAAACCGTGGTAAGGTTATTGCCTTTTTTTTCAATTATCCCGAGCCCGCAGCGCGCGGTGCCGGGGTCGATGCCAAGAATGATCAAAAAACACCTCGGTTGTTTAGTCGCGAAACTGGATTATTATAACATTTAGTTTGGGTGAATTCAAAGGGTTGTTTTAAAGTGTGAAGTGTCGTGTGCCGTGTCGTCATTGCGAGGAGCGAGATCCTCAGCGACGAAGCAATCTCTGTACTTTTGCAGGAACTGCGCTTTAAGGCTTATCGGTGGAACCGGGATTGCTTCGTCGCCATGAACCACTCGCAGTAGCTCGGGTTCACGGCTCCTCGCAATGACGGCACAACGCGTATCAATTAACAACAGTTTAGTACTTATAAACCCGCTTAACGCGGTCCGTTATCCCGGTAAAAATCTCGTACGAAATCGTCCCTGCCGCGGCCGCCATGTCTTCCACGGCTATCGCGGACTTTCCGCTTTTACCGAATATCAAAACTTCTTCGCCTATCCTGACTTTCCCCGCCGGCTTTACCGCTATGAGGTCCATGCAGACCCTTCCTATTACCGGCGCTTTTTTTCCCTTTATCATCACGTACCACTTGTTCGACAGTTCCCTGCGGAAGCCGTCGCCATAGCCTATGCTTACTATCGCTATGTTCTCTTTTTTCGGCGCCCTGTATAACCCGGCGTAGCTCACGCCTTCGCCTTTTTCAACCGTGAGCGTGTTTATCACCCTGCTTTTCAATGTCATGACCGGTTTTAAATCCAGCAGTTTTTTCATTTTTTTCTCAGCGAACGAGCCGTAAAGCGCGATCCCCGGCCTCACCGCGTCAAATGAGACAAAATCATACCTTGCCACAGCCGCGGAGTTTGCGGCGTGGAAAAATATTCCGGCCGGCGACTGCGCCTTTATTGCAGCCAGTTTTCCGGCCTGCTTGCGGGTGAATTTCTCAGAAGGCATATCCGCGTTCGCAAAATGCGTATAGATCGACCTTAAAGTAATATTTTTTAAAGTACCTATG
The DNA here is from genome assembly GCA_003167475.1 of candidate division FCPU426 bacterium. Classification (GTDB taxonomy): domain Bacteria; phylum Oederibacteriota; class PGYV01; order PGYV01; family Palsa-1178; genus PALSA-1178. The sequence continues at coordinate 6,423 of PMTB01000263.1, read as the reverse complement.
AATTTTATGAAATCGCCGGACTCTTCCGGTTTTATCCCGAGGCGGTTCATTCCCGTGTTTATTTTCAGGTGAACGGATATGACCTTGCCGGCCTTGGCGGCCTCGTCATTTAGATCTATCAGCTCGTTTTTTGAAAAAACCGACGGTTCAAGCGAATATTTGATTATATCAGCCGTCTCGCCCTTAAAAAACCCGCCCAGCACTATAAGGGAAACTCCCGCCAGGTTTGCGTGCCTTAAATGCACGCCCTCGGCCACGCGCGCGACGCCGAAATTATTCACTTCAAGTCCGGTTGATAAAAACCTGCAGAACTCCACGGCGCCATGGCCGTAGGCATTGGCTTTTATAACGGGTATTATCTCGGAGTTTCCGGATTTTTTCCTTATCTGCAGGAAGTTATGGCGCAGGGCGGCCATATCCACTTCGGCCCATACCATGAGCCGGGAAGTCTTAGATGGCGCTGCCATAACCGGCCTCATCGCTGTCCTGCGCTGACATTTCCTGGAATAACGTAAGTTCGGGGATGAACCATACACCCTGGTCGTCGACTGGGCCGTTCCTGTTCTTCGCTATTATAAGCTTGCATTTCATTACCTGCCTGTTCACACTCTCTCCCGAATCGTATGTTTCGGTGGTGGTGGCCGCGTCTTTTCCGTCGCGGTGTATGAATATGACAAGGTCGGCGTCCTGCTCTATGGCTCCGGATTCCCTTAAGTCCGAAAGCCTCGGCGGCGAAGTTTTATCCGCGGATTTTTCCCTCTTTTCAACCTCGCGGTTAAGCTGCGAGAGCGCTATGACCGGGAGTTTGAGCTCCATGGCCATGGTCTTAAATCCCCTTGATATCTGCGATATCTGCTGCTCGCGCGGAACCGAATCATTGGGTTTTACAAGCTGCATATAATCTATGATGACAAGGTCGAGTTTTTTCCCGTTCTTCTGCAGGTCGCTCATCTTGGCCCTGGTTTTCGCGCGCATGTCAAAAACATTGTTGTCGGCCGTATCTATGAATATGTTCGTTTCGGAAAGTTCCCCCGCGGCGTGCATAAGCTGGGCCTTGTCCTTTGCGTCTATGCGGCCCATCCTGATCTTCTGCAAAGGCACGCGCGAACCCACGGCCAGCATCCTGCGGATAAGGTCGTCCGAACTCATTTCAAAGGAGAATATAAGTATGTTCTTCTGGTGTTTGACGGCCAGGTTGCAGGCCATATTGATGGCAAGGGATGTTTTTCCAAGGCCCGGCCTGGCGGCTATGATGACAAGCTGGCCTTCCTTTAATCCGGTGGTGCAGTCGTCTATCTTCCGGAAACCGGTCGTGAGCCCGTCCAAAGCGTCGGGATTCTTGGCGCGCTCGGTTATGAGCTCGAAAACTCCGCCGACCTTGTCGCTGACCTGGTCCATGGATTCCGTCTGGGTGCGCTTACTGACCTTGAATAACATATCATCCGCGCTCTGTATGATGTCTGTCGTGGTCATCTCTTCCCTGTAGGCCGCCTCGACTATGGCGGTGGAGAGGTCTATCATGTTGCGCAGCATGGACTTGTTGCGGACTATCTCCGCGTAATCCGCGGCGTGCGCGTAAGTCGGCACCGAATCGGCAAGCGAGGATATGTAAGAAACGCCCCCGGCCTGTTCGAGCTGGCCCCTGGTCGCAAGGCTCTCTGTCACGGTTATGGAGTCTATGGCGCGGCTCTGCTTGTAAAGCTCGTTCATGGCGTCAAATATTATGGAATGCCTTGGCTCGTAGAAATCGTGCGGATTGACTATAACGGTCACGGACTCAAAGACCTCGTGCTTTAAAAGCACGCAGCCAAGCAGGCACTGCTCCGCTTCTATATTATTCGGCGGAACCTTGCCCTTGGGTTCGGTCTTGTAAGCTTCCAGCTTGTTGGCGTAAGTTTTTTTCGTCGCCATTATTTTTCCTTGATCACCGATAATTTGATTTTCGCCGCGATCTCGTGCTTGAACTTGAGGCCGACCGTCTTTATGCCGAGCTCTTTGATGTGCCCGTCGAGGGCCACTTCGTGCTTGTCGACCTTAAATCCCTGTTTAACCAGTTCGTCGGCTATCTCAGCCTCCGTGACGGAACCGAATATCTTGCCGTCATCGTGGGCTTTCTTTTTTATGGTTATTTCCACGACCGCGAGCTTGGCCGCCTGTTCCTTTAAAAATATCTCTTCGTCGCTTACTTTCTCTTTTTTACGCTCGAGTTTCGCCTGCAGTTCCTTTATGACGCCCGGGGTGGCCGTTACGGCCTTATTTGAAGGGAAAAGAAAATTCCTCGCGTAACCCTCTGATACCTTGATCACCTGGCCGGCCCTTCCCACGCCTTTTACGTCCACTTTCAGCATCACTTCCATATATTGCCTCCCTTTTCTATTTTTCTGAAATTAAACCACGTGTCAAAAACACCGGTCACCGCTACAGGAAGCGCGATGTACTGGAAAAAAATAAACCCCAAGAAGTAAATGAATATCTGCAGGAACGGGGCAAACTTGAATTTTTTCATCATGAAGGAAAATATGCCGGCCCCCGTGAAAAAGTAAAGGTTGAAAAGTACAAAGGCCGCGTTAAGGGCGGCGTTATAGAGCCACTCGGGGACAAGGAATTTGTCCAGGATCAGTTTGGGGGCGACCACCGCAAGGCTGATTATAAGCAGCCATATGACGCCTTCATTTAAGTACCACAATTCGAATGATTTAAGTTCGCTTTGGATCCCGTATTTGCGGTAGACAAAAAGCCTCATGACAAGGTAGTTCAGGAATATCAGGTATATGGAAACAATCAGGAACCACGCCGGAAGGATCTTTATGATATACTGGTCGCATTCCTTCCTGAAAGCCTGGATGTCCTGTTCCGTGGCGCCCTTTTTGTTCATTTCGGCGGCTATCATGTCAATATTGGTGTTAAATTCGCCTGTCATATACTGCATTATCCCCTGCCCCGACACCTTGGTGGACATGGCTGACAGGCCAAAAAAAATAACCGCGAAGTATATGAGCCCCGCGGTTATTATTAAAGGCCACTTTACGTTCCTTCTTATCAGGAGCATGATGATAAAATCCAGCACCCCGAAAAATCCCAAAAGGACCGCAAACTGCATGATAAAATATAATATGGTTTCCGGCATGATAAGCCTTCTTATTTATTTATTTAAAAGAAAGAAAACTATTCGGCGGTAAAAGGCAGTATGGCCGCTTCCCTGGCTTTCCTGATGGTCCTTGTGACCATGCGCTGGTGCTTGGCGCAGTTGCCCGTTACCCTTCTCGGGATCATCTTGCCTCTCTCTGTCAAAAAGTTCTTCAGATAGTCCTCATCCTTAAAATCAAGGGCTTTGATCCTATTGACGCACATTTTGCATCTTTTTTTCTTTATCCTTTTAAAGCCGAAGCCTTTTGAACGGCCTTCGCCTCCGCCCGCGCTTCTTGGTCCTCCATGGCTTCCATGACTGCTGCTACCACTGCGTTTTTCCATTAAATTATATCCTCCTTAAAATGGCTGTTCGTCAGCCGGCGGCGGCGCGTCGGGTGCCTCTTCGGCATGTTCCTGAGCCGCTTCGCCTTCTTTTTTCTTTTTATCGAGAAACTGGACCCTCTCCGCCACTACCTCAAGGACGTTCTTTTTTTCGCCGCCCTCGGCTTCCCAGGTCCTGTACTGTAATCTTCCTTCAACGAATATTGCCGATCCTTTTTTCAGGTAGGTGTGGCAGGATTCTGCCTGCTTTCCCCATACTACGACGGTCACGAAGCAAACTTCCTCTTTCTTTTCGCCGGATTGCGTCATGTAGGTCCTGTTGACCGCCAGCCTTAAGTTCGTGACAGGCTGGCCGTTCTTGCCGTATTTAATCTCCAGGTCCCTTGTTAGGTTTCCCATAAGCAAAACCCTGTTTAAATTGGCCATGACTTATCCGCCTTTATATTGGGCCTTAAGCCTGAGTTTCTTTCGGAGCTTCCACAACAGGAGCCGGAACGGGTGCCGGTGCCTGAGCCGGAGCTGCGGCAGGTGCGGCCGCCGAAACCGGGACTTCTTTTTTCTTCCTGGCTTTTTCCGGGAACTTCTGGGTCTGCGCGGCATTGGCCACGGTCAGCCTGTTGATGCCTTCGATGAGCCTTATCCTGTCCTTGATCGTATTGATGACAGCCGAATCAGCCGTGAACCTGTAATAGGTGTGAAAGGCTTCCCTTGTCTTTTTTACAACAAAAGGAAGGCGTTTCTTCTCGGCCTTTTTCTCGTCCTGCAGTTCGCCCTTACCCTCTGAAATATAGGTCTTTATCTTGGCGACAACAGCGGCAACTTCAGCCTCGGATAAAGTGGGTTTCAAAAAAATGATAGCCTCATACATTTTTACCATGGTTTAAAAATCTCCTTTCATTACTTAGCCTTTTTTAAACAACCATAGGGACAGCAAAGTCCCTACCTGCAAAAATAGCAGTGAGGAAATAAAATATCATAATCGGGGAATATTTGCAAGAAGAATTTTAAGCCCAAGATGAGGTTTAGAGACAAGAGACTGGAGGGGCCACGTTTAAGTTTTTAAGCCAAAAGCCAAGATACAAAAGTAAAGGAAAACAAAGGCAAGCAGTTCAAGTTTATAAGGTGGGTTTTTCAGGTTTCCTTCACCACTTGCCCCCTTAACCCCTTACCTTTTGTCTTTTGGCTTTTGGCTTAAAAACTTNNGAATTTGTCTTTCGCCGACAATTATGCTATTCTTTCTCCATGGAATTCGACCATAATTTTTTAAACAAGTTCAAGGCTCCCTCAGACAAAAAGCGCGAAAAAAAACAGTCCTCGGAACTGCCCGGTGAGGTCATATCCAGGAATAACGTAAAGTTCCTTGTCACCACGAACTCTAAAGAATTCAGGGGGTTTGGCCTGCCTGAGCGGGATATCTTCAACCGGGTTTACAACCATACGCTGGAACTGCTATACGGCGTGCGTGATAAAAAGGCCGGGAAGATACTGGCCGATGGCATAAAGAACTTAACCGACGCGGCCGGGCATGACAGGTTCAGGGAAGAAGCCGGTTTCATATTGTCCGCCCTTGAAAAGGACCTGCATTCAATAAAAGAGGTCCTTTCCTCAAGGTTTTCAGCTTCACACAGGCTCTACTACCTCCTGCTTTCTTTTTTCAAACCCGAGGAACTTTTATTCGTGGACATCGAGACCAAATCGCTTTTTTTCGAGACCTCCATTATAGAGATAGGCGCCGGTTATTTTGAGGGCTCAAAGTTCACGGTGAAGCAATTCACCTGCTTAACCGACGCGGCCGAGTATGAGATACTCGAGGAATTCGGGAAACTCCTGCCGGGTAAAAAGGCCTTTGTCACATATAATGGCCGTACTTTTGACATCCCATTCATAGACGGAAGGATCTCATACTACGGCGGCATATCCTTCCCCGGCGACCTTATGGAACTCCACAACTTTGACCTGCTGCACTTTTCCAGGAGTTGTTACAAACGCGAATTTGATTCGTACAGGCTCAAAGCCATGGAGACGCAGGTGCTGGGAAAAGAGCGCGAAGGCGACATAGACGGCAGCGAGATACAGATTTACTTTGAGAATTACGTGCGCTCGCAGGATCCCAAATATATAGAACCGATAATCTACCACAACCGCGAGGACATTTACGCGCTTGTAATGCTGATGGAGCGGCTGACCGAACGATGGATAGTATAAAGGAACTCTTAAGGACCATACAGGAACAGAGATTTTACAACAAACAGATTACCGAAGTCATAGACCTGCCCGCGGTAGCGGCCCAATACGCTCCGCATATGCCGCTGCACCCGGATATAAACAAATACCTCTCCATATGCGGGATAAAACACCTTTACACCCACCAGGCTGAAGCCATAGCCCTGGCCCACGGCGGTCACAATGTCATCATAACCACGCCTACGGCTTCGGGAAAGACCCTGGGATTTAATATACCGGTCCTTGAAAAAATAGCCGGCGACAAGGACGCCACAGCGCTTTATATTTACCCTGCCAAGGCGCTCTCAAACGACCAGTTGAACGTGCTGCTGGATATGAAAAACAAGACCGGCATAAAATTTGAAGCCGGCATATATGACGGGGACACTGAAACCGAACTGAAGAAGATACTCAGGGAAAAAGCCAACATAATAATCACAAACCCGTATGAACTGCACCATGTGCTCCCCTACCACCCAAAATGGAAGAGATTTTATAAGAACTTAAAATATATAATCATAGACGAGTCGCACAGGTATAAGGGCATCTTCGGCTCAAACATAGCTTTTTTAATGCGCCGCTTAAAACGCATACTTAAAATTTACGGGGCAAAACCGCAGTTCATAGCGTCCACGGCTTCCATCGCCAACCCGAAGGAATTCATGGAAAAACTCACGGGCGAAGAATTCAGCGTTGTTAACAAATCCGGCTCCCCTTCACCGGAAAAAC
>PMTB01000092.1 GCA_003167475.1 candidate division FCPU426 bacterium | reverse complement strand
CAAAGGAGAGCAATGATATGGAGAAACTTATTGACGCGAAAACAGAGGAAGCCCTGAAAGCCAAATTCGTTGAAGAGCTTAAAATGCCGGTGGACGTCAGGGTTTTTTCGACCGGGGTAATAGTGGACCCGGCTTTCCCTGAACGGACGGAAATAAACCAGTTCGCTAAGCAGATCTGCGACGAGCTTNNCGAGCTTCACGCGATAGACCCGAGAATAATCGTGGAGCATCTGGGCATGAACTCTGAAATAGCCCTGAAGATGAAACTTTCGACCAGCCCCTCCATACTGATAGGCTACGACGAAGGCTACAGGATAGTTTATAATGGCGCCCCTCTGGGCCATGAGGCGTCAAGTTTTATAGACACCATATGTATGGTTTCAGGCGGGCAATCGGCATTAAGCGCCGAATCAAAGGCCGCTTTGGCAAAGATCGAAAAACCCGTCACCCTGCAGGTTTTTGTCACACCGACATGCCCTTACTGCCCGAAGGCCGTATTCCTCGCGAACCAGATAGCCGTGGAATCAAAGGGGATGGTGGTTTCCGAATGCGTGGAGTCCATGGAAAACCAGGAACTGGCAAAAAAATACAATGTCTCATCGGTCCCGCAGCAGATGATAAACTCCGACATGGCTTCCGTCACAATAGGAGTACAGCAGGAAAAAGTTTTTGTGATGCAGGCGGTAAAATACGGGGCGCCGGAAAAGTTCGCGCAGATAATCAGGGAAGAAGAGGAACTAAAAACCAAGCGCGAGATACTCGCCGATGTCCCAGAAGGGCCCATATACCTTTCGGATAATAACTTTGAGGCGGCTTTGAAAAAACACGAAAACCTTATAGTGGATTTTTGGGCCCCCTGGTGCATGCCGTGCAAGCTGCTTGCGCCGTCCTTGGAGCAGATTGCCGCTGAAAACAAGGGGAAGATAATTATAGGCAAGATCAATGTGGACGAGAACCAAAAGACGGCGGGGGCGTATGGCATACAATCGATCCCTGCGCTGCATTATTTCAAGAACGGCGTAAAAGCCGGTGAAACGGTCGGGGTGCTGCCGAAGGAAAGGCTTATGGAATCCGCGAACAAGTTTTTCAAATTATAATAATCAGGAGCTGTATATGGACCTTACATTTGACGTTGGAGCCGGAAACAAGGATGAAAGCGCGTCTGTGGCGCTCAATCCGGATGTGATAATCGTCGGCGGCGGGCCGGCCGGGCTGACAGCCGCGATATATAATTCCAGGGCCGGGATGAATGTGCTCATGATAGAAAAGCTGGCCGCGGGCGGGCAGATATTTATAACGGCAGAGGTGGAAAATTACCCGGGAATAGACATGATATCGGGGCCGGAACTGTCAATCGCTATGGAAAACCAGGCAAAAAAATTCGGCACAAGGATAGAATATGACGAAGTGCTGAAAATAGAAGACGGGCCGGGGGATTGTAAGACGGTCCATACGGCCGCCGGAAAGCAGTATAAGGCAGGCGCGGTGATAATATCAACGGGCGCCAAGTACAAGGAAGCCGGCATCAAGGGCGAGGAATTTTTCAGGGGCAAAGGCGTGTCCAACTGCGCCACCTGCGACGGCGCTTTTTTCAAAAACCAGGAAGTGGCGGTCATAGGCGGCGGGGAAACAGCCGTGGAAGAGGGGGAATACCTCACGAGGTTCGCTTCGAAGGTCCATATAATACACCGCAGGGACCGCTTAAGGGCCACAAAAAGCGCGCAGGAAAAAGCGCTGAAGAACGGAAAGATCAATATCATCTTTGATACGATAGTGGAGGAGATAGCCGGCTTAGGCGGGGTGGAAAAGGTATTTATCAAAAATCTCAAGACCGGTATTATCAGCGAAATGCCGGTAAAGGGAGTATTTGTCTTTGTCGGGTTGGACCCGAACACTTCCTTCTTAAGAGGTTATCTGGATATGGATCAGTACGGATATATCAGGACCGACGCGTCGATGAAAACCTCGCGCAAGGGAGTATTTGCCTGCGGGGACTGCATAGTAAAGGAATTAAGGCAGGTGGTGACAGCCGCAGGAGACGGAGCAGTGGCGTCGTACTCGGCGCAGCAGTACGTGGACCGGATTAAGGGGTGTGAGTATAAATAGAACTTAAAGCTGTAACCTTCTCTTAGCGTTCGAAAGTCGAGAGTTGATCAGCAGGCTTGGAAGGTATTATAATAGGGCAGGAAACACATTTTATTATTTCTTCACCGGGCCGGCCGCAAACAGCCATGCAACTCCCGCCAGCAGGAGCGATAGCATCACTATAAAGTGCAGGATGAAGTACAGTTCCAGGTTTGTGGGGGTGTATTTCAGGATTATCTCGTGCGTGCCTTCCGTCACTTTTACCCCCATGAATATACCGAAGCATTTCTCTATTGCCGCCGTCTTGTTATCCACGTACGCGATCCAGCCCGGGTAGAAATTATTTGAGAAGACAAAATACCCGGGTTTGTCCACGCTTACGTCCACCTTGTAGGCGCTGTAATCAAATTCATTCCTCCTGGACCAGGAATACTGGCCCACGATAAGGTCAAGGGTATCCCTGGAGGACGACGTGAAGAATATCGGGAGCGCCCGGGAGTTCTTGAATATTTTTACGCTGCCGTCGTAGATCTTGTCGAAGTTAGGGTTTGATATCTCGCCCAATGTTATAAGGTACTTCACGTTCAGAAGGTTGAGCTTGTCGAAATCCGTTATCACGCCGTCCTTGAAGACGCTTTTAAGGAATGCGGTATAAAGTTTTGGTTCCAGGGGATTGTAACCGCCGGCGTCATTGAGGCCGTATAGTATGCCGGTATTTGAGGGGATGCCGGACAGGAAATTCATCTGGGCTCCCAGCAGGGTGTTTCCCGAAGTCCGTGTCCTTAAAACAGCGTCGTCCGAGTGGAGGAATTTGTAGTTGGTTGAGCTTATAAGCGATACGGTGTCAAATTTCATCCGGTCCCTGTCGTATATCGAGTCCGGGATCATAGGGTTGACGCCTGATAAAAAATACGACAGTTCGAAAAAGATCATGAACAAAAGCGTGAAGAGGTAAAAATTCGAAGAGATCCTGTTTTTCTCCTTGAGGTAAAACAGCGTAATATTGGCCGAGAATATCAGGAGGAAAATAAAAAGCCCCGTCATGAGGCTGTGCAGGGTCCTTGCCGACAGGTTATAGTTCCTCATGACAAGTTCCTTGTTGGGCCAAAGCAGCGCCAGGATCACCGCAAAAAAAGCCAGGATATAGGCAAAAAACCTGAAAACCCTTTTTGAGAAATTAGCCGTGTATGAAAACCTGCTCATTATCGGGACATGCGCCGGTGTCAGAGAGCGTATATGCTCCACGGTCGACGCGGTTATAATGGCGCATGGTATGACAAACAGGGTCATGGCAAAGCCCGGATGCCGCAAAAGCGAGAAAAAAGGGAGGAACGTAAAAAACCATGAATGCACCGGTGTATATCTGCCAAGCGCCATCAGTATGGAAAAAAGCATCAACGAAATGCAAAACTTATACAGCCCGGATTTCGGGTAGAACAGGGAAAGGAAAATAAGAAAAACCGCGGTTATTGAAAAATTGTTCATCATGCCCATGGCATAAGCCTTCCACTCCATCAGGAAATTTGTGGAAAAACCGTTTATACCGGCCGGCATTATGAAAGACCACAGGTTCATGAAGGACATGGAGGTGGCCGCGGCCATATTATACTCAAAAGACGAGCCGCGCGAAGAGAGGCTCAAAAGTTCGTAAAAAATACCGGTCTGCGGCATCGACAATATTATCACAAGAAGCATGGAAAAAAGGAAAAGAAACAGGTAACCGGCGGATTTTTTTATGCCCGGCCTGGGCATGCTGCGGGTTATTTCAAAGGCCCAGAACATAATCACAAGCAGGCCCGTGTAAATCACGGTGGGCGGATGTCCGGCCAGGACACTCAGCGCGAAGCTCAGGATAAAGAGTATGAGGTATGATATTTCCTTTTTTGAGATGAAATTCAGCAGGCAGAGCAGTATCAGGGGCATCAGGGAATAGGAGCCAAGCGCGCTTAAAAAGTTGATCTTTGACAGCGTGAAAGTGTTAAAAAGGTATATCAGGACCCCGGCGGACGCGGGCAGCGCCGTGAAATTATACCGCCTTAAAAGGCCGTAAACGGCGAACCCCATTATCAAAAAATGGGTTATGATAAAGATCTTAAAGGCGGTAGAAAATCCGAACAGGACGAAAAAGATGGAAAGCGGATAAAAAACCCCTTTTTGTATGTCGGCCGCAAAAGGAACGCCTGAGTATACCAGCGGGTTCCAGAACGGGACATTGCCGGTTTGCAGGGATTTTTGCATGAAATATTTCCATGGGTAAAACTGGGTGTATATGTCCCCTATAAAGTAGTTGTTTGATGTGAATATCAACGGCGCAAAGAATACGACGACCGCGAAAATAATGAACAGGTACGGGAAATTGTCCCTGGCATATTCAGGTACTCGTAATTTCATTTTATGGCCGCCTTTGTGCAGTAGTTTTCAAGGTCCGCCGTCCTGGCCCCGGGGCCTCCGTCGGCAAGCGATTTAAGATACCAGGCGCAGGCGTCTTTTTTCATCCCCTGCGCGGCGTAAAGATACGCCTTCGACCTGAGCACTGAAAAATACGGTATCCCGAGGATACCTTTTTCGTAGTCATCCAGGGCCGTGTTCGCCCTGATGATATTGTCCATCTTATCATATAAAAGCAGCGCCGCGCCGTATTGTTTCCTGGATTTATAGATGAGGGCCAGGTTGTTTATGGCCTCAAGGAACATTGGCTCTATTTCAAGGGATTTTTTCAGGTTCAGCTCGGCTTTTTCCGGGTCGTTCAGCCGGGTCATATAGAACCCGGCCAGTTCCGAATACGTGAACGCCCTGTAGGGGTTGGCCTCAATCGCCATGTTGTAATACTTTAACGCTTCCACATTGTCGCCGGTACCGGCGTTGGCGCGGGCCGCGTGAAGCATATATATGCAGTTCTTCCGGTCAAGCCTGACCGCCCTTTCGAAATACGGGATCGAGCCCCTTAAGTTTCCGCTTTTTTCGTTCACAAGGCCCTTTTCAAAATAATAGAGCGAATTAAGCGGGTCAACCAGCGCCGCGTTATGCAGGAGGTCGGGATTACCGGACCTTGAATATTGCGTATACAGGAAATAAGCCGCGGCCGGCCTTATCGACAGGAAAAAAATGATGAAAGAAAGCAGGAGCGCGGGCAAAAAATATATTTTTGTGAAAAGAAGAGCTTCCCTGGATACGGTCCTTATCGAGTAGCGCTCCTCGGATATGAACGAAGCGAGCACGGCGCACGTGAATAAGATGCCGGGCAGGTGAAGCGTGAAGTAGAACAGCGAATGGAACAGGATGCCGCCGATGGAAAAATACGCCGCTGTTTTTATTGACCATAGTTTCTTGTGGCCTTCGTAAACAGGAATTTTTCTCATCAGGGCAAAAAGCAGGAAGCCGGCCAAGAGCGCCCCGGGGATGCCGGTCTCGGCAAAGACCTGGAGATACTCATTATGGGCGAAGGGCGTTGTCATTTTATAGCGCGCTATACCGTTTACCGGGAAATTAAAAGCCTGGAATATGCTTTCGAAACTGCCAAGGCCCCAGCCGGTCAGCGGGGAAGCCAGGCCCATCTTAAATGAAGCCTTATAAATCCCCAGGCGGTTGAAGCTATACGGGTCGCGGGCGATGCCGGCCATCTTATCCCCGGCCGGGGTAAAAGGGCTGAATGTCGCGAAGATCAGCGCCGATAAAACGAATATGAGGAACAGCCTCTTATACAGTTGATGCCGTGGGGTGTCCTTTATTACGGCGGCGGACCTTAAGTAATACGCGGCTATTCCCATGAAAACCGCGAGCATGGTCAGCATGCCGCTTTTGGATACGGAAAGGGAGATTGCGCCTATGATGAGCAGCACCAGGGCACCCTTTGCCAGTGCGAACCTTATATTTTTTTCGAGCAGGATCCTGCAGAGAAGGAAACAGAACGATATAGAAATATACGCCGCGTAAAGGCTGGAATTCGGAAAAAACCCGTCGGTATGGACGGGCCTATAATATGAGTAATTATGGGTGAAATAATTGTACAGGTACTGGCCGCAGGCGGCGACCGCAAGAAAAGCGCCCAGGAATATTATGGTATTGGCGATGACAGCCCGGAAATTCAGCCTCCTTAAAAATTGTGACGAGAGGTAATACAGCACGGTCCCGGCCGTTATTATGGTGTATAATTTTATCCCTGAATATATTACCGGGGTGAACAGCAGTGAAATGCCGCACCACAGCAGGAAAAGCAGCAGAGGCACGTCCACGGCTGTCCTGCGTATATCCTCTTTGGATACCGACCACATTGCGAAACCCGCGGTTATAAGCACGGTCATACCGGTGAAAACATAGGTCTGTTTTCCGCCGGTCACGGCACACAACAGCAAAACCAGGAGCACCACCAGGAATATCAGCGAGCGCCTGCGGCCGGGGTTAATGCCGAGAAGATAGGACAATTTGACCTTTTTCAGCTGTATAAGTCCTATATTCACCTGGCTCATCAGCGCCGCGAGCAGTATGAGGAAAACAACCGTGACCTCAAAACTGTATATGTCGAAGTCGACCAGGTTGTGCAGCAGGAAGGCGGTGAGGCCGGTAAGCATGGAAAATACGAGGATTTTTTTGTTCGGCGTCCTTAAATAATAGAAATTTTTTATGATGGAACTGTACGCGCCGTAACCGGCAAGAAGCAGGAGCACAACGCCGACAAAACCGGTTTCCATCCATGCCTGCAGCAGGAAATTATGCCCGTATTTAAGGTACTGCGCTTTGCCGAAAAGCGGGTCGTTATAGACGGATTCAAAGCTGCCGGGGCCGAAACCGAAAACGGGGCTGTGTTTTATTATGTCGGCCATCCTGATCCAGTTCTCGAGTTTTGAGTTTATTTCCGGAATGACCATGTTTAAGCCCCTCATTTTAAGCACAATGGCCAGCAGCACGGCGGCAATTAGGGTCAGCGCCATGAAAATACGGCGGAAGTTTTTCAGGCCCGGATCGGATACAAAAAGCAGCATTATGAAGGTTCCGGTTATAAGGCAGACAAAAGCGCCGACCGAGCGCGTGAGGACCAGGTTTGCCGCCAGCAGCATGAGCGCGGCAATCAGATACGGCCGGTATTTTTTTTCCGATTTAATGAGCCCGACAACCACGGGTATGACCATAATAAGCAGACCCGCGAATGTGTTGGGGTAGATCAGGGTTGAAAAAACGCGTTTTGAATACAGACGCTCCTTTATCGCGTCAATGTCCGGGGTATTGGCCTGGCCCAAATACCGGAGCGTTTCGTTAAAACCGGCAAAGTACTGGTACAGTCCGTAAACGGACATTATGGCGACTACGATAATAAGGAAAAACAGGAAGGCCGTGAAATATTTTTTCGCGTAGTTGTAGGCGATGTAGAAAAAAAGCAGGAATATTATGAAGGCGACGGCCGAATTAAGGGCTGAAAACACGTTCCTTCCGGTGATCGAGCATACAAGCTGCCAGGCGAAAAGCACTATAAGGTTGACGTCTATGGGGGTCTCTATCTTGAGTTCTTCCTTGAGGAGTTTGTTGCTCATGACAAATATCAGCCCGGCCAGGACCATGCAGGTGCTGTAGATCAGGCCCAGGTCCGGATTTGAGAATACCGGAAAAAGGAGCGAGGCGGCGGTCAGGAATCCCAGCAGGATCAGGGTGGTGCTGTCGAAAATTTTAAGGAGTTTATCCGTCATTTTTTGATATTTGCGGCAGCCTCGAGCGCGAGATAGTAGCTGTTTTCGCCAAAACCCGATATTTGCCCGACGCATACGGGGGCAATGAACGACTTCTGCCTGAAGTCCTCCCTCTTGTATATATTGGAAAGGTGGACCTCTATGGTCGGGATGTTTATGGATGATATGGCGTCCCTTATGGCCACTGATGTGTGGGTGTAAGCCGCGGGGTTTATGATTATGCCGTCGGCCCATGTCATGGCCTGCTGAATGGTGGTGACTATCTCGCCCTCGTGGTTGCTCTGTACGATCTTAATCTCCATATTCAAAGCGCGGGCCTTTTCTTCGAGCCTGCTGTTGATGTCGGCCATGGATACGGGTCCGTAAACGTCCGGTTCCCTTTGTCCCAGCAGGTTAAGGTTGGGACCGTGGATTATAAGCACTTTTTTCATTTAAAACTCCTTTTGGTTGAAATACCCTGTATAATAATTAATTAAGTATATCAAAAAAACGCTTAAATTCAAGAAAAAAACCGATTTTATGGTATAATTTACTGCGATTGAAGGCTGCTTATAGCCGGCGATAATGTGGATATTTTCTCGCTAGCTGTCATTGCGAGGAGGCGTATTTGTTTTATACCGACGAAGTCTATAGTCCATGGAACATGGAAATC
>PMTB01000182.1 GCA_003167475.1 candidate division FCPU426 bacterium | reverse complement strand
GATACATAAGCAAATGCCTGATACCTGCGGCATAGCTCTGCCTCCGGACATGGCGACATTTATCGACTTTATATGGCAGGCGGGCGGGGACGTATACTCGCGCGGAGAAGTGAACCTGAACAACAACGGCGTGGTAAAGGCGCTGCAGTTTTGGCATGACCTTAAGTGGAAGCACAATGCCATGCCCCCCCAGAATATATTATATGAAGCCGATGTGGAGCAGCTTTTTGCGGCGGGAAAGATAGCCATGATGCCGGGAGTGGCCAAAAGGCTGCCGGTCATGTCGAGGCGTTACGGGCTGGATATATCGAAAGTGGAGATAGTCCCGCTGCCGCAGGGGGACACCGGGATAAAAGCATGGCACGCCGGAGGCGAAGCTTTCGTGATCAACGCCGGTATATCGCCTGAAAAGAAAAAACTGGCCTGGGAATACATCAAGAACACCATCTCGCCGCTGACACAGCTTTCCAGGTTCATGCGGATGAAGGAACTTAATATGATAATATTCCCCGGGGATTTTTCCTGCGCCACCAACCTGGTGAACAGGCCGGAGTTCGCCAATATAAAGGGCCTTATAACTTTCGCGCACGCGGAGCCGACCTACCACAAGTGGCCCATGATAAAAGAGGATTTTAACAGGTACGTGCTGGAAAAAATATTCATAGATGAGGACGTGGATTACGCCCAGGTGCTCGGCGACTTTATGGAGAGGGTGAAAAAGGAATACAATGAGTGACGATATATTCGGTAGGGTAGGAAACGACCTGTCTGAGAACGCCATAAAAGGCATGGTCGATGACGAGTTCAAGAGCCATAAAAAGGAAGAGGTAGCCCTTCCTATTATAAAGCTCAAGCTCGCGCCGACCATAGACAATGTCGTGGACATAAAGAAAAAAGAGAAGAAGGAAAAGCAGCCGAAGTCCAGCGTTTTTCAGATACTCGGGGCTTCCGGGCTTACCTCCACGAAGATGGAAAGCACTGTAAAACTTCCGGACACACTGACCACTTCGCAGAAACTAAAAAAAGCTTTCCGTTACAGGCGTTACGGCATACCCATGAGGGAAACGCCCCCCAAAACGGTCGTAACAAAGCCCCTGCCCGAATATAAGAAGCAGAACAGGAAAAAACTCGAGGAATACAAGTTCAGGAAGACTTTCCTGGGGGCGGAGATGGTGCTGCCTGCGCTGCTGATATTCCTGCTTTTCTCCTGGCTGCCGATCCTGAAGACGTTCATGATTTCTTTCAGGCATTTTGACAATATAAACACCTCGGTATATGTGGGGATGGCGAACTTTTTAAAAATCCTTTACGACCCGAAATTCTGGGAAGCGTGCCTGCATTCGGGGATATTGTCCGCCATAGTGATAGCCATAGGGACCTGGATCCCGCTTTTTCTGGCCCTTTACGTTTATGAGGTCAGGCGCGGTTCGGGCCTGCTTAAGATACTTTACTTCATACCGTTTTTGACGCCCGCGGTTCCGGCCGCGATACTATGGAAATGGATATACAGCCAGGGGTTCGGGCTGATCAACGGGTGCCTTTCATTCATTTCCGGGCACCAGGTGGCCATAGGCTGGCTCACAAACTCCAAACTGGTACTGCTCTCCATCGCTTTTGTATTCATATGGAAGAACACGGGCTGGGCAATGCTTATATACATGGCCGGTTTGCAGAATATACCGAAGAACCTTTTTGAGGACGCTTCGCTTAACGGGGCGTCAGTCTGGGCAAAGATAAGGAATATCATACTCCCGTCGCTGGTACCGGTCATAATCGCGGTGGTTTTCATACAGATCATAAACGNNGTTTTCACCGAGGTATACATCATGACAAACGGCGGGCCGGAAGGGTCCTCCGAGGTCATCGCCACGTATATGTATAAGAAAGCGTTCCTGTACATGGATATAGGTTACGCGTCAGGGGTAGCCGTGCTTTTCCTATTCCTGCTCGTTTCCATAACCCTGCTAAGGATGAATATCACCGGCGGGAAAAGGGGTAACAGGTGATGGCGAAGAAAAAGCGCACCCTCCCGGACGACAGGTACATATTCCCGGGGTATGAGTTAAAAGACAAAAACAACATGCTTATATACAGGATATGGGGAGCCATAGTGTTTTTGGGCGCGGTACTCACTTCCATTCCTTTCCTGTGGATGCTCATTACGGCCGTCATGCCGACCGAGCTGATATTCGCGCCTATCACAAAAATAGCCTCCGGCTTCAAGTTTGAGTTCAGCCACTTTGCCAGGGCATGGGAAATAACGCCGTTCTTCGGATATTTCATGAACTCCATACTGGTGGCCGGTTCCGTGGTCGCCGGGCAGATACTCATATCAGCCATGGCCGCGTACTCGCTTTCGAAATTAAGGCCGCCCATGTACCAGGTCATCATGGTTTTGCTGCTTTCCACCATAATGATACCCTTTGAGACCATAGCGATACCGCTTTATCTTTTCATGAGGGACTTTTCCATAGCCGGACTTTTTAAGCTGAACCTGATAAACACATACTGGGCCCTGATCCTACCCGGTCTCGCAAACGGCTTCAATATCTTCATCTTTAAAAGTTTCTTCGACAAGCTGCCGAATGACTTTATAGAGGCCGCGAGGGTCGACGGCTATTCGGAGACGGCCATATTTTTTAAAATAATCATCCCCATATCGCGTTCCATCATAACGGTGATCGCGATACTGAACTTCGTCACCATCTGGAACTCGTTCTTCTGGCCGCTTATCGTGACCAATGAACCGCAGATATACACGCTCATGCTGGGCATATACAAGATAATAGAGGAAGGCCAGCCGTGGAACGTGGTAATGGCCGCGGTCACCATATCCATGGTGCCGACTATAATCGGCTTTGCCGTATTCCAGAGGCAGATCATGAGGGGAATACTTTTTACGACGCTGCAGGAGTAGCAACATTTAGAACAATTAAAAATTCAAAATTAAGAATTTAAAATTATGGTGTCACTTTCGTGACCTTATTATATATAATACGAGGAGCTTGGGCGACGAGTAGACGACAATTTTGAATTTTGAATTCTAAATTTTTAATTAAACCGGAGGCACTTATGGCCAGGGCTGAAAAGAAAAAGATAACCCGCAACATCAACATGGTCGAGCACGAGCTGCGCCTTAAATCCATCGGCTTGTCCGAACGGGTAAAGAAACTTATTCTGAGGGCCGTGCTCATACTGATCCCCTTAATGCTGATAATTTACTGGTTCTCTAAGACGAGATAATCATGGATAAAAGCAGGCAGTCATTGGCCCCGGCAGGGATGATTGAAAAGCTGGGTGGCATGGTCAATAAAAAGCGGTTCATCCACAGCCTCGGCGTTATGCAGATGGCTCACGGGATCGCTGAAAAGTTCGGGCTTGACGGGAAAAAGGCCGCTTGCGCGGGATTGCTCCATGACTGCGCCAGGGATTTAAAGCCGCGCAAAGCCGCGTACTTCATAAAAAAATACAGGGTAAAGTTCGACCCTGTTTCAAAAAAAATCCCGGCTCTTTGGCACAGTTTTTTAGGGGAGTTCGTGGCCAAAGAGGAATTTGGGGTCAATGACAGGGAAATTCTTGAAGCGATAAAGTACCATACCGCGGGAAATGCCGCGATGGGTCAGGTCGCAAAGGCAGTATACATAGCTGATTATTCGGAAATTAACAGAAAATATCATTCTTCGGAAAAAATAAGGGCCAAAATAAAGACAAAAATTTCACTTGACGAACTTGTGAGACTTGTGTTAAAAGATAAGATAGCTTATCTTATAGAGGAAGGTAAGCTTATACATAAAGATTCGGTTGATATGTGGAACAAATATAACCATAATATCTGAAATAAGGCCTCTAATACTTCAAAATCCGACTTAAATTGAACCGATTATTATTGTATTATTATGTTAATTTGCCGGCTTGTGTAAGTTATTTTGTCAGATATTGATATATTAACAAAAAACTTGACATAGACAACTTGTGTGTTATAATTTGTATGACGGAAAATAAATACAGAAAAGGGAGAAGTTTCATGGATGCAGAGTTGAGACACGCTCAACTAAAAGAGTTATTGGCCACAAAAGAGGCGCTGGGGATTATATGTTATAACAAACACCATAATCAAAAGCGCGTGAGCTGCTCGAGGCTGTCTGAATTGCTTAAAACTCCCATAAATAAGATCAAGGAAATATCGGTCAGGCTTGAGGAACTCAACGTGGTCAAGGTCATCAAACTCGGCACAGACCAGGAACTTGAGTTCATAGAGGATGAGAACGAAGACGTAAAACACACCATAGACGAGGCAATATGGGAGAACAAACAGGAATACGGGAAGATATATAAGAAACTGATAACCGCGGAACTGCTTGATTTTATGGAAGGCGATAAGTAAGCTTTAAACCTGCCAAAGGCAATTAAAAATTCAAAATTAAGAATTAAAAATTATTGTGTCGCTTTGCGGCTTATTATAATATACGAGGAGCTTGCGACGAGTGACAATTTTTAATTTTGAATTGCCCCACCCCCCGGTTCCGCCTTAAACCTTGACTTTGCCCTTCCATACGGTATAATCTTATATATGAAACAGGGAAAAAACCTAATTAGTGGAGGAACAATGAAAAACAAACTGCTAATAATTCCGGCGCTTATTCTGATCTTTACCATCCCATTATTTTCAGATACTTCGATACTTCTTAAGGATTTCCACGGCGGTTCATTCTCTTTTAACGCGGGATTCAACACCGACTGGATGTACGGTTCCCGCGGGGACGCGCTCAGGGAGGGCGGGGCCATGTCAACCCTTGACGGGACCCCGAGCTTCACGTCATACAATCCGGCAGTCCTGTGCTACCTGCCGTACGGAAGCGCCTCAATGGGGTTTGTCCCTGTGAGCGTCATATCAAGTGATTTTTTTTACGGGATCGCCAAGGATTTTGCAGGCAGCAGCTTAAAGGGCGCGACTTTCGGCGACTTTTTGAAAGGCACTGTCAACGACGGCCTTACAAGCGCGTTTAAAAGCATCACGGTGTCTGCCGGAGTTTCCACAACTGTCGACAGCGTGGACGCGACTTTCGGGCAGACAACGGGGCTTATGGGATTTGAGATCATGGTGCCTTTCGCGAAGGGCCAGGCCGCCTTCGCTTTTGCCAGGGAAAATAAAACATCAGTGGACCTTTCCATGATGCTCACCGGGCTTGACGCCTCTGTGAATATTTCCGACCCTTCCCAGCCACTTTTGAACATTGACATGGCGGCAAAAGTCAACGCCATATTGAATTTCCAGACGGACAATATAGTGACATCCTTCGGCGTGGGAAGGAAACTCACCCAGGATTGGGGGATCGGCTGTGTCGCGGAGCATTATGACTCGCGCTTCACGCTCGGCGCGAACGCGGAAGTGGACGGCACCGCGTCGCTTAACGGCAACCCGCCCCTTGAGTTCAATACCAACCCGGGCAACAGCCTGTCGCAGTCCGCTTACGCGGACCTGATAGGGGAAGCGTGGGGATTGAGGTTCGGGACGAGCTATCACTTCCTTAAGGATTCCCTCGAACTCGGAGCGGACTTTTCGGCCCAGCCCCAGATAACTTACAAAGGCACCCCGTCGGTACTGCTTCATACCATACCTGATTCCATAGACCTCTCCGATTTTACCAAAACACAGGAAAAAACCATATCAGGGCTTGACAATACCCTGAAGATCAAGATCCCGTCATTTGCAAGGCTTACTTTTGCCTTCAAAAGCGGGATAGGCGGCACGCTGAATTACACGCATTATTTTGATTCTTACAGGCTGACATACGGCACAAACGAATTCGACCTGCAGATGATGGATTCCATAAATTGCGGCCTGAATTTCGGCGTGTTCCAGCTCGGCGGCGGCGCCATATATTCCAGGGTATACGAGAAAACAAACGGCGTGCAGAAAAACATCGCCTGGCTGGCCATACCCATGCTCTCCACCGGCGTTGTCATACCTGTCGGGGATTACCTGAAGTGGGAAGTGGACCTTTTTGTATTCCCGCTCGCTGTCCTTAAAACCGCCATTACGTACTCGTTTTTATAAAATATACGGGAGGATACATGAAAAAATCCATTTTACTTTCCTTATTAATGGCAGTCTTTGCGGTTTCCGCGCTTTATGCCGCGCCGAGGGTCACGTTATACCCCAAGACACTGGTGCAGAACTCATCGTCCGTGACCGTTTCCTGGGACGCNNATGGCTCGCCTTATCCGGCTACCGAAACGGCCAAGATAGTCTACGGGGTGTCGCCGCTTAACTATTACGGCTCCATAGCCCAGAGTTTTTCGGGTTCGGCGACATTCACGCCGAACACAAGCGGGATGACCGGAGGCGTTTATTACTGCAGGGTGTCCGACACCGTAAGCAATGAGGCATCATATGAATTTGTTCTTTATGTGCAGGGTAACTCTTCCGTGCAGATGTCGGCGCCGATAAATAACGCGGCGCTTGACACGCTCGCCCCGCAGTTCCAGTGGGATCCCGTGGCCGGCACGCCTTTTTACACCATACTTGTTTTTGACACCCAGGCTACCATCGACTTCACAAGCGGTTCATTGAGCATAACCGCGAACGTCATCTGGGGCGCCACTACGGACCAGACATACATTACATACGGAAGCCCGGATCCGAGCGGGTACTTTAACAAACTCGATCCGCCGCCGCTTATGCAGGGGCTGACCTATTCGTGGATAGTGCTCAATAACTATGACGGCACGCCTGCCATGATGGCAAACAATGTCGGCGGAACCAGGGTGTTTACGGTCAACCCGACTGCTTCGTGTTCGGCGGCTGTGCTTACGGCCCCGCTGAATAATGTAACCATAACGGCCCAGCCGATCACGCTTACGTGGACGGCCGGGGCAGGGGCGAACAATTACAAGGTAGTCCTGATGAAAAATCTCACGGGCGACACGCAGGGGGCTTTTGGAAGCGCCACAGTGCCGCTCTGGAGCGGGTACACATCAGGAACACAGATAACCATACCGACCGATATAGCCATGAATGACGGCTGGTATATGTGGTATGTGATCGCGCTTGACGCGACGGGAAGGGGCGTAAAAAGTTCCCCGGTATGGGATTTCCATTACATCCCGACACCCGGGGATTCATCCGTGACCCTGCAGATAAATGAAAACGCGCCGACAGGCGTGACCTCGGTACCGAACGCGGTTGTATTTATAGATACGGTGGCCGGAGGCGATGTAAACGTATATCCTTTGATAGCTTCGGATACGGGGGCGTTCTTTTTTGATATGCAGTCCGCGCAGTATACATTCACCCTTCAAAAAGCGGGGTTCATAAACGCGGTTTACACCCGCACGGTCGGCGTCGCGCCGTTTGCGGATACTTTTATCATGACCAGATGCGCTTATGCCATCCGCGGGGTTGTGAAAGATTCCGTCAGCGGCAGCCCTGTCACAGGCGCGCTTGTGCAGGCGTCGCAGGCAGGGGATACATACTCCACCAATACAATTCCGGACGGTTCGTTCGTCGTATATATACCGGCAAACGGCAGCTGGAATATCAATATCACCCTCGCGGGTTATCAGCCGAAGAACCTTACCGCAATTGTTCCTTTTGGCGCGCTGTCGCTCAATGAGTATATATTGTCCACAACCGCGGCGCCGACTTTGATAGTGAAAAATTTAAACACGCTTTCCGGCAAGGTCACGAATAACCTCGGGCAGGGGATATTTGCGGCGCAGGTCGTGGTGAGCGAAAGCGGAAACCCTTCAAACACATATCCGGTGGATACGGATTCAAGCGGCAATTACATAGTGAACCTGCCGGACGGGGTATGGGTTGTCAATGTCACAAAAGCCGGTTTCGTATCCCCTCCGCAGTCGGGCGTTTCCTTATCCGGCGGTTCCGCGGCAGTGCGTGATTTCACCATGCAGGCCCAGGCAAACACCATCGCCGGGAACGTGAAAGATACCGTAGGCAACGCCATGCAGGGCGTGACTGTCACTGCTGCATCCGCGGGCAATCCCACGGTGACTGTACTTACGGATGTCTCCGGGAATTATACCTTAAGCGTCGGCACAGGCGCTTTCAACGTGAACGCGGTTTTAAGCGGCTGGCAGTATCACGCGCCCAGCACGCAGATAATAGTGAGCTTTGCGTCGCCCGGGTTGGCGCCAAGCAACAATAATAATTTCATACTTGAAGCTGCGGCGCAGCCTGCCAACGCATCGGCTTTGGTATCTGTAAAGAACGGCGCAGTGGCTGTCCCAGGCGCAAATGTGACTTTGACGGGCAACCAGCCCGTGACATTGGGCTTTACCGGAAGCGGCATAACTGATGGGGCAGGCTCAATCACCATAACAGCGCTTGCCACAGGCCATTACACTATGACGGTCGTCAAGAACGGATTCACTACACTTGTAACGGACTCGGGCAACCTCCTGAATAATGTTGTGACCCTGGTCAATGCCCCTCTTGTCGCAAGCGCGTCAACCGGGACATTTTCCGGCGCGACCGGCGCGGGCAGTTCCACCATACAGGTATTTGAGCAGTCAAACCCGGGAGTGGTATTAACCACGGCAACCGCTGACGGGACCGGCGCGTACACAACCACTGCGCTGCCGTACGGCGACTATATACTGAAAGCGTTTAAATCCGGATACTCATCATCGCCCCAGCAGCTTTATGTGACGCTTTCAACAGCGTCCTCCGCAGGCAATAATTTCACGCTGACCGCGGCCTCAGGCGGGGGCATAGTGGTAATGGCGCCCGCAATGCCTATATATAATGAAGGCATAGGCGGGCCGTACCAGTTCACAGCTTCATATATTGACGGCTTGGGACATAATATTTACTCGGTGTTCACATGGAGCGTGAACCCCACTGCCGCGGGAACTATCAGCGCGACGGGCGTGTTTACACCTACGTCTGATTTCATAGGGCCCATAACCATAAGCGCCGCGGCTAACGGCGCGACCGGCTATGCTTCGGCGCCGGTTTACCAAAACATGAACAATTCATACGGGTCGGTCACTGTAAAGGATTATGCCGGAATGATCTTATCCATCCCTGCGCATGCCGCGTCGCTGTCGAACTCTATAGGCAGGTTCACCCTGGCAAAAGAAGATGTGGACAGGTCGAGGAGTTCCACGAATACCAAAAGGGTGGTTGCCAGGGAATATGACCTCACCACAGGATTTTTGTTTGACAGTTCAATAACGCTTACCCTGCCTATCACGGCGGGCCAGGGGACCGGTTCTGAGACAATCGGGCTCTGGGACAACACCGGCAACACATGGGATGATATAGGAGGCGTTGTTTCGGGCGGATCCGTAGCAACCCAGATAACGCACTTCTCATCATATACGGTCCTTTCCACTTTAGGCACCATAGGCCTGGCTTACAGCGAGAACACGGCGAATCCGTTCTCGCCCGACAGGGGCCCGATACTTATCAAGTACGTCACCGATTCGAAGGTCGCTTCAAGCGTAAAGACAACCATAAAAATTTACAACATGGCAGGCAAGTTAATGCGCACGATTTTAAATAACGGCTTAAGGCCGGTCGGAGTGCTCTATACCGACTCCTGGGACGGCAAGGACGAGCGCGGCAGGGTATGCTTAAACGGCAGGTACTTCCTGCAGATAGAAGTGGAAGATTCCTCGGGAAAGAAACAAAAAATCTACAGCATAGCGCTGGTTAAATAGGAGGCACCATGAAAAAACTAATCTTTCTCGCGGCAGCAGTAATATTCACCGGAGCGGCCATTTTCGCGGGCCAGCCTATGACACCGGGCGCGTTCATAGACGTCGGTCTCGCCAGGCCGGATTCCATGGCAGGCGCCTTTACGGCGATCGCGGACGACGCGTCCGCGGTTTTTTACAATCCGGCAGGCATCGTGAACTCCAATTACAAGGATTTTACATTCATGTACACAAAGTATAAAGGGCTTGTGCCGTACAATGTCACATCCATCATATGGCCCATAAATGAGAACCGCGGGGTCGGGCTTGGCGTGATAGTTTCGGGCGATACGCTTTTTGATGAAAAAACCATCCTTATGTCATACAGCGAAAAGCTGGACTGGCTCATTGGGCGGTTCGGGATCAAAGGTTTATGCCTTGGCGCGAGTTTCAAGCTTCAGTTCGCGGGCTACGGCAACAATATTGACGGCGCGGCCGACAGGGTGCAGGGAAGCGCGGCAGGCTGCGGGCTGGACCTCGGGGTGCTTTACGCCATCAATTCCGAACTGCAGGTGGGTGCATTTGTAAGGGACGCGCTATCGGCTTTATGGTGGGGCTCGAAATGGGACGGGGTCGACCACAATTATATACAGGGAGTGGGGCTTACAACCGACCTTGGATTGAGGTACAAAATAAAAGACTTCATGTGCGCCCTGACATTGTCCGACCTGGATACACTGAAGATAGGTTTTGAAAAGACCATGTTCGACTACGTGGATATCAGGGGCGGTTTCAGCCAGACCATGGATTTTGAGTCGTATCAGCAGTATATGGTGGGCTTAGGGATAGGCCACTTCGTATTCGGCCAGCGCAAGGAATTTTCCATGAACCTGGATTTTGCGTACCTCTTTGAAAGGCTGGATAATACGTTCGAGGTACAGTGGAGCCTGAAGTATAGGTAGGATTTTTAGGGTGTAATTATGAATTTAAGGTTGGATTTTGTAGAGAGGCTGCTTGCTGCCTCTCTGACGCGGGTATTTAAAACGCGGGACCGTTTATAAGGCCGGCGATGAGCGGCAGCAAGCAGCCGCTCTACGCATTATCAAATTTTTATTTAACCAATAATGCAAGTCGGTTTTAGAACGGAAATTTTTCCATATTGACAAAATCGCTTTCGTGTTGTAAAATCACGAAAAGTAAAAATCCTTTGAGGAGGTTATTATGAAGAAAGTATTTGGAGTAGCAATTGTTTTGGCAGTTGTTTTTGCTTTGATGGCTTCAGTATCATGCACAAAGTCAACGCCGTCATCACCGGCAAACACGGCAACAACGGTGCCTGCGGCGACAGCAACAGCAACAGCAACAACAGTAGTAGCACCGTTGTACTCGTACGCTTTTGACACAACAATGGACAGCTGGTCGGCTGACTCGGGATTCTCCGCTATCAGCGACGCTTCTTTGAGCACAACGCAGGTTAAGCAGGGAACGCATTCAGTTGCGGTCACATTTACGCTTACAGGCGGATCACAGACCATGTTTGACCTGAAGAACTTCGGCGGCACGGTAAATATTGCAGGAAAAACTTTCACGGCATGGGTATGGATACCTGCGGCTCTCACAGCGGACCAATACGCTCTGGAACTGTTCGTACAGGGATCTGACGGCACAGTTGGAGGCCCATGGAATAAGACCGACAATAACTGGCTCCCGGGAAATTCAAGCGGCTTTACTGCTAATGCATGGAACAAAATAACATATGTACTGCCGACTGACACGGCAACCCAGGCAGTACAGGCGATAGGCTTTAATATGCAGCAGAACGGCGGAGCAAATATCACAAGTCCTACAATTCTCTACATAGACGACATTGAAGTAAACTAATTAATAAGTAATTAACATGCTTTATCAAGGGACGGGCCTTTGGTCCGTCCCTTTTTTTTATGTTTTTGTAGAGCGGCTGCTTGCTGCCGCTCACCGTGGGCCTTATGATCGATGAGAACATGTAGTCGCAGGCCTACGTTCCACCGGCCTGCGCCTAGATAAGAATGTGATAAACTCAACTATTCGAACATATATGCGACTATAAATCCTGCGATTTAAATCCCTGCAAGCGCACCCCGGTGGACCGTAGAGGGTGGTATTATTAGAA
>PMTB01000166.1 GCA_003167475.1 candidate division FCPU426 bacterium | reverse complement strand
TGTTGCTGATGCTGATGCACTTGCCGTTGCCGTAGCCGTTGCTGTTGCTCTTGCTTTTGACGTGACCGTAAGCGTGGATGTATTTGTAAATACTGTTGTTTCGGTTTGGGTTTCGCTTTGGGTTCCGGTTGCTATTTGAGTATTAACCGGTGTAAATGTTTCTGTGTGCCGCGGCGTTTTGGTTTGTGACGCTGTTCCGGTTACAGTAACTGTAAAGGTAAAAGTGGCTGCCGGCTGTGTAGCTGTTAATGTAAATGTCGCTGTTGAGGAAACAGTGGTTGTTTTAGTAGCAGAATATGTCGGCGAATTTGTCCGGCTTGGTGTTCGTGAAAATGTCAATGTTGGATTTAATGTCGAAGTATAAGTCAAAGTCGGCGTAAACGTCGCGGTATTTCCCGAACAAAACGGGCTGAATTTTGTGTACATTGCGTCAAGAAGCGGCTCGTTGCCCGGACCCATGTAGTCCTCGGACAAATCCCACATAAATATCCCGCCGGTATTCCTTGCATTTAACGCATAATCCGCTTTGAGCCCGACGGACTGCGCGTCGTCGTATGAATAAATCCCGGCGCCTGTATTATTCGTCAAATAAGGTACCTGGGAAGCCGCATCCCAGTGATAGGTCCAGCCGTTGCCGATAAGCGGCGCTATCGCGCTATAGTTTGCCTGGGTCGTGGCACAGCTGCCGCATGTGTAAAAAAGAACATTCGACCCGGGAAAATGCTGTCCATAAAACGGTATTCCCATATTTACTTTTTCCGCCGGCACTCCCCTTGTCGAGAGCATATAGTCCATGCATGTCTGCCCGCAAAGATTGTCTTCAGCATAGTTGCCCTGATATAACGGCGCATTATAACCCATGGTTTTATTCCAGCCGCCATGCATGTCATATGTCATGTCATTGTAAAAATTCACATAATTATTTAAAACAGGATAATCCAGCCACTGGGCCCCCCAGTTGCTTGACGAAGTTGCAATAGATATCAACCATGAAGTATTTGTTGAATTAAAAGCCGTTCTTATCGCCTGTATAAGCAGATCAAAGTTGGCACTGTCAGTGGCTCCCGGAACAGCAGGATCCATGGCCCCCGGCATCTCCCAGTCAATGTCAACGCCGTCATATCCATATGTGGCGCAAAATGACGCTATGTTGTTGGCAAAAGCCGTTCTTAATGCCGCGCTTTGAGATATGGTCCTGAATGTAGAATCGGGCGGTTGACCGGCAGAGGATGCCCCTCCTATGGATATTAAAACTTTAACCCCCGCTGCATGGGCATTTGTTATTAACGCCGGTTCCAATAACGCGGGCGGCCCGGGATCCAGATATAAAGTACCGTCAGCGTTTGGTTCGGCAAAAGCATGGCAAATATGTGTTAATTTTGAATATTGTATCTTATCAGAACGATAATTTGAGTTCCAATAGGAATAATACGCCAGAAGCCTTTTCGTGCATGATGCGGCAAAGGAAAAAGACGCGCCAAATATAAGCAAACAGGATGCTAAAATCAGATACTTAAGGCACGCGCGCATTAAATTCCCCTTCCAGCCAATTACAACGCCATTTTCTTTTATTTGATTTAATAAAGGCAATATATTGTATTAATGTTTTTCAACATCTAACTCTTAAATTCATAAAGTTCGATTTCAACTTAATTATCTGTAATACCCTGCACCAACGGCTTCCGAAGATAAAAGCTTGTCCTTGCCGCCGGGAACCTGTAATTTTGAGGAACTCTCCATTATCAGGTTCATGATTAGTTCGTAGGCATTGGATGAGTTTGCGGACTTTAGATTTATCTCCTCAAGTACTGCTTTTGTTTTATCCATATCATCCCCAGTTTTAACGTTAAGGTTACCGGTAACCTAAATATACAATATTTCCACAAAAAGTCAAGTACGTTTTGTTTTTATTTCATTTTTTTTAATTGGTCATTCGTAATTATTGGTATT
Organism: candidate division FCPU426 bacterium; assembly: GCA_003167475.1. Lineage (GTDB taxonomy): Bacteria > Oederibacteriota > PGYV01 > PGYV01 > Palsa-1178 > PALSA-1178. The sequence continues at coordinate 7,184 of PMTB01000166.1, read as the reverse complement.
GACCTGCCAAATCGCTTCCCATCTTTGCCTGGTGAACAACGGCCCGCGGGTTATGAGGTTTATTTCATCATACAACCTCGCGTATTTCGGGTCCTTTATTACGTTCATGCCCTGCTCCAGGGACTCCTTATAGCCTTCCACTCGCAGCCGGCTCACATGCCCCGGCCTCCAGCGCGTGCCGTCAAAAGGCACCCTGGCCAGGAAAGCGTCCGCAAGCGCCGCTTCGTCTATAACATAAGCTTTTGGCCCCGCGAAAAAGCTCCTCATGCCGGCCGCGACAGCGCTTGTGACCGTCCTTTTATCGCCCGTGTAAGCCTTAAGGCGCAGGCCGTCAAGGGCGAACCCGGCAAAATCAAGCTTTGTATTTCCCTGTTTGACCACTTCGGAAAGCACGCTTTTTATCCCGTAATCGTCGAGGAAATAGTACTGCCTCTCGTCTGTCACATTCGAATATTTCCCGTAAAAATATTTTTCAGGGGTAAAAGCCCTTGAAGCGGAATAATACGGGGATAAAAATCCCAGGAACAGCAGGGCGGCAAGGGCCGGCATCCATGAATTCCTGACCTTATCAAAACCGACGCCCGCCAGAAGCAGCGCCCCCGCGAACTCAGCCGGCGTAAAGAACCTGCCCGACATAAAATCCCCGCCCGCTTTTATGACGTATAATATGTACACGATTATCCCCAGGGCAAACAACCTCTTTTTTTTGACTTCCGGGTCCAAAGGATAAAAACCCGCGAGCGCCCCCCATAAGGCCAGGGCAAGCGTCAGCGGGTCCATAACAAAAGAATTTGCCGTATACTTAAGCCCCTGCACAAATACGTCAAAAGAAGGCACGCCTGCGAAGAGTTTGGCGTAGAAAGTATTCGGAAGCGGAAACCCGTAATAGATGACGGAAAATATTTCCCAGGCTATCGCAGGCACAAACCCAAGCATGGCGGGCAGGATTGTTTTTTGTTTTTCGCTCATCAGGCGGTACGCAAGCGGAAAAATAACCAGCAAAACCGTATCGGGTTTATTGAGGAATATCAACGAGGCGGCCAGGGACAGCCAAAATGTCCTGTTTTTCCGCAGCCGTGCCTCAAAATAAAGCCAATAAAAAATTGCGAGAAGGCAAAAGGTCAGGGGGGTTTCCAGGCCTGACGTCGAGTAATCTATAAACGCTTTTGACATGATAAGGGCAAAAAAAACTACAAGGAATGAAACTTTATCAGCCGTTGATTTCTTCAGGAAATACACCGCTAGGCACATAAAAACCGCGCTTAACGCCATAACGCATATAAAAATATTCCTTGTTACAAAATATACGGCTGACACGGCGAACATCCACAGGGTATTCGTGTAAGGCTGTACCCTCTCTTCCACGTTCCATGTAAGCCCATAGCCGTGTATGAAGTTGTCCACCGTCCTAAATGTAATGAAAGAATCGTCCCCGAGCCAGGCTGTCTTGAGGACAAGGAGTATGTAAAGCGCTGCAAGCAATAGGACCAAAGAACCGAAATTAACATCTTCCTTTTCTTTCAGGAACAATTTATTCCTTTTAAACCCCGCGTACGCGGCAAGACCAAATCCCGACAGGGTAAAAAACAGCAGCAGGAAAGTGTTGTACTCGGGAAACATGTCTATGGCCAGCCAGAATATACCGCTAAAACAAACAAGCAGCGCGAAATTCTTTGCTCCGGATGTTTTCAGATTGTTTTTATGGAATAAGTATGCAGTATGAATAATGATCCCTATGAACAGGCATATAACGGTAATATCATTGGTAATCAGGCCGTAAATAAGCTTTATCAATGAGTGCATTAATTCCCCTCAACAGCCGGGTCTTTCACCCCGGCCTCATCAAAACCTTTCTTTCTTAAAACGCACGCGGGGCACCTGCCGCAGCCAGGCTTTTTACCTTCATAGCAGGTGTGCGTGAACGCCATCATTTCCATTGCCCCCAGCTTTATGGCCAGTTGAACTGTCTGTTTCTTATCCAGTTTTATCAGCGGGGTGTGTATCTTTACCGGGCATTCCATCCCAAGATTCAGCGTCTTTTCCATTGCCCTGATGAATTCCGCCCTGCAGTCGGGATAACCGGAATAATCCACCTGTGAAACTCCTATTACAATATCCTTGATCCCGCGGGTATAGGCAAAGGCGGCCGCAACGGTCAGGAACAGGATGTTCCTGCCGGGAACAAATGACGCCGGAAGTTTTTTATTGACGCTGTCCCTGCCTTTTAAGTTTATCTTTTTGTCCAGAAGCGCATTATGCTTTAAAGCCTCAAATTCTTTGATCTTTATGGCAGTATTGCCGGCCCCTGCAAGGCGCGCTATCTTTTTCGCGCTTTTCAGTTCAATCCTGTGCCTCTGCCCGTAGTCAAACGAAAGGGTTTCCACATGCCCAAACTTCTTTTTCGCCCAAAACAGGCAGGTCGTTGAATCCTGTCCGCCGCTTAACAGCACCAGAGCTTTAGTCCCGTCATTACCATTTTTTTTCATTATGTTTTCCTTTGATATTATATTGACCTTGCTATCACAAGGCCCCTGACTTCCATGGCTGAAGCTTTTTTTAATGTCCTTGCTATCTCATTTATCGTGGCGCCGGTCGTAAACACGTCGTCTACGACTATGATTGTCTTTCCTTCCACTGCGCCTTTCGTTTCAAAAGCGCCTTTTAAATTTTTCAACCTTTCTTTCCTGTCCAGCGTGTTCTGAGCCGGCGTTTCCTTTATTTTCCTGACGCTTTGCATGAGCGGTATGCCGGTCTTTTCGGAAAGGTATTTCGCGACCTCATATGTCTGGTTGTATCCCCTGGCTGTTGAGGAAGCGGAGCTTAAAGGCGCAGGCACTATCATATCCGCGCCTATAAAAATCTTCAGGTCGACTCGTTCCATTATCAGCCCGGCCGCTACCTTCGCGGCGGACTTTTTGTTGTTGAACTTCATATAATGTATCATTTCTTTTAGCGCGCCTTCAAAAACCCCGGCTGCGAGCACGTAAGAAAATTCATTACCGCGTTCCCTGCACTCCCTGCACCCGTCAGCGTGTTCGGACTGGATCGGTTTGGCGCAGGCCGGGCAGATGCGATCTTGCAGCTGCCGTAGCCCGTCGTAACAAGCCGGGCAGACGTAAACGTATTTAAAATCCTTTATATAGCGCTTACAACCGGCGCATTCTGTGGGAAAGAGCAAACTGAGCAAACCGTTGATAATATTCATGCGCCATTCCCTCCGGATGGGTGGATCTAATATAATACTTTCCAAACTTGCTGATCAACTCTCAACTTTCGACTATCGAACATTACGACCCACCAACAGCTTAAGAACCTGCAGCGGGCGGACACATAGCGAAGTCACGCAAAGCGTGAGTCCGCCCCTACAAAACCATACAATACAACACCGCTGCGGAACGCATATATGCGTTCCCTACGCAACACAAAATCGGACAATTACAACAACTTATATAGATCGCTTATCTTTTTCGCGATTATCTCATTCGTGTAGTTCTGTTTCACCCGTTCCAGCCCTTTGGCCTGCAGGTCCTTATATAACGCGTTGTCTTCCGAGAGTTTTTTTATCCGCCCTGCCAGACCCTGGGTGTCGCATTCCTTGAAGACCAGGCCCGCGTCGCCTATGACGAACGGGATCTCGCCCGAGTCCGAACCAATGACCGGCACTCCCGCCGCAAATGCCTCTATAATAACCCTTCCGAACTGTTCTTTCCATAACCCGGTTGTGATCGACGGGAGCACGAGCGCGTCCATATTTGCCAGAAAGTCGGGCACCGCCTGCCTTTCCACGTGGCCGTAGAATTTTACGCGGTCCTCCAGTTTGAAGTGCTTAATCAGGCCGTGAAGGACATTTTCCATATTACCGGTTCCGGCAAGGTGCAAAACAGCGTTGGGCACTCCGGCGCAGGCGCTGACCAGGTGAGCCAGGCCTTTTTCCGCGATCAGCCTTCCTACATAAGATACGTTGAATACTCCCGTGTCATGCCTGTGTTTTTTTGTCTTAAAGTCCTCAAGGTTAACGCCATACTGCGGTATTACCTCGATTGGCCGGCTGAATTTCTTTTCCAGAAGTATATCCTTGGCCTCCTGGTTGCCCGCGACGGCTGCGTCCGCGTTTTTCAGGGAATAACCATTAAAGTAATTATAAACCGGGTTGTAACCGCGCCTTAAGTTCTCCCAGGTGAAAAACAGCGACTTTTTTTTACGTTTTTTTGCCTCGCTTACAAACTGATAGCAGGAAAAATCATATGGTTCTTCCTCTATATGGATAATGTCGGGATTTATCTTTTTCACTATTTCCCCGGCGTTAGCGTAAAGGTGCACGCCATTCTTGGGATAAAACACCTTCCCGATGATATAGCGCAGCTTATCATCGCCTGTATAAGCCTGAATGTCGGCCCCGCCTTCATGCCAGTGGGGAGGCATGCAGAGCCATATCTCGTGGCCGAACTTGACGAGATAATCGAGTTTCTGCTGGTGTTCTTTAAGGACCGCGCTGTGGGAAACGAATAGTATTTTCAAGGTGACCCTTTCATTTATTTTTTATTCGCAGACCGTCATTGCGAGGAGCGAGTTTTTCCGCGACGAAGCAATCTGGTTTTAACGTGTTTGGATCTAAAAGTACTTATCGGTGGAACAGAGATTGCTTCGTCGGCATAGTACAGGAACGCCTCCTCGCAATGACGGCACCGCTAAAGGTCCTTAAAAAGCCCTTTATTGTCCTTAACCCACTCATAAAGCATTTCCACGCCTTTTTCCGGCGTTATCTTCGGCTCCCAGCCAAAGGCTTTTTTTGCCTTTGATATGTCGCAGACAAAGACAGGCTGGTCGCCCGGCCGCCAATCCGAGAACTTCAGCGGTATCTTTTTGCCGAAGAACTTTTCCAGGAACGCTATCAGCTCAAGCAGCGACATGGTGTTTTTTGACCCGCCGCCTACGTTGAATGCCTGTCCTTTTATCTTATCAATATTCTTGATAGCCGCTTCATAACCGTCCAGCAGGTCCTCTATAAAAAGCACGTCGCGGACCTGTTTTCCGTCGCCGTATATTGAAAGCGCCTTGTCCAGCATGGTCGCGATAGTGAACCACGCCACCCATCCCTGGTCCTCTATGCCGAACTGCCTGTAGCCGTATATGCACGACTGCCTGAAAACAACTGTCCGTAAGCCGTATATCCTGGAATAATCTATCATGTATTGATCGGCCGTGCCTTTGGAGCATCCATAAGGCGAATGAAAATCAAGTATCCTATCCTCGGATATGCCCTTAGGAAGGTCTTTATAAGCGTACCTGCCTTTTTTCTCCACTATCTTTATATCGGTCATTCCTCCGTATACTTTGTTGGTTGACGAGTACAGTATTGCGGGATTTGACTTTGTTTCCCTTATAGCCTCAAGGACATTGAAACTCCCCATGGCGTTTATCTCAAAATCCTCCCTGGGGTCTGTGACAGATGTGGTCACGGCCACCTGGGCGGCAAGGTGGAAGACCGCGTCAAAATCCCTGTTGGCTTTGAATAATTTCTTCAATTCATCATAATTACGCGTGTCGCCTTTTACAAATTTAAGTTTCTTGTTCCCTTTTAACCACTTTAAGTTCCATTCGGTGCCCCGGCGCGACAGATTGTCAAATACCCAGACTTCATCGCCTTTTTTTAAAAGCCTGTCTGCTAAATTCGCGCCGATAAAACCGGCTCCACCTGTGACAAGTGCCTTCATAATAGCCTCCCTAAAGATCAATTCGAAATTATAAAATCTTCATTCCACATCCAAATCGCGCGTAAAATTCAGCCCTGGTACTTAAACCTTATGTATCTTTTTAACGCGTCCCGCCAGCCCGACATGGTGTCCTTGTCAAGAAGGTGAAGATGATAGTTTTTCAGCGCCGAGAAGACGGGCCTCGCCGCCGGCTTTTTCCACTGGCTCTGGGATAAAACCTGCACCCTTGTCTGCTTGTTCATTACTTTCATTATTTCCTCGACCATCTGCACCCGGGAGCAATATCCTTTGTTGACGCCGTGAAAGATCCCGACCTCGTTCAAGGGAAGCAGTTCTTTTATCAGTTCAGCCAGGTCCAGCGAGTAGGTGGGCGATGAGACCATATCCTTAACCGCTATGACTTCCTCACCCTTGTTGATGGAATCGATCACGTAATCCACAAAGTGTTTCCGTTTTGTGCCGAATACCCATGCTGTCCTGATTATCATGAACTTCGGGGCGCACATCTGAACAAACTGCTCGCCCGCGACCTTTGACTTGCCGTATATGTTCACGGGCGCGACCTGCTCGAACTCGTCGTACGGCGAATCCTTTTTCCCGTCAAAAACATAATCCGTGCTTATGTGTATCATGCGGGAATTGAAATCCCTGCATGCCATCGCTATATTTTTCGGCCCCATGGCATTGACCCTGTACGCCTCGTCAGGGTTGTTTTCGCACTTGTCCACATCGGTGAGCGCGGCCGAGTTTATGACCGCATCCGGTTTGTGCGCTTTGATGAGGTTGTATACAGCCTCGGAATTCGTTATATCCACATCCGCGCTCCCAAGCGCTATCATCTCATGCTCCCCCGAGCACACCTTGATGATATCCGATCCCAAAAGACCGTTCCCTCCGAACATGACTACTTTCATGCGCCCCTCCGGCTTGTCATTTTTTTCCGTAATTGGACCTAAGGTACTTGTCGAACTTCTTATCCTTCATCCCCAGCCACCACTTGTCATTGTTGGCGTACCACTGTATCGTGAGTCCGAGCGCTTCCTCGAACCCGTACTTCGGCTTCCACCCGAGCTTCTTTAACTTCGCGGAATCAAGCGCGTATCTCCTGTCGTGAGCGGTCCTGTCCTTTACGAACTTGATGAGTTTCTCGTCCCGGCAGAGCGCTTCCACGATGCATTTTGCCACTTTTATATTCGGCTCTTCCACGTCTCCGCCCACATTATATATTTCGCCGTTTTTTCCCTTATGCAGGACCGCATCAAGGCCTGAGCAGTTGTCCTCGACATATATCCAGTTCCTTACATTTTTTCCGTCCCCATAGAGCGGGAGCCGCTCGCCTTCTATGGCGCGGGTTATGAATAAAGGCATGAATTTTTCCGGGTGCTGGTACGGCCCGAAATTATTCGAACTGCGGGTAATGACCACGGGCAGACCGAACGTTTTATAATATGAAAGCGCTATAAGGTCGGC
>PMTB01000069.1 GCA_003167475.1 candidate division FCPU426 bacterium | reverse complement strand
TTTCTATAGATGCGGCTACAAAACACAGACCCACCGCGCCGCGTTCAAAACCCGCGTCAGAGAGGCAGCAAGCAGCCTCTCTACAAAGAACATTCCGTTCAAGAACTAGAATGTTTTTATTTCAATATTCCTGCATTCCCGGATAAATCCGTCCTACGGCCGCTTTTACCTGCCCCTGAATCTGTTCCTGGTAGACCGCCACAATTATATTCCCCGCGACATAGATTGGCTGCGGCTCTATCTTGGTTTTGTTCTTCTTGTCTTTTTCAAGGTTGTCGGTGACGTTTTTCAGGAACAATCCGTTGCCGTAGTGGGTTATCTTTACCTTAAGGCCTTCGCCTGTGGCGGTGACTACGTCTATGATGGAAGTGGCGCCTTCAATGGTTATTTTGTCTATGGCAAGACCATTTGTTTTGAGTTCATTGGCAAAGGCGTAGGATTTGGACTGGTATTTGGAAAATACTTTCAGGCCCCAGATGGCCCCGGCTACAAATATTATAATGAGAACAGCGGTGATTTGTTGTTTTTTCATTTGAACCTCCTTTGAGACAATTATAACATAAAACACAAGCCCCAAAAAATAATAACAAAAAATAACCATGTAGAGATGGGGCTTGCTCCCTCTCCCAGAGGGTGCTACCAGCGGTGCAATTCCCACTGGGAGAGGCAGCAAGCAGCCTCTCTACGAAAAACAAGGTCAAAAACCCGCATGCGATTTTAACCCGTTTTTAAATCAAAACAACAATTCACTCGTAATGTGTCCACAGCCTAATGACCTTCACCGTCCTTATTTCCTTCATCACCTGATACACAATCCTGTGCTGTATGTTTATGCGCCTGGAATATGCGCCCTGCAGGTCGCCCATGAGTTTTTCGAACGGAGGAGGGTTTTGGAACGGGTTGTTTTCCAGGATTTCGAGGAGTTTGATAGTCTTGTTTTTCAATCCGGCTGCGCTGTTCTTTTTCGCGTCTTTTTGCGCCTGGGTAGTGTAAACCAGCTTCCACTTCACCACTTAAGCGCCTTATGTGTCCTGCTTACCGGTGTTTTCAGGCCATTTATTATCGATTCCCTCATCTTCGGGATTGAGAGCAGGTACATGGTCTCCTGCATGGCTGACCAGTCTTCCTCGGATACTAAAACGGCGTTGTTTCGCTTTCCCGTTATCTGTACCGGTTCGTGCCCGGCTGCTGCCTGGTCCAGCAGTTTGTACAGGTTTGCCCTTGCGTTGCTTGCGGTAATGGTTGTCATGTTTTTCACCTCGTTAAAAAGCGTACCATAAAGCGTACGCTTTGTCAAGGTGGATCAAATCCCCACAACGCACCCCGGTGGATCGAAGGGGTGCGACTACAAAACCTTCAAACTTAAAACTTGATTCTTTTAGCGCCTTCGCAGTACTTTTCTATTTCTTTCCACTCATTATGATCTGTAGTCAATTCCTTCCAGTACGGGAACGTTCTGCACTGGCTTGGCCTGGCTTCGTATATCGTGCATTTTTTGTCTTTCCAGAATATGCATCCGCCCTTGAAAGGCGTTTTCAGGACGTGCTGGTGGCCCACCTTGCGGACGTTTTTTTCATAAAATTCATCGTACGGCATGGCCAATGCCTTGGCCATTATCTGGGCTTCCTTGATGTTTATGAACACATAGCCCGGCACTTCGCAGCAGTTGCCGCATCTGGCGCATTCGAAGAGCTCTTTTTTCTTTTCGAAAATCTGGTCGTCGTTCATTTTCGCCTTCCTTTTCCTTTTTACCAGCAATTCCTTGGCTGGTTTGCCCGAATGCTTTATGGCGTATTCCCTCTTTAACGCGCCGCCGACATCAAAACCCTCTTCAACATACAACAACTTCACAGGCCTTCTTGCCACGGTTATGTACTTCGCGCCCTTGCCCGAATTGTGGGACTTAACGCGGTGTTTGACGTCGTTTGAAATACCAGTATACAACGATCCGTCCTTGCACCTTACCACATATACCGACCAGTTTTTCTTCTTTTTCATCAATACCCTAGAATATATCCGGCCTGATTGCCGTGTTCTTTATACTATACTGGCTGCCGATACACACTTCCTTTGCCCAGCCCCACAGTGTCTCGTACTTATTGTTCGTCGTCATATCCATCAGGTTGCCGTGAAGATTCCCCGGGCCCCACTCCCACGCCAGCCAGCCTATGCCTGTCTTATGGCACTCCGCTATTATTGTTTCATAGCATATCAAACCTTTATTTTCAATCCCCGCGACCGCGAATTCCCCCACTACCAGCGGTATGCCGGCCATTTTGGCGCCTTCTATCGCGTCTTTTACCCGTTTGGCGTCGCCGTCGTTCCACCACATGTGGATAGAAAACATGAGGTTGTTAAGCGGGTCATTTTTCTGCAAGTATTCCCAGTTGTCCGTGATATAGTTCATTCCTGTGCCCCAGGAAGCCGCGTCTATCATAATGGGAACCCTGATACCAACTTTTCTCATCTTTTTCACAGCGTCGCTGTAGCGTTCCCTGAACTGTTCGTTCGTGACTTTGTTGTCGCCTATTTCATTGCCGTAATTGATTATCAGGTATCTTTCGTGTTTTTTGATTATAGCGGCCATTTGTGGAGCTGTCCAGTAGTTGTTAAACTGGTCAAATACATTGTCATCCCAATTGCCGGTCTGGTCATGAAGCTCTATCACGGACACCATCTTTTCCTTCGCGCAGTTGCTTATTACCGTATCCAGGCCTTCCATGGTGCCGTCCTTAATGCTCCAGACTATGCGCACGCAGTTCGCGCCTGTTTTTGCTATTTCGGAAAAAGACGGTATGCCGTCCGGGTCGAGCCAGACCGACATTTTATTGACGCCCCTTATGACAAACTTTTCGCCATTGCCGTCAAGTATGTGCCTGCCGTTCACCTTAAATCCCACATATGGCGCGGCTTCGGCCTTTTTCGCCTTATCCTTTTCATTTACAAGGGTCACTGAACCTTTCACAAGCCCTGTCGTGCGGGCCATCTTTTCATAACCGGGCTGCACTCCGCCCACAAATACCTGATAAATACCCGACGCCTGTTTGAAAGAACCGTCAATTGCGAACGCCCCTATCTGGTCCGGTGATATAATGAATTCAACCGTCTTTTTGGTTTTCTTTTTCAGGTGAAGACGCTTGACCCCGCATAATGACCTTAAAGGCGCCCCTTCAACCGGCGATTTTATATAAACCTGTAAAACTTCATCGCCGTCTCTAGAGCCAGTGTTCTTGATGTTAACCGAAACTTTAAGCGGCTGGCCCGCGGCTATTGTTTTCGGAAGCTTCAGCTTCGAATACTTAAAACTTGTGTATGACAAACCAAATCCGAACGGATAAAGCGGTTCGCCCTTGAAATACTTATATGTCCTGTTATCCATCCTGTAATCCCGGAAATCCGGAAGGTCTTCCACTGATTTATAAAACGTAACGGGCAGCCTGCCCGCAGGGTTGTTTTTGCCGAATAATGTTTCAGCGATAGCCGTACCGCCTTCTTCTCCGGGGTACCATGCCTCAACCACAGCTTTTATATTCTTATGGTTAACGTCAAAAGATATGGCGCTACCGTTCAATAACACGACTATCACGGGCTTGCCTATGGAGCAGATAGTCTCAAGCACCTTTGCCTGGGCAGGAAGAAGCGTAATGTTTTCCCTGTCCCCGTCTCCCGCGCCCTCTTCGCCTTCTAACTGGGGGTTAAGGCCCAGAAACGCGATTATAACGTCAACATCCCTGAATGAATCCAGCAAAGCGTTTATGTGATCGGTATACTTATCCTTTATATTGCATCCCTGCATGTAGGTAACCTTTATCTTTTTACCGGCCATAACCTTAATGCCGTCAAGGGGGGTCACCCATTTGGATGGCGATCCGTTATAATTTCCCAGAAGGGATTCTATATCATCGGCGTTTGGTCCTGTGACACCTATGGACTTTACATTTTTCAAGGGCAATATGCCGTCGTTCTTCAGCAGTACGATCGACTGCCTTGCGGCTTCAAGGGCGAGCTGCCTGTGTTTGGGTGAATCAACCACGCTGTAGGGGATCTTTGTGTACTTTACGTCCTTATCCGGGTCGAACATCCCCAGTTTGAAACGCGTCAACAGGATGCGCTTGATTGACCTGTCTACATATGACTGATCAAGGATGGCGTATTCCATTGCCTTTTGCAGCCCTTTGCTTGACTCCGAGCACTTGCCCTCATCGCAGCAGCAGTTCAGGTCGCAGCCGTTCTTGGTGGACAATGCCGCGGCTTCGGCCGCTGTTTTTGTATATTTGTGGTGTAAATAAATACCATGGATAGCGTGGCAATCCGAAACCACGTGCCCTGTAAAACCACATTCATTGCGTAAAATATCGGTGAGCAGCCTCTTGCTTGCGCAGCATGGCTCTCCCAAAGTCCTGTTATAAGCGCCCATGACTGCCTCGGCTTTGGCTTCCTTAACAAGCGCTTTAAAGGCCGGCAGATAAGTTTCGCGCAAATCCTTTTCAGACACGACCGCGTCAAATGTATGGCGCAAGGCTTCGGGCCCGCTGTGCACCGCAAAGTGTTTCGCGCAGGCAGCCGCCTTCATGTATTTCGGATCGTCCCCTTGTATCCCTTTTACAAACGCGACGCCTATGCGGGATGTTAGGTAAGGGTCTTCCCCATACGTCTCCTGGCCCCTTCCCCAACGCGGATCTCGGAATATATTTATATTTGGCGACCAGAAATTAACCCCAAAATATCTTTCCCTGAAGCCTTCGCTGATCGCTTTATGGTATTTGGCCCGGCCCTCATCCGATATGGCCGAGGCGACTTTATATATGAGTTCATCGTTGAATGTCGCGGCAAGTCCTATGGCCTGCGGGAATACGGTGGCGATGCCGGCGCGGGCGACGCCGTGAAGGCATTCGTTCCACCAGTCGTATTTGGGTATGCCGAGGCGTTTGATTTCAGGCGAAGCGTGCAGCATCTGGGATATTTTTTCCTCGGGCGTCAAACGCGAGACGAGATCGTTGACGCGTTCTTCGAACGAAAGGTTGGTGTCCATGTAAGGCAAAGCCTGTTTTTTACGTTTAGCCACAAAAGCCTCCGGTGTTGTTTGAATCGTCATTGCGAGGAGCGAGCACTTCCGCGTCGAAGCAATCTGGTCTAAATCAAAGCCCGCGGAGCAAGACAGGACTAAAAGCTTATCGTGAAACAGAGATTGCTTCGTCGCCAAAAACACAAAACCGGCTCCTCGCAATGACAACTCGATGATCAGCCTGCCTCAAGCACCGCATTAAAATACTTCCGCTATTATATACTAAAACCACTTCCGTACAAACAACAATCTATTACCCCATAAAATAACAAAGGCCGGGATAACCCGGCCTTTGTTCGTATATATTCTAGAAGAAACTATCTCTTTGAGAACTGGAAGCTCCTTCTTGCTTTTGCCCTTCCGTATTTCTTTCTTTCTACCATTCTGTCGTCGCGTGTTAAGAATCCGCCTTTGGCCATAATAACCTTTAAAGCTTCGTCTCTTTTGCCAAGGGCCCTTGCTATGCCCATCCTGATGGCGCCCGACTGCCCTGTCATGCCGCCGCCCAGGGCCGTTACCTTTATGTCCATCTTGCCAGTGAGGCTTGCCGCTTCTATAGGCGCTACGAGGTGGTCAACATGCGTGCCCCTCGGGAAATATTCTTTGACATCCTTATTGTTTACTGTTATTTTGCCTGTTCCGGGTTTTACCCAGACTTTCGCGATTGCGTTCTTTCTCCTGCCTGTTCCGTAGCTTGTGCTCAATTTATTTTCCTCCCTTGAAATTTGCCTTTAATGGTTCAAGGACAACTGAGGTATGCGGGTGTTTTTCGCCCTTGTATACCCTTAATTTTTTGAATACCTGGTCCCCGAGCTTTGTCTTCGGGAGCATCCCGCGCACGGCAACCTTGATGACTTTTTCCGGCTGCGTGGTGAGCATGTGCATGAACTCAACTTCCTTGAACCCGCCCGGATACAGCGAGTGTGACTGGTATACTTTTTTATCGGATTTTTTGCCTGTCAACCTGATCTTCTCGGCATTAATGACGATAACAAAATCTCCCGTATCAACATGCGGTGTAAACGTAACTTTCTTTTTTCCCCTTAATGTATCAGCTATTCTTGTCGCCAGCCTTCCGAGTACCTCGTCGGTCGCGTCAACAATATACCATTTTCTTACTACGTCCTGCGGTCTTGCCATGAATGTCTTCATAATGCTCAAAATCCTCCTGTGAACTATTGAAAAAACAAAATTCCTCGTGCCTTTAACAGACAAAAGGATAAAGAAGAATATAATAATTACCGATATTTGTCAAGCGTTTTTAATGCCAGGGTATATGTTTTTTGTAGTCGCACCCTCTAGTTTCACCGGGGTGCGCATGCGGGTATTTGTTAGTCTCTATGGTTGAGGGGTCATCTTATAATTATCAAGAATTTATCCGTATCTAGGCGCGGGCCGATTAACCGTAGGCCCGCGACTACAAAATCCCTTTCAAAAATGGTCCCACACCAACACATCAGCATTTTCCGGCTTTGTTTTAACGGGTTTTTCATCAGTTATCCCGCGTGACATAATGCGTACCTGCTTATCCCCAAGTATATCGGATACGTAGGGAACGCATATATGCGTTCCCTACTCTGCCAATGTCCTTACCAACTCCAACTGTTCTTCCCTGTTATCCGCCCTGCCGTCCAGCTTTGCTTTCATTACAGCGGATAAAATCTTCGAATACTCCGGGCCTTCCTTTATACCCATCTCTTTCAGGTCATCGCCAGTTATCTCTATCTTAATATGTTTCAATTCATCCAGGTAATATTTTATCCTTGCCGCCCGCTTCTTATCTTTTTGCATCAGCATCAGGTACAGCAGGGCTTCCGTGCCGTATTTTTTCAACAGAAAATACGTGGCGCTGCTGCCTTTTCCAAGTTTACCAAGGTCCTTTTGCTGGAGTTTCTGCAGTTCCTTACCGTGGTCTATTGCGTGGCGCTGGCCGTTGCTGAGTTTTAATTTCACGGCTGTTGCGAGGGCCTGAGCCGGTTGCGCGGTGCCCAGCAATGCCATGAGATACATGATTGGAACGTCCGCATGGTAAGACCTTATCAACCTGCCAGAGCTTCCAATGGTTTTAAACATAGCCAGAGCCTTTGAATCCAGACACAACCCCGGATTTATCTTGCGCAATACCCCGAACTGCTCAAGCCGCTTCATGGCTTTCGCCGGCGTTTGTTCCTTAAACAGTATAAACAGTTCTTCCCTTATCCTCTCGCCCGATAAGTTTTCAAAAATATTTTCTTTCAGCGCCTTGCGGATGAACCTTAAAGTTCTTTTCTCTATTTTAAACCCAAGCCTTGCCTCAAACCTGATTGCCCTTAAAATTCTTGTCGGGTCGTCAACAAAGCTCCTGTCATGCATTGTTTTGAGGATTTTCTTTTTCAAATCAGAAACGCCGCCAAACGGGTCAAAAAGGTTTCCGAAGTCTTCCCTATTGATCGATACTGCCATGGAGTTTATGGTGAAATCCCTGCGGAACAAATCTTCATCACGGCCGCTTAAAACCACATCCGGCAGGGCCGCTGGTTTTTCGTAGGTCTCTTTTCTGGCGCTGGAAATATCTATTCGCCCGTTTTTAAGGAATATTTTCGCTGTTTTAAACTTTTCAAATCCCTTAAACGCGCCGCCAAGTTTATCGGCTAAAAACCGCGCAAACTTCAACCCGTCCCCGAGGACAACCACATCTATATCCACGGTCTTTCTTTTCAGGAATATATCCCTTACCATGCCGCCGACAATGCAGGCTTTGATGCCATACGAATCGGCAAATATGCCGGTTGAGCATACCAGTTTATAGATATCAGCGTCGAGCTCGGACTTCATGGCTTTATACATATTTATGTTTTTCATGATTTAGGTTGTCTGTATTTCTTTTTTCAATATAAAGAAAACCGCAATTGCAACAACCTGCACCGCCACCGCCGACCAGCACAGTATTGGTATTGAAATTTCATAAAGCAATCCCGACAAATACGCCCCGGCCAGCATGGACAGACCGTATGAGAAGTTGAATATGCCGTAACCTGTTCCCCTCTTTTTAAGCGGGGTTATGTCGGCTATGGCGGCTTTCATTATGGTCTCATGTCCGCCCATTACTATGCCCCATAACACAGCTGACACAAGCGCCAAAACAGGGCTTTTGGTAAATGCAAAGAACGGTATAAAAGCCGACAATATCGGCAGTACTATAAGGGTGGCAAGGCCTCCGCCATGATGGTTGAATTTTATTTTAAGGCGGTCATACCAGGTTCCCATAACATACGCGGCGATGCCGTCGACACCCATGGCAATCGCGTAATATATTGGTATCCATACGTCGCTTATTACATTCCGGGCCTTGAAGTGGTAGCCCATTATGGCAAAATTCATGAAACCGAAAGCAGTTGTAAATGAAAACACGGTATATATCCAGAACAGCTTTGTTATTTTGTCCGGATCCCCGGCTGCTTTTGGGGGTTCGAGCTTTGACGGGTCAGGTACTTTAAGATAAGCAACAACGGCAAATATCATGACGAGTATATACGGTATCCAAAACAACCCGTAAGCGTGCCTGTAATCAACGGCATTTTTTACCCCGCCGCCTGTAATGGCAAAGTAACCGGCGAATATAAGCGGCCCCAATAATGCGCCGAACTGGTCCATGACTTCCTGTATGGCAAATCCCTTCCCGGTCCCCACTCTTTTAGCCGCGCTTGAAACTATGGAGTCCTTGGCCGGCGCCCTGATGCCCTTGCCGATGCGCTCCAAAACCATGAACACCGCCGCCATCTGCCAGATACCGGTCAGGGATAAGAGAGGTATGGCTATGATCAAACCGTACCCGACAAAAGTAAAGGCCCAATAGGCCTTTGTTTTGTCAGCGAAATAACCCGACAACAGCCGTAAAGTGTATCCCGCGAATTCGCCGAACCCGGCGATAAGCCCGACCATAGCCGCGTTGGCCGCAAGGGTTTCAAGGTAAGGCCCGTTAACGGCGCGGGCGCCCTCGTATACGATGTCGCCGAAAAGGCTGACAAGGCCGAAAAAAATGATAAGTTGGTAGGCTCGTTTGGTCTCATCGGACACAGGAGCTGTATTGGGTTTCATTAAGTCCTCCGTTAAGTTTTTAAGCCAAAAGACAAAAG
>PMTB01000103.1 GCA_003167475.1 candidate division FCPU426 bacterium | reverse complement strand
TTATCATAGGTTTTGCCCAGGCCCTGGCAATCATTCCGGGGGTGTCACGTTCCGGTATATCCATAACCGCCGGGCTGATAACCGGATATACAAGGGAAGACGCGGCCGAGTTTTCTTTTCTTTTATGCATACCCATAATACTCGGGGCGGTATTGCTGAAGTCCAGGGCTATCATGCACGCGGCCCATTCCGGTTCGGCAATGATAATAGCGATCGGTTTCACCGCGGCGGTGATATCGGGCGTCCTGGCCATAAAATGGCTGCTTGGGTTCGTTAAAAAGAACAGTTACAACGTATTTGTCGGCTACAGGATAGCGCTTGGCGTTGTCCTTCTGGTATTTTTTCTGGGCAAATAATATATGAAAGTAAAATTTCTCGGTACAGGCACTTCCCACGGGGTGCCTGTGGCCAACTGCGTCTGCCCGACCTGTTCTTCCGCCGACCCGAAGAACACCAGGTACCGCTCGGCCGTCTGGGTCAGGGATGACGACGGCGCTGATATCGTCATAGACACCCCGGCGGAATTCCGCTTAAGGACGCTTGAGTACAAGGTGCCGAAGATCGACGCCATACTTATGACACACGGGCACGCCGACCATATAGCCGGGCTTGACGATATACGCATATATAATGAGATACAGTCCGCGCCTATCCCTCTTTACCTTGATGAAAGGACCCGATCCGAGATCTTAAGCAGGTTTTCCTACATTTTCCAGCAGACCCAGGAAGGCGGCGGCAAGCCCAAGATTGATCTGTCCGTGATAAGACCGGGGAATGTTTTTAAGATCAAAAACACGATTGTGGAGCCGCTCAAGGTAATGCACGGAGAGCTTGAGATAACAGGGTTTTTGATAAATAAGGAATTCGCTTATATCACGGATTGTTCGGCATTGCCTGATGAAACTGTCAGCGCGGTCAGGGGAGTTAAAGTCCTGGTGCTGAACGCCTTAAGGTACTCAGCGCACCCCACGCATTTGAGCCTGAGCCAGGCTGTCGAAGTTGCGGAAAAAATCGGGGCCGGAAGGACTTTTTTTACGCACATAGCCCACGCGCTTGAACATAACGCCGTTGAAAAAAACCTTCCAAAAAGCATCAGGCTTGCGTATGACGGGCTTGAAATCGACATTTAGCCATATAAAACAATGTTTTTTTGGACGAAACAGGCGCCTAAAACCAGTCTCAAAACCCCAAAAACAACCTTATAAACCTACTACTTTTGTGGTGTTTCATCTGTAAAAAACACTTTCGGGTTTCTTGACTTTATGTGTTTCTATGCTATAATTTGAATGTTGAAACTAAAATTGAGGTGAGCTAAAACTATGGAAAACATGGAAGAAAAGAAGTACAAATCAGGGAACTATGTGAACGCTCTTTGGTCGACATTTGAGAAGACCGGGTCCGTAAGCGCTTATCTGCTCTATAATGTGGTAAGGGATAAGGCTGAAAAGGGGCTGCAAACCAAGGAAAGAAATAATACTTTACAAAAGTAAACCGATAAAGTATCATAGATGCGCAAAATATAAATCCAGGCTTTTGCCTGGATTTATCATTTTAATATGCGGGGAAAAATGGAAGAACTGAAAAAACAGATCAAAGCGGACGCGGACGCCGTCAAAGACACGGTGGCGCTGACACAATTCAAGGCGAAATATAACGGAAAAAAAGGCGCTGTAACCGGGCTTTTTTCCACGCTAAAAGACGCTGTTGACAAAAAAGAGACCGGCAGACAGATCAATGAGCTGAAGGTTTACGTTGAGACGCTTTTCGCGGAAAAAGAAACCGAACTTCTAGATATTAAAAAAACCGAAGAACTTAAGGGTATGGATATAACGCTGCCGGCTTATGACGTTGCCACCGGCACACTACACCCGCTCACAAAAGTGATGGACGAGATAAAATCGATATTCACGCGCATGGGTTTTTCCATAGAGGAAGGGCCCGAGATAGAAAAAGACTACTATAACTTCACCGCGTTGAACTTCCAGCCGGAGCACCCGGCCCGCGACATGCACGACACTTTCCACATCAATGACGAATACCTCCTTCGCACCCATACTTCGCCCATACAGGTGAGGACCATGGAAAAATACGCGCCGCCGCTCAAAGTGCTGGCACCCGGCCGCGTTTACCGCAGGGACGCCATAGACGCTTCGCACTCGACCGTTTTCCACCAGGTGGAAGGCTTCATGGTCGATACAGATATCCGGTTCAGCGACCTTAAGGGCGTCCTGGACCTGTTTTTAAAGGAAATATTCGGGTCTGACCTGAAGACAAGGTTCAGGCCGAGTTTTTTTCCGTTCACGGAACCGTCAGCAGAAGTTGACGTACAGTGCGTGCATTGCCGCGGCAAGGGCTGCAATATGTGCAAACGTACGGGCTGGCTGGAGATTTTAGGCGCAGGAATGATTCATCCTAACGTATTGAGGGCCGTCAGGATCGATCCCGAGAAGTACTCCGGATTCGCGTTCGGTGTGGGAGTCGAAAGAATTGCCATACTAAAATATCAGGTAGACGATATGCGGCTTTTTTTCGAAAACGATCTGAGGTTCCTCAAACAGTTTTAGCCGCATGAAGATCATAGCGGCTCTCTTTCTGTTCGTTTCCGCGGCCATTGCGGTATACCATAACCGGGCCATCAGGTCATATATCGCGTCAAGAATCCAAAATTACAAATCCGGCATCGATTCCATGATAAGGACGAGCATCACGGGGATCAAATCCAGCGTCATAATAAGGCTTGAGTGTTTAACTGTTGTTATCATAGCCTTTCTTGTTTTCCTGACCGGCCAGTGGATGTTTGCGGTTTTTGGCGTCCCTGTCATGTTCGCCATCCCGTCCATGTACGCCGCGGCCGAGAGGAAAAAATATATAAACCGGTACTATTGCGGGCTCGTTGGTTTTCTCGAGTCTGTCATATCAGGGCTTAAGGCCGGCATGAGCATTATCTTAACCTTTCAGCAGATCGCGTCAAGGGATAAAGGCCCCATAGGCCTGGAAATGTCACAGGTCCTGAAAAAAGTCGAACTGGGCAAAAGCCTGCATGACGCCCTGGCGGAACTCTCGGCAAAGATACCCCTTAAAGAAAATGAGATAGTCATTTCCGCGGTCAATACGGCCCTGGAAACCGGCGGCAACATAACTGAAGTGCTTTCAAACATACTCGATACCATAAGAAAAAGGGAAGAACTTGGCCGGGAAGTGAAGTCACTGACATCACAGGGGGTATTATCAGGCATCATAGTCGGGCTGCTGCCCGTTTTCATGATAGTTGTCATTTCCTTTATGGACCCGGGATATATAGCGCCGTTGTTTAACACCGGGATAGGTGTGGCAGCGCTGGCTGCCGCTGTTGTGATGGAAATAACAGGAGCGGTGGTCATCATGCGCATAGTGGACGTCAAATGATTGCGGAATCCCCGAAAGGGTGTTTATGAAACTGCTGTTCACTTTGCTGCTGTTCACCGCGGGCGCTTCTTTTGCCGGAGCTTTTGCCCTGATCATTTACCGGCAGAACGCCATGCGGGCCCTGCAGGGGCATAAGACGCCGGAATTATACAATAAGATTAAGGAAGTTTTTGGTTTTTTGAGGTCTTATGCCGTTAAAATGAACCTGATACTTGTAAAAAACACAAGGTACGTGAACATTACAGGGTTGCTTGCAAAGATAAACTATGAGGACAAAATAAGCCCCGAGTACTTCCTTTTTATCGAACAAACGGCGGTCATAGCGGTTTTTTGCCTGGTTTACACAGTTTCAGGGGATGTTTTAATAAGCCTGGGGTTTGCCCTGTTTGCGTTTTTTATCCCGGAGCTTTTACTGCGTTCCAAAGTCAGGAAAAAACAGGACGATATACTCAAGGAAATGCCGGACGCGTTTGACATAATAGGCGCCAATATAGAGGGCGGTTTGTCCCTGAACATGGCCATGGCAAGGTATTCCTCACGGTCAAAGTGCCCGTTCGCGGGGGAACTCAATACGGTCATCAAAAAAACACAGCTCGGGAAAAGTTTTTCGGAATCCATGCGCGAACTGGATGAAAAGCTTTCCATAAAGGAACTCTCCGGTTTTGCGAACGCCTTTATCCAGGCGGATAAAATGGGCGGGAATTTAAAGGAGATCATCAAGGGCCAGGCCGCGGAGATCCGCCAGAAAAGGTTCCAGTACCTGAAGAAAAAAGCCCACGAAGCGCCGGTCAAACTGCTCATTCCGCTCATGCTTTTCATATTCCCCGTCATATTTATTGTGCTTTTCGCCCCCATTGTGATAAAATTAATGCAGGGATTATAAAATTTATAAGGATAAATTTTATAATCCCTGCATGGGGAAGACAAAACCCTAAATGGGGGACTGGTGAAGATATTCAAGGAGAAAAAGCAATTATTTGACAATGTCCGTGTTGCCTCCGGTTTTATTGAACGGTTCATGGGCCTCATGGGCAGGGAATCGATACCAGCCGGCTATTCCATGTATTTCAAAGACTGTAATTCCATACATACGTACTTTATGAAAATGCCAATTGATGTTATAATGCTGGATGCGGGTGGAAAGATCGTTTTCGTGCGTGAAAACATGGCCCCGTGGACAATGTCGTTTTGTTTAAAGGCAAAAGACACTCTGGAGATGAACACCGGGGACATAAAACGAATGAAATTGAAGATCAAGGATCAATTAAAAATTCAAAATTGAAAATGTAAAATTATTGAATTTTCGGCTAAAACGAAGGAGTTTACATGGCAGACATAAGCCTTTACCCCAAAAAGCTCGACCTTGGCTTTTACCACAAGAACTCCGAGGTCAACTATGACCCGACCAACAAATATTACCAGGCCACCTTTAACTTCGAGTTTGAGAAGGAAATCCATGATTTTATAAACTCATTCATACACGAAGCCGTCCTTTCCGAGGATAAATTCAGGGATTTTGGGGCTTTGCCGCAGGATAAGAATATGGTCAATTTTTATTTTGATATACTCGGGGACTTTAACAACGCGCAGTGGTCCGATTTTAACGCGTGGTATTATAACCGCAAGACCAGGCTCCAGGCAAAAATAAAGCTGATGATAATCAACGGCATAAAACAGCAGAAAGAACTTAAGATCGACGACCTTGAATTTTTTGTGTGGACCTCGATACTGACCCTTATCGCCCTCATGTCCGAAGAATACTTCCAAAGGCATTTTGACACACTGAAAATAATGCGGGACACGCTTACCATCAGGCTCGGAATGGCTTTTGAGGTGATATTCAGCGAGATCTTTTACGACGAGGAAGTCAGGCGCACGCGCTCGGAGCGTACGGGCCAGGACGGCAGTAAGATAGAGCCACTCATCAACCGCTATGTGATAATGTATGCTGACACGGCGGACATGACGCACGTGGAGAGGATAATATTCGCCCGTGACAGGGCTATATACACGGACAGGTCCATATTCAACAAGTTCATCGGGCTCTTTGAGGACCTGGCCGAAGTATCCAAACGCATAAAAGTAAACGACAGTTTTAAGAATATACTGTCAGATATGAACAATATAAGGCTCATGCTCAACCATAAAAAAGACAGGCGCGTTCTCATGAAGTTAATAGACCGGGACAGGGAATTCAAGGAAAAGATAACCCTGAAATACGAGAAAAGCAACATCCGAAGGGTGATAAAGGAAATATTAGCCGAAACAGGTTCAAGCGACCTGCTCAACTTCATAAAGCATGACAATGTAATAGAGGATATTTTCAGCGACAACAAGGTCAAAAATTACTGCCAAAAGCTGCTGAAAACCATAGGCAATGCAAAGTCAAAGGAACTCTCCAAGTACCTGGATTTCGCCTGCGACAGGGTGCTAAGGAGCGCAAAATCCATTTTCGGAGGACTAAGGCCGAAGGAACTGGAAAAAATACTGACGGCGGGAATTGAGAATTTTTCATATTCCTTAAGGCTCATGAATAACTTTTTAGACATCAGGTCGAAGTACGGCAAGAAATCGGCATACAGTGAGGAGATGGTGGGGATAAAAATAATGAGGCAGAGCCTGCTAAAGCCCGGCCAAGATCCCGGGACCGGCAGGGACAGTATAGACTGCGTGAACATCTCAACGGACCAAAAAACCAGGATAGAGAACCTGTTTGAGGAAGGCAACCTTTTTTATATCCGCGAGGAAGGGGCCATATACCCGGGAAGCGAGGGCACGGTCAGGGGCAAGAAATTGTTCATGTTCGCGGACCTGCGCAACTCCACTGAGACAACCATGAAACTCACCAAGGACACGGCAGGTTTTTTAACCCCGTACCTGAACACGGTTTATAAGTCATCGATAGCCAACGGCGGCACGGAAATATATTTCGCGGGGGACGGGTTCGCGGCGCATTTTTCCAAGGTATCCGAATGCCTGAGGACGGCGTATATAATACACCGGGAATTCGCTGGCTTAAGGCGCGAGGCCGAGGAAAAGATAAAGTCTAAGGAAAAATCAATATTCAAGGAACTGGTAAGGATAGGGGCCATAAATACCGATATGAAGACCGGGGACCTGTCTGCCATAGATCATAACGCGCAGGCCGAAGAAGTAAGGGATTTCCTTACCATGATAATCAGGAACCCTAAGCTTAAGATAGAGGAAGCACTGCATGTGGTGGCGGGAGAGTATTCAATGCCCAGGGTGGAAATAGGCATAGGTATCACCGAGGGGGAGTTATTTTTTGCCGTCATAGGCGAGGAAAACAATGTCAGGTTCAATATAGTGCTCTCGCCGAGCCTGACCCAGGCAGCCAGGCTGTCCGGTTCGGCCGCCGAGGTGAAAGAATACCTGGAAAAGCTTTACGGAATAAAGAACATCCCGCGCAAGGCCTACTCGCAGAACAGGAAACTATTCAACCAGGGGATAGTGATAACTTCGGATGTCTTCAATACACTGCGGAACGAGGTTGAGGTGAGTGTGGTTGAAGCCGCAAAAATAGGGCTGTCATACAATGTGCATTATTATTTTGACCAGGCGATGGAGAAGTACGTGTCAATGTCGAAACTTGAACAGCCAATCGCGCTTAAGGGGATAGAAAAGGACGTGGAAGTCTTCGAGGTCTTCACGACCGCGACCCAGGTGGACGCGTACGTGAACAACTGGCTGAACAAACAGAAGGGGTAGATCCGGGATAAAAACGTGAATTTTTATATTGCCTTTAAGGGGCGGATAATGTAAAATTGTTTTACTTTGAAATAGCTTAAAAAATTAAAAACTCAGATTACTCGTGGGGCAGTAGCTCAGCTGGGAGAGCATCAGGCTGGCAGTCTGAGGGTCGTCGGTTCAATCCCGATCTGCTCCACCAGAACTTATAGAAAGAAATATTGTTCTTGAAGCCCTGCAAAGTGGTTGTCGTGGGGCAGTGTCAGGCAGTAGCCTGACAAGTCGAGAGGTAGCTAATATTATAAAGTTGCATGCTTGCGCATGCAACGAGCGCCTCAGCTCAGCTGGGAGAGCATCAGGCTGGCAGTCTGAGGGTCGTCGGTTCAATCCCGATCTGCTCCACCAGAACTTATAGAAAGAAATATTGATCTTGAAGCCCTGCAAAGTGGTT
>PMTB01000015.1 GCA_003167475.1 candidate division FCPU426 bacterium | reverse complement strand
CAAAGAGATATTTGTATTCAAACATGGAATCGTTTATATATATTAATAAGAACCAACAATTAGATAATTCGTCAAATTTTTTGAAGGAATTGAGGCAATCATGAACAACTACGACGACCATATACCTGACTGGTCTGATGAGCAATTACAAGAAGCGCTCGACCATTACGGACCCAAAGCGGATGATATGGGAATAACTTTAAATATGGAAGATGCAAGGGAAATTTTGACAAATCTGTATTTATTTGGAAAGTGCATGATGGATTTAATGAAAAAACATGATTTAGGCAGGGACCCTGAGTTTATTGAAAAGTGTGAAAAAGATGACAAGGAAAAGAAGGAGCGTAAGGCGAGATACGATAGAGATTTTGGAACTAAAATATTGAATGAAAAAGGTGAGGGCGCAACTTATACATTCTGCCCACTAAATATCGATTATTTATCTAGACAGGAGGAAAATTTTTATACTACCTCGGGTGAATTGGATATTGAAGGTGGATTTACAGCGCATGTGGGATTCAACGCAGACACAAGCACAGACCTATTAAGAATAATCAAATCAAAATTAATCGACCATTACAGAAAAGAAGTCGAATTAAGGATAGAAAAACCATTTGTAAAACGGGTCTACACCCCATGGTTCCATACAATAGAAATAAACGTAGAGGCGAAATTAGGTTATAAAAGGAAGTTCGTTAATGGGCAAACATTCTATCCCTTTATAGCGACAAAGGTGTATGAGATAAATTTGGGATTAGAGGGAACAGCAAATATCCAAACAAAGCCGGCCATTATAACGGACCAGAGAAAAAATACAAGCCCTTATCTGCAGAATAAATGAAATAAATATAAATAGAAGGGGAGATAGGGCAAAGATATAGGGAAACGGGGATAAAGGCAAGCAAACCTACTCCGGCCGCTCAATAGAGGGGTGACAAAAGTAGGGTCTAAGGCAAAAAATGCATAAAACCGGCCAAAAGGAGTATTTATCATATAGGGGGCAATCATAGGATAACCCCAAATTTCAATTCCAAATATAACTTACATACGGCGTTGGAAGGAGAGGGGTGGTAAAATTAGGACCAGAAGGGAGTTATTCGCAATATTTTATGCCTTAAATTTTTGAGATTGTTTTGTATTTATAAAAGAACCTAATGCGGCGTTATCATATTTTTGTCTTCTAGTTGATGCCATTACATAAAGATACTTTTTTGTGACGCTAAAATCACTATGGCCCATAAATGCCTGTATAGTATCTGAATCACACCCTTTATTAAATAGATATGTGGCGAAAGAATGGCGAAATCGGTGGGCGGTTATATGTATTCCCAGTCTTTTTCCGAGGTGCTTAAAAGTGCATTTTAATGCTTCGTAGGACAGCGGTTTGGACCTGTCTTGTGAAGAGAAAAACAAATGCTCTGTTATGGCGTATTTTTTGTAGTAATTTTTTATTAAATCTATTAGTGTTTCTGGAAAAGGAACTTCACGATATTTATCTCCCTTGCCGTTGACCACTGTAACTATACGGTCTTCGAAGTTTATATCTCTTTTTGAAAGAACCAATAACTCTTTTGCTCTTAACCCGCAATAATAAAGTAAGTGAATAATCAGACTGTTACGTGTGCTTTTGACGGATGTAAATATTTTTTGTATTTCTTGTTCTTTTAGATATCTTGGTTTGCCATTGTGAATACGTGGAATTTTAACAAGGTTGGCGGGGTTATCCCTTCTTACGCCGCAATTAATTAAGTAATTATATAATTGTCTTAATGCCAATATATATGCTTTTTTAGATGAGGGTTTTAGATTGGGAGATAGAGAAATTTCATCTTCGATACTTATTTTATTCCACACCGCAAATATATCGCCTTTATAACTCATTGTTTTTATTGCGGTCATATAACTCCTAATAGTTGCCTCGGATAGATTAGACAATGATAAATATCGACCGAATCCATTTATTATTTTTTCTGTTTTCTCGTTTATAAATTTCTTCTTCTCAAACATTCTAAAACCCCCAATATGTATTAAATAGAATCGAACGTCCGGCCAAAGATAGGGTATATTTTTCCTTTACTTTTATACCTTCAATCTGCTAAAATATAACCTCATAACTATAAAAAAATAATTATGCGGCCCTCGTAGCTCAGTGGATAGAGCAGAGGTTTCCTAAACCTTTGGCCGGACGTTCGATTCGTCTCGAGGGCACCATTTTTGCTCCGCAAAAATGGAGATAGTAGATAGGTGAGAGTAGATAGTAGATAAACATAAGAACAGAACGACAGGCGCCGATTTAGACAATTGAGTCAAATGAGACACCTGAGTCAATTGAGTCATCTTTAACCAAACCAAGGCGGGGAATATGATTGACCTTCATACACACAGTTTATTTTCCGATGGGGTGCTTTTGCCTTCGGAACTTATACAGCGGGCCCGGAAAAAGGGGTATGCCGCTATTGCTATAACCGACCATGTGGATATATCAAATATTGATTTTGTGATCAAACGGATAACCAAAGTCTGTAAAGACACCAACCGCGCCTACCATGATATCAAATGCATTTGCGGCGTGGAGATAACTCATGTGGCTCCTGTGTTGGTGGCCGGGTTGGTCAAGATGGCCCGCCGGCTTGGGGCGCAGATTGTGGTGTTTCATGGGGAGACTACTTTGGAGCCTGTGGAACCCGGGTCCAATAAGGCTGCCATACTGGCCGGTGTTGATATACTTGCTCATCCCGGGCGCATCACTGATGAAGAGGCTTTGCTTGCGGCTCAAAAGGGAGTTTATCTTGAAATTACGGCCCGGGCAGGGCATAATATAACCAATGAACATGTGGCAATCGCGGCCCGCAAGGCTGGAGCGCGAATGGTTTTTGACACTGATACTCACGTGCCCGAGAATTTGACAGACGACCAGGGGCGGGAAAAAATCCTTGTCGCGGCGGGATTAAATAAGGACGAGATAGAAGCCATCATATGTAATTCAGGGGAACTGGTAAAAAAGGTAACGGGCGGAAGATAGAGGAAATAATAATCAGGGAGGCGAAAATGAAGAAAATTTTAATGCTGCTTTTGATCATGACTGCTAGTGTTACCACCGCTTCGGCTATAAAGTTCAACGTGGATTACTGGATATTGCAGGCCAATGGCGGCGTGGGTTATCCCGTGCTTGATTCGGGCAATAATTTAAATATCGGGTTTTCGGGCGGCATATCGGCCAGGCGCGGATTTGACAATGAGATGTCGGCCGGCGGAGGCTTGGATTACGTGAACATGCCGTATAAGATAGCCGGCGCGCCCGGGCCTTTTACCGCGACAATACTCCAGCTTGAAGGCGTTTACGCGCCTTACCTTCCGGATTTTATCGTGTGGCCCTACCTGAAAGTCGGCCTTGGATTGTGGATGGTAAAGTACGCGAACCTGTCATCAGCCGAGACATCGCAGTTATCCGACCAGACAACCTTCGGGTTCCAGCTCGGCGGCGGGGCGAGTTACCCCGTCAGCAACACGGTTTCAATAAACGTGGAGGCCATGTTCAACCAAGCTAACATAAGCGGCGGCACGGGCGACATCTACAACTTCATAACATTCCGCGCCGGAGTGACGATGATTTTGAAGTAAGGATGCGTGTTGTAGAAACATGGTTTAAAGTTTTGGACTGTGTAGCCGCAACCTTTATCCGTATTCTACGGACTAGGGGTTGCGGATTTTGATTGAAAAGATGGACCTGATTTGAACGGATAATAAGTGATTTAACCGGCGTTAGAACAAAGGCCGCAACCTGAAGGTTGCGGCTACACAAACAAAAACAAGAAAAAAAACACCAAACATATGGAAAAGGAGCAACACGGAAATGGAAAATAAGGCGAAGCAGCACAAGATGAAACACAGGGATATCATCAAGATGGTAAAGCGCAACGAGACACAGGAGTTTGTGACCGGGGCCGGGAATTTTTTCAAGAAAAATACCGAGAGCCTGGTTATCGGGGGCATAGTCGCGCTGGTGGTTTTGATCGTGGTGCCTCTCTTTATGAATTTCAGGGCCGGGAACAATCTGAAGGCGGAGCAGGCGCTCTCTGAGGCAAACTATTATGTCAACAGGCCAGTCCTGGATGACCCGCAGGCATCCATGTACGGCTTTTTCAGGACGAACAAGGAAAAGTACGAGAAGGCCCAGGCCGCTTATAATACGATACTTCAGGATTACAAGGGCACTGATTCCGTGCCTGCCGCTTATATGGGGCTCGCCAATTCTTTTTATAGTAACGCGCAGTATAAGGAAGCGCTGGAGTATTTCAACACTTTCATATCGAAATATCCCAATGACACGCTTATCGCGGACGCATACTCGGGCAAGGCATATACACTTTACCAGATGGGGCAGTACGGCGACGCGGTGAAAGAATGGGAGAACGTCCAAAAAAAATTCAACGGCGGGAACAACCCGGACGATATAAAACTCAGGATGGCCGAAAGCTACTTAAAGGCGGGAAATCCCGCGGCCGCGAAGGCGATCTGCGATGAAATGCTTAAAGGCGGGAAAGAGAACTACTGGACAAGCGCCGCGAAAGACATGCTTTCACGGATAAAATAAAAGGCGGATGAATAATTGAAAAAAATCACTTTAATCCTCGCGGTCCTGGCCGCGTTCGCGTTTTTTCCGGCAGGGCCGCTGCGCGCCGACGGGGACGATAAGACCGTCCTCACCGTGTGGAACATGCCCTCATCCGCGGATGAAAAACAGCTGCAGGTCTGGACAGAGGAAAAAGAGACATTTGAGAAAATGTTCCCCAATGTCAGGATAAACGGCATTTCGCGCGAGTATAAGCCGCAGGAGTTTGTAAGCGTGATGGCTTCGGGCAAGGGTCCGGACGTCGTCCACGTGCCCATCGCGGCCATACCATCCATGGCAAAGTACGGGTTCCTCGCGGAACTCAACCAGGAAACCGACGCGTGGACGCAGA
>PMTB01000018.1 GCA_003167475.1 candidate division FCPU426 bacterium | reverse complement strand
GAGTAAAAGTTTTTGTTGTCGATGGCGTCGGGGTACGGGTGTAGGTGACGGTGTAGGTGTATGTCTTGGTCACAGTAAAAGTCGGGGAGGCGCAGATGTTCACCATGTTAACCGTGGAAACAATAGTAGGGTTTGCTGGATAATTGGCAGTCGTATCCAGTGTCGCCTTATTATACCAGGTGCACTGTTTCACGGGCTGAGTCATCTGAAAATACAAAGGTATATCTACACAGCCGGTAAAACCTGGGGATTGGAAGTTTATCTGTATGCTGCATCCCGTCGAATTGCCTGAATACTGAAAGCTCGATATGCCGGTAGCCGGATTTCCGGTATAATAGGGCCCGTTAAACTGCCAGGTATCAAGCGAATCATTGGAAAAATCATCGACGATAGTAACTGAGTTACTTATCATGACCCCGCCGGTATTGCAAAAATGGAAATTATATGTGATCACGTCGCCCTGCACTATGCCTGTGGTCTGATTGGCGGATTTTACCATGGATAAAATCGGCGGCATTGGAGTGATTGTCGGCGTCGGACAGAAGTCCTTCAATGTGACAGTGGAGTAAGCCTGCGGCGAGCCTACGGGGTAATTCACCTGCGAATTGTTATACCATGTCGGACCGCATACCGGGTATGAGCTGTATGTCTCCATATAGGAAGTAAATGTGAAACAGGACGCGCCGTTCATGCCGTTTACAAATGTCCAACTGAAAGGATTTGCCTGGACCAGGTCTATCTCGCCCTGGTTTGTGTCATAAATATTTCCATAAGGCCCGGCATACTGCCAGTTGGCATTTGTCCAGCCGTCAACCATCTCAACCGGGTTGCCGAAAGTTCCGCCGCCGGTATTACAGACCACCATGGTAAAAGTTATCGTGCTTGGCGACTTTATCATTGTGGTCTGGCTGGCTGATTTGACTATGGTGAAGTGCGGCGGCGCCGGTGTCGGGTCTACAGTCAGATCAAATCCCTGCCTGAAAAATAACTGCTGGCAGTCGAGAACTCCCGCGCCGGAAGTTGAAGAGTATCCCAGGGCCGGGTCGAGGTTTCCATTGGTCGGGTCAAATATCCTTTTGCCCCACTTCTGCCCTGTCACAACCGTTGGGGGCGTCCATCCGCTTGCCCCGGTGTAAAGCGTATCATACCATGCCTTCCCGCCTCCGTCATTTACCGGGTCCACAACCGGGCACGACGCAGGATTACTCCTCCAAAATTTCACCTGCGAACCGTCGCCGCTGGCTACATAAGCGTGTTGGCCCGCTACAGAACACGTAATATCCAGCGACCATGAGGCCCATATTTCGCAGCAGTTGGTGTTCAAATCTTTTACCGCGAGGACATTGCCTGTCGCGGTTAAAAGCGCGAGCTGGGCCCCGCTTAAGGTAAGACATTTTGGGTAAACCCCGGTTTGGTCCCAGTTTACGTACCCGAATTGTCCAAGATCAGTCCCGTTCAAATATATTTCAGCCAGATCGTCCACAGCCGCGCATAAAACAGCCGATGCAGGTGTGCAAGTGGCCGCGAATGCGTTTGAAAAGAATAATGAAGTTAATATGGCAATCATAAGCAGACTTATTTTGTGAGGTGTTATACGTTTTAACGTTGAGTTATTCGAATCACTGTTACATCTTACAGGATTCATAAGGCCCCTTTTAAGCGGATTTTTAATTCTTCCACTTATTAGGATTATAATGCATAAAACCAGTAAAGTCAATGGATGGTTAAATTTAGAAAATCGTTCATTTTCTCGTTAAAATTTGGATTTTTACGCTCAAAAACGCGGTAAAATACTTTAAACCTACTATTTAAGTACTATATTTATTTACTGTCTTTGAGTTTTTCCAGCTGGACCAGGATTTCGTTCTGCATCTTTTTATTCGGGGCTATCGTATAGTAATATGTCAGCCATTGGGCCGCCCTGTCCCTGTCTGACATCAGGCAGAATTTGATCAGCACGTCCAGCGCTCCATAGTCGTACGGGTTCAATTTCATTACTTTTTCCATATAACTTATGGCCGAGGGCATGTCATCGAGGTCATAATAGTAGATGACCGCGATCTGGTTTAAAACCGAACCGCTGTCCCCGGCCAGGTTTTCCGCCCAGTCCTTGAAATACTTAAAGAGTTCCGTGTTTTTCCTGGCCGCCTCGTACCTTGCCATCTGCACAAAATACCGCGCGGCCACGTCCCTGTGGTAAAGGTCGAGATTGCGGGTGCTGTAATAGTCGCGCATGGTATAAAGCTGCATAAGCCCCATATAGTCGCGCGGCTTTTTTTCAGCCGGGCCCATCTTGAAAAGCATGCCGTAAGGAACGGTTCTGATCCCCGCGTGGATGAATTCCTCCGGAGTGGTATAATAAACCTTTCCGGGATTATCCATGGCCGCTTTGTACTCGGCCGCGCGCTCAAGCTTGAGTGTTGCCTGCATCATTAAAAAATCAAGTTCCTCCTGGTTTTCCGCCTTTATGCTTAAGCGCGAGTCAAGCCCGGCCTTCTTAAACGGCTCAAAAAGCGAGGTATCAAAGAAATTCGCGGATCTGTCATAAATATTTATTTTCTGGTACATGTGTTTTACGTATTTCAGGTACATCAGGTTGAATACCTGAAAATCCTCCTCCGCAAAAAGCATATCCCCGTCTTTTAAGGTTTTCAGGTCATTTACCGCGTTGTCATAGGCCAGGAATTTCGCGGACTGGTTATTGACGCCGTAGTTTGCCATATATGAAAATGCCGGGAAAATAAAACACGCGGCAACCACAAAAGGCGCGTATTTTTTCATCTTTCCATTTACCAGGCCGATCAGGCCGTAAAAACCCGCGGCAGCCGTAAGAATGGCCGCGATATCATTGATAAGGTAGAAATTTGTATTCATGTATACGCTGAAAGGCGCGAACGACCGGCCGGTCAGGAATATAACGGCAGACAGGTTCACTATAAGGAAGGAGGCCGTGAAAAAGAATATTTTTTTATTCTTTATATAAAGGAACACGAGCCCGGCTAACGCGAAAATAATCCCCGGCCTGTAGCAGTAAATGAACTGCCCCAGGTATTTTCTCAGTTTAAACGCAAGCACCTGCGGGGTGAAGGGCCCGCGCGGCAGGGTGAAGTAAACTTTCCTTATGATATGGCTGACAACCTGCGTAAAAGTCTCTATGCCGCCCCAGTGCACCACAGGCGAGGCTTTTGCCCTGATGAAAAGAAACAGATATGGCGTCAGCAGGGACAGAAGGAATATTCCAAAGCCAGCAATTGCCTGCCCCGGCCTGATTTTCCTGATATTCAGAACAAGCGCCGAAAGCACAAATACCGTTACCAGCGCCGCGGAATGGTGTATGACCGGCAGGAATCCGGCAAGATACGCGGATAGATAAAAATAGCGGATGTTCTTTTCAAATACAAACTTCATGCAGGCTAAGACAGCCAGCAGCGTGAACAACTGCGCCATGATATATATCCCGCCCTTCGCGTTGCCGGTCTGGAACCAGAAGATATAGGAGAAGCAGTAGATGCAGGCAAAAAGCAGGGCCGTAAGTTCCAGCGGCCAGGACTTTTCTTCCTTAAAAACCGCCTTCAAAGCGTATGAAGCCGTGAAATAAAAATCGAGAAAAACCAAAACGGCGAAAAAAACAGAAAGCAGGTTCGCCCTGAAAGCTATATCCCCAGCCGGGATGAAAGTGAATATCTTCGAGAACAGCATGTAAAGCGGGTACCCGGGCGGGTGGCCGATGCCCAGCGTGTAGGCCGCGGATATTATCTCGCCGGAGTCGCCTAAAAACACGGTAGGGGCAGCGGTGGAAATAAAGGTGCCGCAGAGGAGAAGGGCGAAGGCTGTAAGGATTATCGGCATTTGGGGTTCCTTTTTTTATATTTGCTGTCTTACCGTGCTGCCTGATGTCCATCATTACCCGCAGCGTTGTCATTGCGAGGAGCCG
>PMTB01000168.1 GCA_003167475.1 candidate division FCPU426 bacterium | reverse complement strand
AAGGCACTCTTTTGTGGGCATTGCAGGGGGAATTCTGGCGGTGACCGGGCTTATCATATTCACCTGCAAAATAGAAGCGGGGTATCAAAGAAAAAAACTCACTATGGCACAGACATTATACCTGATCCGAACCAGGTTTATCAGGGTTGCGGTGGCCGGACTGCTGTATTTTTCGTTGTTTTTGGCCGGCCTTGTCCTATTGATTTTGCCGGGAATTTATTTGGGCATACTCTTTGTCTTTGTTTCCACGGCCGCGGTCCTTGAAGATAATGCGGTAGGGCCTTTTAAATACGCCAAAGAAATTATCAGGGGTCATTTTTGGACTATTTTTTTGACCATTACAGGGGCTTACTTTTTGTACCTTTTGTCACATGCTGTAATCGGGTTAATATTAGGCATTGCGGGGATCAACGGAAAATTGCCGTTAACGGTTGCAATTGTGGTATATTCGGTGTTCGCTTGGCCGCTTTTACACGCGGTGATAGTAGTTTCATATCTGGAACTGCGGAGGTTAAATAAGGGAAAGATCGATATGAATGCGGTCAGGGGGAACGGCAAACTTGGCTGTTTGATCGCCGTTATTATATATCTTGTATTATTTGCGTGTCTTACAGGGCTTGTCTTGTTTGGTAATAAAGCAGGAGGAGTGTCGTCATGGCTGCACAAGCTTGCCAGTACAGATTCATTCCCGGATGGCATCCGCTTAAAAGAGTCTGGAAATTGGAGCCCCGCGCCTTATCTGCTGAGCAAAGATACTTATACCCTGCAAAACAGAAAAACAAGGCTGCTGCTTGTGTCCGTAAATTGCTTCACAGCCGCGGGCATCGCCGAGATTC
This sequence comes from candidate division FCPU426 bacterium, assembly GCA_003167475.1. Classification (GTDB taxonomy): domain Bacteria; phylum Oederibacteriota; class PGYV01; order PGYV01; family Palsa-1178; genus PALSA-1178. The sequence continues at coordinate 8,575 of PMTB01000168.1, read as the reverse complement.
AGGATAATAAGGAACAGGCCTTTAAACTAAACGATATTATGGTAAAAAAGTATGATAAGGACCCTTTGCGGAAAATAATGAAGTTCGGGAATTTCAACTTTGCCGGATTAACCGTGCTCAAAACCGGCGATATCAAATGGAACAAGCTGGAATATTACGACTGCAGGCGGTTTAAGGACGGGGTCTATACGCTGAAATGGGTATCGCTGTACACCCTTTACGGGAAAGATTGCCTCGTTGTGGATTATGCCTATAAATTTCCCGGCCAATTCAACAAGAAAAACATGCCTTCGCCGCCCGACTATATCTTAAGCGATGAAAGCGACCTTGCCGCTTACATGGCTGGGATAGTGATACCGGGCGTTACAAAAATGGAAACAGGGTCAAATGCCGCGGACGCAAAAAGTTACTATGAAAACGGGATCTTACAGACCCGCTTCGGCAATAACCAGGGGGCAGTTGAAAGTTTCAGCAAAGCTATCGATATAGATCCGAAAAATTATAAGGCTGTATGCGCAGAGGGATTGCGTACTGGCGGTTGAAGGATATTAAAAACGCGGCGCTTGATTTTGACAGGGCTGTGGAACTGGAACCGAAGTTTGCGCTTGGGTACGTAGAGCGCGGGGAGGTCAAAGCGCACAATGGTGATTTAAAAGAAGCGCTTGTTGATTTCAATATTGCGGTGAAGCTGGACCCAAAATCCCCCATCGTGTATTCCAGCCGTAGTTATGCCGAGGAAGAAACGGGCGATTATAAAGGCGCGCTCGAAGACCTGAACAAAGAACTGGAATTGGATCCCAAAGGAACTTTTGCATATCTCAGCCGCGGAGATTTGAAGTGGAAAACAGGCGATTATAAAGGCGCGCTTGCAGATTTAGACAAAGGCATATCGTTAAACCCAAAGATCTCCATGGCTTATGAAGACCGCGCGGGTGTAAAGCGGGAGATGAAAGATTATACCGGGGCGCTGGCGGATTTCAGCAAAGCAACCGAACTTGACCCGAAAATCTCGGGATATTACAATAACCTCGGAGATGCAAAGATCAGGCTTGGAGATTATAAAGGTGCGCTTAAGGATTGCGAAACAGCGATCAAACTGGACCCGAAAGAATGTCACGCTTACGGAACCATGGGGGAAGCGGAAAACGGGCTGAAGGATTACGCGGCGGCTATCAGGGATTTTAACAAGTCAATGGAACTTGATCCCAAAGGCGGGGATGGGGAAATATATTACGGCCGCGCAACTGCGGAACTTAGCCTGGGAGACAGGAAAAGCGCGCTTGAGGATTTTAAGAAAGCAAAAGATAGGGGTTATAACAGGTAGGGATGAAAAACCAACAGGATTAAGTTGGTTTTTATAAATAACTGATATCGCAAATATAGGGTCACGCCGTCGCGGTAATTCTGTTTTGGCATGCTAGCTTGGCCCTAAATTTGCGTTATCAATCGCTATCGGAAAGCCGTATGATGGAAAACCTCAAGTACGGTTTGATGAGAGGATGCGGGAAATAGTGCAACTGTTGCGGGATGAATCAGCCGCGTGCGGCTAAAGTCCGGGAACAGCCCTGAAACTGCGCCTGTGTTCTACTTTATTGATGTTGTTATTGCCTTACGCTATTTGGTATGCAAAATATTTCAAAAAGCGGTATAATATCTGATGTTGACGAAAAAGTACGTCCAAACGGGTGGAATGTTAACCGACAAAGGGGAGATAATGCTTTCAGCCAAAAATTCCGGGACAAGTGCTTTTTATTTTTTAAGAAAGATTTTTTGGCAGTTTTTGTTTTGTGCTTTTTCGCGGCTGCTGTGTTGGCGGATTACAAAACCACCATACAGCAGGCAAATCATTACTATGGCATTGGCGATTATTCCCAGGCGCTTGAACTCTATAGGGAAGCCTACGAGGAACAACCGAATCCAAAGCTCGCTTACTTCATAAAAAAGTTAGAAAAGCTTGCGGATACCAAGCCGGTCGACAGCAAGTCCGATTGGGCCAAACAGCAAAACATCATCTCAATAAACAGCATGGCCGTTCTTTTTAGCCAGATAAATTTAAGTTACACAAGGGCATTGACCCCAGGTATGAGCCTGGGGTTCAATTTTTTCTATTCCTGGAATAGCGGGATGTCCCTGCTTTACCCCGGCCCAGCCACGTTCGCAAAAGCGACCGCGACCGGAATCGGATTGGATGTGGATTATTATTATGACAATAAAGCCCCAAATGGATTATACGGAGGGGTGGGAATGAATGAAGCCAGCGAGACATACAGTTTGGTTGGAAATCTGCTTGGAGCGAATTCTATCACGGACTTTACCGGAGTCTTAAGCGTTCACCTTGGCTACCGATGGATTTTTGGATGGGGAGGATGCTTGGGATTGCAGGGATCATATGGTATATTGCGCTTTAATTCGGGTCTAGGCGGACCATATTTGGAAGAGGAAAATTTGAGTTTTGGATGGGCGTTTTAGGTGAAAACATGGGTTAATGATGGAAATACATTTCTATTTGTCATGCCAATCATGTTTTCATAAAGAACAGTTCCACAGCCGCCAGCCCCGCCCGAATCCCCGGCCCGGTAATGCAGGGGATTGAGGCGGAGGGGAAAAAGAGGAAGACGGGACGGGGGAATTGACGGGTATATCAGGGATCAGGTCAGGCTGAACATAGAAACTAACAAGGCAAAAGTATCTAACCAAGCATCTGTTATGGACACTGTGCATGTTCGAGAATCGAAAATCGAGAGTTGATCAACGTAAAGTTTGGAAGGTATTATCCGCATTAGAACACCGCCCGAATCCCCGGCCCGGTAAGGCAGGGGATTGAGGCGGAGGGAAAAAGAGGAAGCCGGGACGGGGGAATTGACGGGTTTATCCAGTATCGGTAAAGGCCTGGCCCCGGAATTTAAATGACAGCGGAAATTTAACTTATATTTGCACACAGGAGGTTTGGATTTGAAGGATGATCTTCGTAATAGATTGAAACAAATAGAGGCCAAACCGGTTCCACGAAGGGTGCGGTTCAGGGTTCAATTCCTTCCTTTATTAATAATGGGATTAATTTTTGCATTTATTATCATTCTGATGATCAATGCGGGTTGCGATAGGGTTGAAATGGCCACGTTTAATGATAACATCCGTTTTGTCCGTTATATACTTTACGCGATAGTGTTCCTGACAATGGCATCGGCGGCATGGGGTACGAGTAGTTCATATAACCTGCTGAGGAAGGGGATGCCGGTGATCGGCAAGGTTATCGGCATAGAAAAAGTAATGGCCGGACGATATGGCACAAGCAATCTCTGGGTAACAACTTTTATGTGGGAGGGAAAGATAATGTCGAGAAAATTTTCCGGTGATGAGACAAAGCCGGATGAATTACTGGTGCTGATAGACCCTGATAACGTTGAATCCTGCAATATTTACTGGGACTCTGTGACTGATGTATGGGAGCTGGTTTGAATTTTAATTGTTTCGTAATAGCCGCTTGCCGATAAAGATGGAAGTGATCATGTAGTCGCTACCTTTGAGGGCGCGCCTACATCCGGACTGGATACAAGCAAGTCGTTGACATCCCGCGTGCGAGGCGTGTTCGTGAGGTTCACCCGCAGGCAGTCGTGGGATAGGCGTACCCTGAAAGGGTGCGTACTGTTTCGTCCGGGCTAAACCGGTTTTCAACAATCTATTTGAAATCAAGCAGCAACTTTTCCTTCATTTGCCTGTATTCTTCATCCGTTATGTCCTTTGAATCGTGTAAAGCTTTCAGGTCTTTTAATTTACGCTCCAGAGTATCGGATGCTGCGTCTGTATTTGTGACTGCGCCCGCGCTTGTTGTTCCCGCGGTGGCAGTAATGGGTGATGGGGCTGCGGCCTTCCACTGGTTTTTGCCATCCGATTCAGTCTTCTTTTTTTCTTTATCATCGGGTTGGTGGGTCAATATTATAACAAGTGCCATAACCAGCGCCGTGGAACATAAAGATATGGTAAGCGGTAAAGTAATATCTGCAGGAGGGTTCAAAGTGGGATCAGAAGCCGAGCAACTGACAGGTTCATGGAATACAACTACCATTGTAAAAACCATGCAGAAAATCAAAACGCCGGTGATAAATTTTTTCATCCCGTCCCCCTTTTGCAAATTTTTAAACTACTGGAAACTATCAATCAATTTTCCGCGTGTTTTATTATACTCTTCTTTTGTTATAACGCCCGAATCAAGCAGCTTTTTCAGTTCCTCCAATTTTTGTTTCAGCGAGGATGCCGGGGAAGGGGGGGAATCACCCTTCTTTTCTTCGGTTTGTTTTAACGCGGGTTGACTATCGCTTAATTCACTGTGTCCTGCGGCTCCATAGTGCGCAATATTCCATTTCTTGAGCATTTTTGTATTTTTATCGAATATAAAGGTGTAATAATCCCCTGTAGTATACCCGTATACCGTATTGCTTTCCGATGTCGGAGGGTTAAGCCAGTTACCCTGATAATAAGTGGTGTGCGTCCCCAAATTAGGCGTTGAGGTTTTATTGTATACAACCACAGATATACTGTCCCCCTGGGTGACGGAAGTGGGCGTCCCCCAAAGCGCGAGAGCATCGTCAAAAGTCCAGTTGCCGATCCTTGAGTTCCATGTTGAAGTAAAAGCGGATATATTTGCAATGTCTTTTTCTTTTGCGTCGTTGCTGTTTAGCGTGCATACCAGCGTCGGGATCCCAATCAACAAAAGGACTCCCACAACTACAAGCACGGTTATAGTGGTATCATCGGGACCCACCAAAGTGGGATCAGAATCCGAACAACGGACAGGTTCATGAAATACAAAGACCATGGCCACAACCATACAGAAAATCAAAGCGAAAGTAATGAATTTTTTCATTCCAACCTCCTTGTCAGTATAGTTTGAAATAAATTAAGAAACGTTCACTGTATTTTGAAATATTATATAACGTCCCTTAATTAAAATAATAACACCTATCAAAATTATTTTCAATAGTTATAGTCGATTTTGTGAAACTAATAAAGGATAACTTACAAAAAATAGTATTACCGCAACGTGGTGCTCGAATTTGCGCTATCAGGAGCCGGAATTGCAGTCATTACAGTTTTGTAAGACGAAACCGATATAATCCCCGGGTATGGTATTATTCCTTGAAAGGTGTATACTTTGTTTACGATATCTAATGGGACCGACACTAAAACATCGAGGCGCTGACAATGCTGTGTGAGGGAAATGTGGCTCGTCTGAAGTCAATTCTAAAACCCGCAGTCTGTTTTATTGCCTTGTTTTTTGCCTTTTCGTTCAGCTGTCTTGCCGTGGATAAAACTTATGACCTTAAAGATTTCAATTTAGGTATAAAGCTGGGTGTAACACAACTGCCGTCCCAGATGGTATACCCGGATGTTGCCGGATCTTTTAATTCTGATTCGAATATAGGATTTACTGGGGGGCTGAGCGCCAATTACTATTTCATAAAGAACCTGCTTGCTGTTCAAATAGAAGTGAATTATGTGAACTTAAACTCCAAAATAAGCCTGATAGAGGATGACAATATCAGCTATGCCTGGAATATCATTGAAACTCCGCTGCTGCTAAAAGTATCATCATCCCCATACAATTATCCGTTAAAACCATATATAATTTTAGGTCCGGCGATGGAACTGCAATTATTATTTCATGAGGACGGGCTGAATAATCCAACTATAAATTATTCCAATGTCTTATTGAGGGGCTCTTTAATCGCCGGTATAGGGGCTGATTATATATTGGACAACGGCAATGCGGTCAGTTTGGAAGTAAGGGCGGACTGGAAGTTTGCGGGACAGGTGAGAGGGTATCAGGAAGTGCTTCCATATACGTTCCTGACGGCTTTTGTGGGGTACGGCATTTAAGGGAAAATCAATTTACAAGGTCTTATGCTGTTATTTGGCTAGCACGCCAAAGCAGATCCACCGCGACGGCGTGTCCCTGAATTTGCGTTATCACTGAGCGTATTTATGCGAAAGAGGGCTCGTAAATTCTGACCGTGCAAAATCCGCGTGTTAGATGTATAATAACAATTAGATATATCATAAAAATGCAGGGAGTGATTTTATGGCTAAAAAGACCGTTTTGATCTTTCTTTTATTTTTTGTCCTGCCGCTGGCATCATGCTGGGGACTAAATGTGAAGGCTACGCATGACAAGTTCACGGGCGATAATCAATATTACGCCGAACTGGGCGGCTCTGAAATCAATGATGTCAGCGACGCGCAATGGTCAATGTTCCTGTTTCAAGGCAAACCGGCATGCGAACTGGAACTCAACATAAATGACAGAGCCACCGCGTGGAGGCATATTGAGCCCGCCGCGGACGGGGGCGTCACGCTGATACTGCTGCTTGACGAAAAGGAAAAAATCGTCATCCCCGGCACTTCAGTCCAGTTCGCGGACCAGGGCTATATAAACGCGACCTCCCGCAATAATGAATCCATCAGGTTTGAGGTCAAAAACAGCTCGATATTTGATAAAGTGGTGAAAGCCGGAAAAGTGGATATAAGGCTCGTCGGGGATACGACCTACGACGGGGTTTGGCAATCTTCTTTGCTGTCCAACCTGGCCGAATTCTATAATACATACGGTAAGACCGGGACAGGCGGCGGAAACGATGCTGAAGAAGGCAATAAAGCGGCGCCGCCCGATAACACCGCGGCCCAGGCTGAAAGCGGACAGACGGGCGGCATAGGCCTTGAGCTCGGCACCCCGGACGGAAGGCTTACGGTTATCTCTGTAAGAAAAGGCGGGCCCGCGGAAAAGGCCGGAATGAAAGCCGGGGATGTGATAACAGCCATAGGCGGCGAATCAACCGTTGGCATGACGCAAGACAACTCATCTGCCAGGCTGCACGGCGTGCCGGGGACAAATGTGACAATAAGCGTATTGCGCAAAGGCGAGGAAAACGTAAAAAGGCAGTTCAAGTTAACTAGGGTGGACCTGCAGAAACTTACAGGTGGAAAAGCCCAGGCCCAGGCAACATCGGCCGCTCCTATGGCCGCGTTAGCCGGAAAGTTGGAACAGAAGTTTAAGGAGTTAAAGGACCTAAGGGACAAAAAATTGATAACGGAAGAAGAATATACGGCAGCGAAGAAAGAACTGCTTGAGAACGCTGTGAAATGAGTGGTTTAAATGGATGATATGGCGTCCATTTAAGAGCGGATCCGCGATAACACTGGGTATGAGACTGAGGGGAAAAAGAGGAAAACGGGACTGAGGAATTGACACGAGTTATCAAGTATCAGGTAAAGGCCTGACACCGGGATTTGAAAGGTAAATGATATCGCAAATATAGGGTCACGCCGTCGCGGTGGTTCTGCTCTGGCGTGCTAGCTAGGTCCTAAATTTGCGATATCGGCCAAATTATAGAAAAGCGAGGTGGGCATATGAAATCTGCGGAATATACTTGGGGTGAATACAATAAAGAGGAACAAATAACAAAAACGGATCTAAAGCAGATGCGGAGATTGTCCAGGCAGGAATTGATGGGTTTTGACGTAAGGAAGGAAGATAAAGACAAGGTGTTTTATGCAAGTGAGGAATATATAGACTCGGGAGTGGACGGTGTTTCTGTGAAATTTTCATACGCTTTATAACAATCAATCGCTGTCGGAAAGCCGGATGAGGGAAAAACTCAAGTACGGTTTGATGAGAGGATGCGGGAAATAGTGCAACTGTTGTGGGATGAATCAGCCGCATACGGCTAAAGTCCGGGAACAGCCCTGAAACTACGCGCGTGTTCTACTCTACTGCCCCCCGGAATTTCAACAGATAGGCCCCACAATCAAGATTATTATTGACAACCGCCGCTTTCCATTCTATATTTACTGTAGTGATATATCCTATATTTGAAGGGGGATTATATGAAAGAAGGAGATCTTCATCTCGAGAAAAGAAAGTTCAAAAGGGCCTACGTACAGTATCCTGTCAAATATAAACTTATGCCCAGGGAGAATTCCATCGCGGCCACAAAGCTTGACGGCATGAGCAGGGATATAAGCATAAGCGGCGTGAGGATAGAAGGCGATATAGCAGGCGAAGCAGGCGACGTAATAAAGCTGGAATTCAAGACGGAATACAAGGAAGAGCCCATAATGGCATTCGCGGAGATAAAGTGGCTCAAAGAAGTGGCGGGGCAGAAGCAGTTCGGCCTTGAGTTCCTCGCGTTAAAAGAGGAAGACAAGAACCTGATAGAAAAAATGATAGATTGATCCTCATATAATACGTCATTAAGCCTTGACACAAAAATCAACTTGTGTTAAATTTTTGTCGTTCTCTATTGCTCTAGCTCTCTATCTATTGTTCTAATAAGTGCCGCTATCGTCTAACGGTTAGGACACGGGGTTCTCAATCCTGTAATAGGAGTTCGATTCTCCTTAGCGGTACCATGAACCACTCGCTAACTCGCTCGGGTTCATGGCGCAGCCAAAATCTCCACAATTAAACAACGCACTTATTGTCGGCGAGTGGTGAATGCCCTGTACCGGACTGTGCCATGTACCTGAGCATCAGCGAATGGTACATGGGGAGCAAAGCGACGACTGGTACAGGGCGGTT
>PMTB01000153.1 GCA_003167475.1 candidate division FCPU426 bacterium | reverse complement strand
CGGTATTGACCGCCCCTCGACGGCTATCGCCACCCTGTTCACAAATGATTCCCTCTGGCTCACCCCCATGTTGGTGGCGTCAACGAGCGACCACGCGCCCGCGGTCAGCAGCTTGCTTATCTCATCCTCCTTTGACATGGCTACCACTATCTGCCCGGCTGCGGGAGATATGTCCCCGCGCAAAAATGAAGCGGCCGCGGGTATAAACGATCCAATCTTGACGGGGTTTTGCCCCACTGAAAAATAGTTCTCTATCTTCCTTACGTCCCAGCCGCCGTTGCCGCCGCCGTAATCAAACGAGAACACCGCGTCCCAGTCCTGCAGTCCGCCGTATGTGGCGAGGAAATAAAAACCGTCCGCGTCATAAGTATTCGGGCTTGCGTGATTATACTCTGTCACGGCATGGGGTTTGTTCAGGACCCTTTTCATGGCGTCCCCTCCGACAGTTGTCCCGTCCATGGTATTTACCATGGCGGAATTATTCATGTACCAGTCCGTGGAGCTCCACGCGGTTCCGGGGAACGACGGGTGGTTCCAGTATGAATGTGTGTCTATGACGTCAAAAATGGCCGCGAGGTTCGGCGTGGTGCACCCTACAACGGTTCCGAATATCAGCGCGTGCGCGCCAAGCGTGATCTTTATATAATCCCTCATTGTCGTCCAGTAATTAAGTTCCGTGTACGTCAGGAACCTGAACCAGTCTTTTCTCGATTCCGCGGTGCGGCCTATGGTCTCGCCCGAGTGCAGGAAATTCCTGATAGTGCCGCTGCCGTTGTCCAGATCCTCGTCTGCATAAAGGCCCACTGTTCCTCCTTCCTTAAGCGACACGCCGGTTATCCATACACTGCCCGTTGCCGCGGCAAGGCTGGAAAAGGTCACCCTTGCGTTGGCTTCGTTTGCGTTCACGCCGGTTATGAACGTGAACTGCTGCCATGTTGTGGTAAGGCTCACGTTATTGGAGAACCCCAGGTTCGCCCACGGGCTCCCGGTCTGCATTATATTTACATTCATCTGCCGGGCCGTACTTGCTTTTGCCCAGAATGTAAGCGTGTATGCCTTGGTTGTATCAACTGGAAAACCCGTCTGCATGAACTGAATGTGCCAGGTGTTCGCCGCTTCCGCTGTCGTGATATCTATCCTCGCGCTGTTTGTAAACCCCGTACCGGCGCCATCCGGCGTGACTAAAGCCGCTCCGGCTGCCGGCGCTATAACCTGAAGTGTCCACGGCCCCAAAGTCCCTGTACCGAAATCCGTGTTAGTCATTTTTTCCGGGCCCACTGCCGTAGTTGCCACGTTCCACGCCGATATAAGCGCGGCCTGCGTCATGTATTTTGCCTTGAGCCAGGCGTTCCACATCCCCATAAATTCCGCCTTATAATAAGGAGGCAGGGCCTCAAGCTGGTCCGACATAAAGGCCTGTATCAGGCCGTTCTCATTGTTTATTTCAATGAATGCCACGGCAGGGTCGTTCAAATAATTTTTTCCGGTATAAGGGTTCACATGCGTCAAAAGGTCACGCGCGTAATCTTTCTGCAGCTGCTGCAGCTGTGGGTCAAAAAAACCGAGCGCGGCGCGCACTTTCCAGTCTGTCACAAGGTCCAGATCCGACGGGAGCTCTCCAAGCGTGTTGAACGGCCTGGACACGAGCATGTTCAGGTCGCAGTAAACGCCGTTCTGTTTGAGGGAATATATGAAGTAATCCAGCTTCGCCAACTGGCCCGGGTCAAGTGTCCTGTCGTAATCAGCCGGCGACCATATGCCGTTGGTTGCCGCGTACATGTCCATGTGGTGGAAGCGCACGATATTGATGCCGTACTTGGCAAAATGTTTCGCGACAGAGGCCGCGGTTGAATTGTCCGGGAAGTCCGCGGAAAAAGTTGTGTTAGTGCCCCAGAGCCTGATGCGCCCGGAATTGATTGCCAAGTGCCCGTCAGCGGTTGCATGCATGAAACCTTCGGCCTCGATATCGCGGTTGACAAGGAAGCTTAAGTCAGTGGCGGATGAAGAAGAATCGTCCCAGGGAATGTAAAAATCAAACATCTCACCCGCGGCGAAAATAGGCAGAGAAAGTATAATGAGTGAGATTACCGCGATCAGGCGCCTGGTCATTTTAGGACTCCAATATGTAAGTGATGTCATTTTAGTGTCAATACCCGTTGAAAAATACCGGCTTTAAATTGTCATTGCGAGGAGCGCGACTTTCCGCGACGAAGCAATCTGGTTTAAATCAAAGCCTGCGGAGCAAGGCAGTGAACTGATACTTCAATTACAAAAAGGCTTATCATGGAACAGAGATTGCTTCGTCGCCAAAAATACTAAAACGGCTCCTCGCAATGACAACCCTGCGTTTCCGGCAATTACCTTTCCGGCCCTTCGCCTTTCAAAAACGACCTTTCCTTGAGCACCTGGCCTTTTTTATTGTAGGACTTTATGGTCACGAGGTACCCTTCGTCATATATATGTTCTTCCTTCAGGTCCTTCTCCACATAATACTTCACGACGCCGTCTATGGTCTCGCCGTATTTTTTGATCGTGCCGTCGGCTCCCCTGGTCCAGCGCGCTATTTCCCTGCCGTTCTTGTAAAAAACCTCGATATCGCCCGTGGTAATTGAAACCATTTCCGCGAATATCTTATCCTGCAGGAGTTTTCCGTTCTCCGCGTAGGTTTTCAGCCTTATCATCTGGTCGTTGCCGAAACGCCCTTCCTTCCACATTGAGCCGGACGGATAGTAAAGTATATAGGGGCCGTTTTTCAGGCTGTTCACGTAATTCTTCATCACCATTACCTGCCCGTTTTCGTAGAACTCCGAAACCTCTCCGTCGGGTATTTCCCCGAATAATTCATACCTCTTAAGGACACCGTCCTTGTTTAGGACCTCTATACCGTAAACTTCCATGCCTGCCTTGGTTTTGACGGACTTATCCTCGGAGAAAAAGCTGAGTTTATATGTGGTATTGCCTTCCTTGTCCGTGCCCAGTATGGCGGTTTTCTGCGTCATTTTCATGTTGAATTTTCTCGCGGGTTCTTTTTCGGCCATAGTTTTAAGCCTCCATGTGTGATTTTATCAATTATACACCACTTAAAACTATAAATCAAACCCTATAACTTTAAAATCGCATTTGAGGTCTGGTTTGCGATTTTAAAGCGTGTAAAAACCCATATAATTGGGACTTTACACTTTCCTAAAATAGCATATTCATACCTCTAATACGATTTTAGGAAGCCTGTTGATATTTCATCTGCATTACATTATAATAATAATGCAACTTTCCCGGGGAAACTTATGTCTTATAGGGAAGACTTTTCATAATTTCAGCGGAGGGATCGGTGCATTATGACGTGTCATATCATGGTGCTTTATAAATGAAACTATCATGTCTGCTGGCTATTTTTATGCTGCTTGTGCCTGCTTCAGCCGTTTTCGGCGCCTGCCCGACCGGCAACTGCCCGGCCGACAGGGATAACCTCGTACTTTCTTATGATTTTGAGAACAACACAAACGACCAGAGCGGCAACGGCCTTGATGCCGCTTCCGACGGCTTTTGCACACTGACCTACACCAGCGGCGTGGGCGGAAGGCCGGGATACTACCTCAACGGGATACCGTACAATATCTGGTGCGCGATCAACCTCCCGGCATGCGCGATATTCAGGGACGAAGGCGAGATCGAATGGTACCAGTATATAACCAATACGGCGGCTCCCCAGTTGAGCACGCTTTTTTTCTGGCAGAATTCCACCGGCAGTTATTACGGTCATATTTACATTTACGGAAGCGTGGACCCGGAAACATATCTGGGCGGGAAATCCGTGATGGTGCGTTACTCAAGCGGGCCGNNTGACTGCGTTATCGAAAAACAATGGCAGCATTTTTCATTTCAGTGGGGGAGCTTCGGTTCAAGGCTCGTGGTGGACGGCGTTGTCAAGGGAGCAGACACGGCTCTCTGGGACCAGGGCCCGCGCGATTACCCTTTGGCGTCCATCGGGGACGATTTTGAAGCGGACGGGCAGGGTTTCACCGGTTATATAGATGATTTCAAAATATGGACCTGCGGCAGCCACGGCACCCCGACTTTCACGCCAACCATAACCCTCACATGGACACTGACCTATACCGCCTCTCCGACGCTCACCAATACCCCCACTATCTCGCCCACATGGACGGCGAGCCCGACCGCTACGCAGATATCCACTCCTTCAATCACCCCTACATTTTCCATAACCCAGACCTTTACCGCCCTTCCCACATCCTCGATTTCGCCGACCTTTACCCCCACTTTTACGGCGACAATGACATACACGGTCTCGCCCACATG
>PMTB01000210.1 GCA_003167475.1 candidate division FCPU426 bacterium | reverse complement strand
GTTGAGCAGATTGAGCAGGTTGATTACACCCCATAATTAGATAATTCCTTTTCGTATCCGGTGCTTTATTATCATTACCAAGTATACCTTAAAAAAACAAAACAACAAATATTTTTAGCTGGAAAATATTATTGACTGGCGGTACTTGCCTCATATATGTCCGCCAGCTTTACGTCCTTTAGTTTTATGCTGCCCAGGAACTTGTCTATCCCGGCCTTGTCCGTCATTATCTCCGGCCTGAAGTCCTTCAGGTAAACCGGTGTTATTTTTACGTCTTTTATTTTTTTGTCTTCCACCCTGACCTTAACAAACGCGCTGTATTTGCTCGGGTCGTCCCGCATGTCAAAGATAAAATTCCCAAGTCCATAAAATATATAATGCCCTTTGTAATTTTCCACGTCCTGAAAAAGATGCGTATGCGACCCTATTACCATATCCGCGCCCAGGTCTATTATGCTCCGGCCCAGGACCCTCTGCCTTTTTTGCACTTCCCTGCCCTCCAGGCCCCAGTGCATGTAGACTATCAACACATCCACCTTTGAACGCGCGTTTTTAACGTCCCTTTTTATGACCTTGTAGGTTCCCGGAATTGTCCCGAACTTTTTACGGCCGGAAGCGAAACTTCTGCCGGAAACCCTCGAGTAACAAAGGAACCCCACCTTAACGCCGTTATATTCCATGATAACCGGCTCATTGGGAACTCCCTGATCGCCTTTCCTTATACCGCCGTACTTTATCCCCTGATGGTCGAGTATCTCCATAGTTTGCTTTAAGGCATCCTGCCCATAGTCCAGCGCGTGGTTATTTGCCAGCGATAAAACATTAAAACCGGCTGACTTGAACCCAAGGGCTATGTTTTCCTCGGCATAAAGGTATACGGGTTTTTTGCCGTTCTTTTTTAATTTTGGGACGTTCTCCTCGTATACAAAAGGAGCCTCAAGGTTCCCGAATATTATGGGACAGGTATTTATACTTTGCGCTATACCGTCGAATGGATAGTTTATGCCATACTTTTCTATAAGCGGCTCCAGCCTGCGGCCGAGCATTATATCGCCTGTCAGCACAACGTCGGTCATGCCGGGTATTTCATATATTTTTACCACCGGTACCTTAACAGTGACAGAGGCACAGCCCTGTAAAAATATGACCGCAAAAACCAGTAATAGAAACATTATATTTCCCCTGCCTGCCACTTAAACACCGTGCTTTCATAAAATTATAAAGCCGCCGGAATAATTTCCGGCGGCTTTATTTTAGTCTTCCGCTATTTTACTATAAAATCCCTGTTTTTTCCGCTGTTTTATTTCTTCCTGCCTGATTTTTTCGGTTCTTTTGCCTCTATGGCAGCCACGGGTTCCTTTATCTCCGCGGTATCTTTTACCTCTTCGTCCTCGTCAAGCTCCGGCATTTCTCCCGGGTCCTCGGGCTCACCTTCAGGCTTTACTGCGCCCACTTCTTTGGCAAAGTACTTTTCCCTGGTTTTTTTGTCTATCTCTTTCATAACCTCGGGATTTTCGGTGAGGTAAGTGATGGCCGAATCCTTGCCCTGGCCTATCTTTATGCCGTTGTAGTTGAACCATGTGCCTGATTTTTCTATAACCCCATTATCCACAGCCACGTCAATTACAGCGGATTCCGGGACTATGCCCCTGCCGAATATTATCTCAAATATGGCTTCCCTGAAAGGCGGCGCCACTTTATTTTTAACTATCTTGCCCCTTACCCTGTTCCCGACAACCTGTTCTCCTTTTTTTATAGCCTCCACCCTCCTGATGTCTATCCTGACCGAAGAGTAGAACTTAAGGGCGCGGCCGCCCGGCGTGACTTCCGGGTTCCCGAACATGACGCCGATCTTTTCCCTTATCTGGTTTATGAATATCACTATGGTCTTTGATTTGCTGATGATGGCCGTGAGCTTCCTCATAGCCTGGGACATGAGCCTTGCCTGCAGGCCCATATGCGAATCTCCCATCTCTCCTTCGATCTCAGCCTTGGGTACCAAAGCCGCGACCGAGTCAACTACGATGACATCGACAGCGCCGCTCCTTACAAGCGTGTCCACTATATCAAGCCCCTGCTCACCCGTATCAGGCTGGGAAATAAGAAGGTTGTCTATATCTATGCCTACTTTTTTCGCGTAATCCACATCCATGGCATTTTCAGCGTCAACATAAGCCGCGTTGCCGCCGTTCTGCTGGCACTTTGCCACGATGGACATGGCAAGGGTTGACTTTCCAGAGGACTCGGGCCCGAATATTTCGATTATCCTGCCGCGGGGTATGCCGCCGCCGAGCGCAAGGTCAAGCGATAAAGCTCCGGTGGTTATGGTTTCCACCCTTGTTGCCATGGCTTTGCCTAGTTTCATGATGGATCCTTTGCCGAACTGTTTTTCGATCTGCGATATTGCGAGTTCCAGCGCCTTTTTTCTGTCATCACTCATCTTTTTAACTCCCTCAATTTTTTAAATTACGCTTTACCTACGACGGTATTACCGAGGTTACTATCCCCTGTATCATTAGATCTGAAGTCACTATTATGGGCCTGTGTTTCGGGTTCTTTGAATGCGGCTTCAGGATGACCATTCCGTTTGCGCGGTGGAATTCCTTGACTGTGGCCTCGTCATTGATAAGCGCGACCGCGATGTCGCCTTCCTTTGCCGTGTTCTGCTGCCTGACTAAAAGCAGGTCGCCTTCGTTGATCCCTTTTAAGTTCATGGAATCGCCCTTGGCCGACAGGAAAAAATAGCGGTGCGGGGCCTTTGCCAGCCTGATGTCGACCGGTATGGTGTCTATGATGTTCTCCTCCGCGAATACCGGCGCTCCGCACGCAACTGCGCCTACCAGCGGAATGTCAATGGTGCTCACCCTGCTCTCATCGCCCTCGAAGTTGTCAATGATCTGGATATCTCCCTTTTTATCCCTTTTGACAGCCCCTTTCTCAATGAGCTGCTCTAAGAGGACTGAAATGGAGCGCGGTGATTTGTAGCCTAAAGCGGCTGTCAGGTCCCGGACTGAAGGCGAATACCCCTTAGCCATGAGCCAGTTCCTGATCTGCTTCAGTGTTTCTGTTTCTCTCGCATTGAGTGTATGTTTTTTCATAATTTTAGTATACAACATGTATACTATTTGTCAACAATTATTTTTGTTTATTTTTATATCGCAGGAACTATGTTAATATGTGATCTGTCCTATAATTATGCCCCATAATATTTTTGCAAAGGATTCTATGAAAACACACTTGCGGCTTTTCCGGAAAGTAAAATTTTTGCCTGCGGTTTTTTTAATGTTTTTTTCATTGCAGGCTTTTGCTTTCACCCCAACTACCCTCTCGCGCAACGGGAAACTTTCCGTCAGCGGCCTTCAACTGGTCAATGAGTGCGGCCAGCCTGTGTATCTGCGCGGAGTATCCTCATATCATTACGATCCGGGCTGGTGCTCGGGCTGCTGCCATTGCCCGGACTCATTTGACTTTATCGCGAACACCATGACTGCGGATGTTTTCAGGCTCGCGCTTACGCCCCCTGTCACGGGCGTCACCTATGAGATGTCACAGATAATTGAAAAAACAAAACAACTTGGCATGTACTGCATCATAGACTGGCACGTGTTGAACCCCGGCGACCCAAACGCGTATGTGACGCAAGCCGAGGCTTTCTGGGCAAATATGGCGCATGTATACAGGGATGACAAGCACCTGCTGTTTGAAATATGCAATGAGCCAAACGGCGTGACCTGGCCCGTCATACGGCAATATGAAGACAGAATAATAACAGCCATAAGTTAATATGACCCTGACAGGGTAATAATCGCAGGCACCCCGAACTGGTCCCAGCTTGGCGCGGATGTTGTCGCCTCGCCCATAACCTGGACCGCAAATATAATGTACACTTTCCACTTCTATGCCGGCTCCCATACGACAGATATGCTCCTGCCTTACGCGGACAAGCTGCCCATATTTGTGACAGAATGGGGCGCCACGCTCAACGCGGGCGATGGTCCGCTCAATACAGCCAACGCCCAGGCCTTCATAGATATAATGTCCGGCAACAACCCGGCCTCTCAGAAGATGAGCTGGGCCACATGGTCGTTCATCAATCTAAGCGAAAGTTCAGCGCAGCTTAACTCATGCGCGCCCGGAGTTTGGGATTACTCCAGGCTGACTCCCCACGGTCAGTTTGTAATGTCGGCTATAACCAATACAGCTGGCGTTCCAAACACCTGCCTCACACCGACCGACACGCCCACCCCTGACCCGGCCATACCTGTCCCGACACCAAGGCCCGTCCATAAACTTAATCTTCAGGTAAATAACACCTCCGGCGACCCGTGCGGCACTTCCATGGCACAATATAATTTCAACATAATTAATAACGACGCGGAGCAGGTTTCCTTAAGTTCGCTGAAGATAAAAATGTGGTTTTATGACGGAAACAGCCAGGGTTATACCTGGATGAACATCCTGAACCTGCCTTCGGCAGGCGATACGTTTGGGAACCCTGTGGCCACTCCGGTGGAGACTATTTCCATGGTATTCGCGGAAGCGGCGCCGTGCACAACCGTGGCGGACAGGGAAAGCAACTTCAGCGGGACAGTTTCATTTACTTCAGGTTATAAAATATTACCGGGCTACTCCTGCGGGAAACTCACCGCCGTATCAAACAGGACTGCCTTTGCAACCCCGTTTGACCAGTTCTGCGACGATTATTCGCGTACCACATCAACGGCCTACGAGGAAAACCCGTACTTCGCGCTTTATGAGAACGGGATACTCGTTGACGAGTGGCTCTCCCCTTCTGTTGCCGACCCAAATACGGGCAGGGAGCCGTGCTCTGCGTCACAGACACCCACCGCTACTTTTATAATTACTACTTCCGCGACGCCGACATTTACTCAAAGCAGTATTGCCGATACCCCGTCAATCACATGTACAGCCACGCCGACATTTACCTACACTCCGGGTCAAACAGCTACCATAACACCGACTGCTGTTTTGACACAGTCAGTATTCCAGCTTGATGCGACTGATGTGCTCGTATATCCTAATCCATGCAAAGATATTTTAAAAACGGCCATAAATTTTGACGGGCAGCAGGCCGATGTCAGGGTCAAAATTTTCACCATGGATTTCAGGAAGATATATTCATATACGTGTACGCTTTTAAAATCTATTGACGGTTTCGCGCATTTGGATATGGATGTTTCAAAGTATTCAAATGGCTGTTATGCGGCTGTTTTTGAGATAGGCCGTGGAAGCTCCGTAAAAAGAATGGTAAGGATAGTTATTATTTTGAAATGACCTTTTCCCCGAAAGGCGCTGTTATGATTGTTTTCATGATTCCAAAAAACTTAATTATTTTTAAAAAATACGTTTCCCGTTATTATACCGGTGCCTGTGCTGTTTATAAGTTCCACATTTACTTTTTCAATCCCTTTCATCACCCGGACGCTAAAAGGCAGCGGCCCGGAAGCGATGACTGCCCCGTCTGGACTGGATATCCTTGCTTTTAGGCCTTTCGTGTCCGAACTAAAAATGTATTTTCCAGCAGGTATTGTTATATCCTTCATACCGGCACTTTTCCCGGCGTTTACTTTCAATTCAATTTTTTTATCAGCGCCCGTCATTGCCGGTTCTGACGCGGTGCTGAAAAAATACACGGGTATAATTACATCATTTCCCAGTACCCTGATCCCGGTTTTTTTGCTGTAAATATTTGCCCAGAACTTCGCCGTAAATTTATTTTCCGGGCAATAAAAATATATCAGCCTGTAACTGTTTTTAAATTCCGGCATTGCGGCAAGTTCCGCCCACCAGGCGTAATGAACCATTTCGGCCGTGCTGTCGTATAATGATATCAGGTCCGGCATCCTCTTTATCACATATGCGGCGCTTCCCTGTTCATGGCCTATCCATCCTTTGCCGGCTGTCTTAGGCCTGTAAAACCTTGGCAGTTCGTAATCATTGAGCCCGAAAAGGTCGATTGCGGGCAGGCCCGAGGCGTAAGGCAGACTGCCCGCGGCTGTCACGGCGACAACGGGCCTTTCTTTTTCAAAAGCACCGCCTATCACGCGCCCTGCTTCCATGGCATTACGCTCCCACGTCTCGTTTGCAGCCTTGAAATTCTGTATCTCCCACGGCTGTGTCACACCGTAAAGAACGCACAGCAGGCAGGTTATAAAGATAACCGGGACGTTTATTATGGCAGCGGGCTTGGCTTCCCATGCTTTTATGAATCCCCCTATAATAAGGAAGGCACCTATGATAATGGCGGGCATCATGTGCCTGTAAGCCGGGAATATATCCCCTCCTATAAATACAATGTAAGCCAGCCATGATATCAATACAGCCAGAAGAATGACAGTTTTTTTCCGCGCGCCCGAGTCAAACAGCATGAACAGTGCCCCGGCCGCGGCCGGGATAAAAAACAGTTTCATCGATATGATACCGTTCATAACATAAGTAAGGCCTACGCTGGCATGTTCCATGGACGGCGATATTTTAATAAGCGCTGTGTTGGGTATCAGGGCGCCATAGTACGCGAGCCTGAATACAGCCTGCAGCGCCACCGCTGCCGCCGGAATTATAAGCAGTTTTATATTTTTAAGGTTTTCAGCTCCTTTGCCTGTTTCAAGCAGCATGACCGCACCAGTAATTATAAAAGCAAACAATATCCCGTCCAGACGCGACAGCGCCAAAAGTCCCATCAACACACCTGACAGAACCACGTTCTTAAAGTTCTTATCCCCGGAATCCACGAACCTGAAAACCGCCCATAATGACAAAGCCAGCAAAGCGCAGTTTAAACTCTGTTCCAAAGACCCGTAAACCCAGGCCGCGACCGTACCCGAGAGTGCTACGAATGAAAGCGTTATGGCCAGCCCAAAATAATTTTTCGACCTGCCACGAAGGAATTCCGCGCAGATGGACCCCATCATCATAAACACACAGAGAAACCCGGCAAACCGCGCCGCGCCTATAAGGTCATGGTTGAACAAACCGATGAATGAAACAAGAAGTATCCAAAGCAAGTTTGAGTAGCCTTCAACTGGCCGCTCTCCGGGATTCCAGCATAAGCCATGCCCGTTAATGAAATTATCCGCATACCGTATGGAGATAAGGGCATCATCGGAGATGAAATTTTTGTAGATTTGGGCGCTGAAAATAAAAACTCCAAAAACGGCTATAAGGATAAAAGCTGACAGGACCGCTCGCAATATGGTGGATTTACCGAACTTAATTTGCATCCTTTGTCTTTGTTCCAATTAATTCTCCAGGGTTTATGGTTATTACTTTTTTTTCCTCAAAAACGCCTCAACCGCCTTTTTCACCGTGGCGTAGAGCGGCCTTTTGCCTGTCCACAGGTAAAACGCCTCTATGCCCTGGTATATGAGCATGTCAAGGCCGTTGATTACCTTCGCGCCTTTTGATTCCGCGTGTTTTAAAAACGGCGTCTTGGCCGGGTTGTAGATCAGATCGAATACTACCGCGCCTTTTTTGAACTTGTCGATCTTATACGGCATTTCCTTGCCGTGCATGCCCACCGAGGTGCAGTTGATTATAAAATCCGCTTCCGCGAAGACCGCGTCCTTATCTACGGATTTTTTTATGTCGCCTTTTATTATGTCCTTGAGCCTGAGCTGTTTTACCAGGCCGTCTATCATAGGCAGATCTATATTGAATATGTGGAATGTTTTCGGATTGAAAGTCTCCAGCGCGTATGCTATGGCGTGCGCCGCGCCGCCGGCGCCTATCATGACAATGTTCTTATTCTTCAGGTTCACTTTGTCTTTTTTGAGGGACTCTATGAAACCCAGGTAATCGGTATTAAAACCTGTTATCTCGCCGTTGTCGTTTACCACGGTATTCACCGCACCTATGGCCTCCGCCGCGGGGTCAAGTTTGTCCATGTACTGCATTATGTGGTGCTTGTGCGGGATGGTGACGTTGATGCCCCTGATGCCGGTCTTCCTGAGTTTCCACATGAAATCACGCACAGCCTCGGCTTTCATCTCGAAGACCTTGTACTGCCAATCCATCTTGAATTTCTTGAAGGAATTATTGTGCATGGCTGGCGAGAGGGTATGGGAAAGCGGAAAACCGATGATGCCTGTGATTGTTGATGTCTTTTTCATAAAACTCCTTTATAGCTGATTTGTTCTTGTCCTTGTATGTGTAGCCGCAACCTTTAGGTTGCGGATCTTGTTCTAACGTTTGTTTAGAACCGTTGTATCAACTGCCTACTCTTCATTTCAATCAAAATCCGCAACCCTATAGTCCGTGTGACTCACGGATAAAGGTTGCGGCTACATGACCAAATTCAAAAATATCCCACCCATTACTTCCCCGCCAGCGTTATATCCTTCACCACTATAGTCGGCGAACCGAAGCTGAAATAAAATTTCAGGTCATTTCCTACGGCCGATATGTTCGCAAGGAAATCTTTCACGTTCCCGGTTATCAGGACTTCCTTCACCGCCTGCTTTTTTTCACCGTCTTCAAAAACCCATCCGTTTATGCCCAGGGAAAAATTCCCCGATACCGTGTCCGTCATATGCAGCCCCATCATGGAGTTCACAAATATGCCGCTGATGTTTTTCAGGATTGAGCCCGTATCATGTTTTCCGGCTTCCATATAGAAATTTGAAACCCCGGCTTCAGGCAGGGTTTTGTACGCCTGCCTGACCCCGTTGCCCGTGCTTTTTATTTTAAAATGCGCGGCGCTGACTTTGTCATATATGAACGAATTNNAATTTGCCCGCCTTTATCATATGCTTTGCCTGCCCGGCCACGCCTTCGCCGTCCACAGGGTAACTGCCGGGTTTAAAATCCATAGAAGCGTTATCTATGATGTTGATAAAATCCGGCCCTATGGAATCCCCCGGCTTATAGCCGGCAAGCAGGGTTTTGCCTTTTCGCAGGTTTGCTCCTGAGAACATCGGCGATATTACCTGGAGGAATTCGCAGGCCACATACGGCGGTATAATCAGGTTGTACGCTCCGGAATTTACCGGCTTTGAATTTAAAAGCCCGGCCGCCCTAAAACCCGCGTCATGCCCAAGCGCCTGCGGATCAATATTATCCCATGAAGTACCGCCTTCCATGGCGTCCACGGCCACATCTTCACCCTTATCCGAGGCTATAGCCGTGGTAAAAGCGTATGAAAAAGTCTTGCCGTATATATAGGAAGCGCCCGAGGTATTCAGGTAGTGTATGCTTATTTTCTGGTCAACGCATGTGGTGTCCCTGGAGTATTTCACGCGTTTATCCGCTCCCACGGCCGCAGCCTCAATATCCAGGGCCCGCTGCTT
>PMTB01000248.1 GCA_003167475.1 candidate division FCPU426 bacterium | reverse complement strand
TTCTATAGATGCGACTACACAAAAAAGCCCGTGTAGTCGCGGGCCTACGTTTCATCGGCCCGCGCCTACATGGGGATGTATGACACGCATACTAAGGAAGTTAACAGAACTGCGTCAACTACTTTCCCTTTGCAGGCGCCTGCAGCTTATCCAGTTCTTTCAACGAATTCTCCACATGCATTGTCGCGTCTTTGACCGACTGGTAAACATATCTTATCACGCCCTTTTTATCTATCAGGAATGTGACCCTGTCGGACATGGTCCCCATGAATTTCGGCACCCCGTACTTTTTCCCGAGCGCGCCCTGGGTGTCGGATATAAGCGAATATGGCAGTTTGTTGGCCTTAGTAAATTTAACGTGGGACTCATCGCTGTCAAAACTGACACCGATGACAACCGCATCCTTTTTCATGAACACAGCGTAATTGTCCCTGAAAGAACAGGCCTCAGCCGTACAGCCGCCTGTAAAATCTTTTGGGTAAAAATAGAGGACAACATTGCTTTTCCCGGAAAACTCCGAAAGTGTGACGGTCTTGCCATTCTGATCCTTCTGAGAGAAGTCAGGCGCCTTAACCCCGACTTTTAAAAGAACCGCCATAACTAAACTGTAAGTCAACACAAAAAACAAAATAAAAACAAGAACCGAGGGTTTTTTCATAAGTCCTCCTAAACCGATTTAATCGGCTTTGTTTTAGCAATCAAAGTGCCTG
The DNA here is from genome assembly GCA_003167475.1 of candidate division FCPU426 bacterium. Lineage (GTDB taxonomy): Bacteria > Oederibacteriota > PGYV01 > PGYV01 > Palsa-1178 > PALSA-1178. Next base: position 6,886 of record PMTB01000248.1, on the reverse strand, counting down.
TATCAGCCACAATACATATATATACGATAAATATAGAAAGTCAAATCTATGTCGGAATTCCGGGCATGGTTTCCAGTTGCTTTATCTGCCTTTACGCCCATACAATGAAGTCTCGGTTTTCTCACAAAGCTGGTTGTCCGCGTATTTATGCAAAACGCTTGAAATCAGGGTCTGGTAAGGAAGTCCTTCTTTATCCGCCTTTTCCTTGATTTTTCCAAGGTCATTGATATTTATGCGCAGGGTTACTGCCTTTTTCTTTCTCATCTGCGCAAAATCCATGTCAATCCTGTGTTTTTCGGCGGCACTTACAGGGACGTACTCATGCGCATGGTCTTCTATCCACTGTTCTTCCTTATCCAGTTTATATTTAGGTTTCATTGTTGTCTCCATAAATTTTGTTATATTTCCTGCTTCTATAGGCAGTTTTAATAATATAGTTTCGTTCAGCATCCCTAACAAATGGCACGGCATGTATATAACCCTTATAATAAACAAGAAATATCTTTTGTCCACGCCTTGCCGGATTTCGTATGACAGCAACCGGCCCATTTGCCAGTAAAATCCCCTCAATTTCCTGAAGGTCAATATTTCTTTCTCTCAGCAATTTTTCAGCCTTATTTTTATCATAAATGATTTCCATATCAATTATACCCTCTATATTGACAATGTCAATACAATGTATTTATCATCCAAACCAGGACTTGATCCGAATAAACAATACTATAAAGCTTCGGATGGCAATTGTTCGGTTATAATTATGCTATGCAGGATGTTTTCAAAGTGCCCCTATATAAAACAATTTTACAGCCTTATCGCAATCCCCTTTTTCGCCAGGTACTGCTTTACCGACTTTACAGTATATTCCTTATAATGAAATATGCTTGCCGCGAGTACCGCGTCTGCTTTGCCTTTGTCCAGGACATCGAACATATGTTCCGGGTTGCCTGCGCCGCCTGAGGCTATTACCGGGACCCTGACCGCGTCCGCGACTTCCCTGTTGAGCTCTATGTCATATCCGGCTTTAGTGCCGTCAGCGTCCATTGAGGTTAGCAGAATCTCACCCGCGCCCAATCCCACCGCTTTTTTTACCCATTTGATAACGTCGATTCCCGTGGCTGTCCTTCCGCCGTGGGTGTAGACTTCCCAGCCGCCTTTGGGCTTTCTTTTGGCGTCAACTGCCAGGACTATGCACTGGCTGCCGAATTTCTTCGCACCGTTCTTTATGAGGGAAGGGTCGTTCACAGCCGCCGTGTTAACCGATATCTTGTCGGCTCCGTTTTTAAGTATGAGTTCCATGTCTTCTACTTCGCGTATGCCGCCGCCTACGGTCAGTGGAATGAATACTTTCTCGGCTGTCTTACGGATGACATCTATAATGGTTTTTCTTTTTTCGTGGGATGCGGTAATGTCGAGGAATACAACTTCGTCGGCTCCGGCGAGATTATACTCGTACGCGGCTTCAACCGGATCTCCGGCATCAACCAGGTTTAAAAACTTAATTCCTTTTACAACCCGGCCCTTGTTCACATCAAGGCAGGGAATGATCCTTTTTGTCAGCATTGACTATACGTCCTTGGCCAGCTTTATGGCGTCTTTTAAATCGATGTCCCCGGTGTAAAGGGCTTTTCCTATTATAATACCCTCTATATTGCCGTACTTTTTATCGAGCTCGATGACTTTTTCTATGTTCTTCGTGTTTGTTATTCCGCCCGAGACGATCACGCGCATGCGGGTGTGCTTTAACACTTTGATGATGCCTTTTATGTTCGGGCCCTTTAAAACCCCGTCCCTGTTTATGTCCGTGTATATGATGGTCTTAACGCCTTTTTTCTCAAGTTCCTTCAGGAACGGTATGATCTTTATCTCCGTTACGTCTTTCCAGCCTTTTACGGCTATATATCCGTCTTTTGCGTCTACTCCTACAACCACTTTATCCTTGTACTTTTCGATCATGGATTCCAGGAACCCGTCCTGTGCTATGGCCGAGGTGGATAGTATCACCCTTTTAACATCCGCTTTTATGTACTTCTTGATATCTTCCTCTTCGCGCAAACCGCCGCCGACCTCTATTTTTACCTTGAGGGCCTTCACTATTTTCATTATAATTTCCATATTTTTCGGAGAGCCGGTAATGGCGCCGTCCAGGTCAACCACGTGTATGAGCCTCGCGCCTTTGACCTGCCAGAGCTTTGCCATTTCCACGGGTTCTTTTGAGTATACGGTCTCGTCGCGCACGTCGCCCTGTATAAGCCGGACACACTTGCCTTTCCGAACATCTATAGCTGGTATTATCTGCATTTTTAGTCTCCCTTTAATTCGGTAGAGTGTAAGAGACAAGAGATTGGAGCCTGAAGGAAAACAGGTCCGTTCTCGATCCCTTACGTAATTCTAAAACGCTTTACTCCAGGCTCCGGCCCGCCCTGTACCTGAGCATAACGAATGGTACGGGGTTTCTTGTCTCTTTAGTTCTTACTTGAGCCCTTGCATATATCATAAAAGTTCTTATAAACAACCATGGCTTTCTCGCTGCTTTTTTCCGGATGGAACTGGAAACCGAACACGTTGCCGTATTCCACCGCCGAGGTAAAGATAGTATTACCATACTTCGTTTTTGTCAATATGGCTTTTTTGTCCGAGGGGACACAGTAATATGAGTGAACGAAATAAAAATACTGACCGTTTTTTATGCCCTTGAATATCCTGGATTTTTTATTCACTATTTCCGCGTTGTTCCATCCTATGTGCGGGACCTTCATTTTGCGGTTGAACCTTACAACCTTGCCCGGCACGAACCCGAGCCCTTTGTGTTTTCCAAATTCAAGGGAATAAGTGAAAAGTAGCTGCATACCGAGGCATATGCCTAGGATGGGCTTGCCTTTATTCACCTCTTCCGTGAGGACGCCCTGCAGTTTTCTTTTGCCGATCTCAACCATGGCGTCGGAAAAAGCCCCGACTCCCGGAAGTATTATCCCGCGGCATTTTCTTATAGTTGCCGGATTATCCGTGAGGACTGCCGGAACCTTCTCGTATTGCAGGCCTTTCATTACGCTGTGAAGGTTGCCCATGCCATAATCTATAACAGCTATTTTATCCATAATTCCGCCTTGTTGTTTAATGACTGCCGCGGCGCAAAAACCGCCTTACTTACAAGATCCGCAACCTAAAGGTTGCGGCTACATAATCAAATACTAAGTCATATAAATATTTCGTTTGTGTAGGCGCAACCTTCAGGTTGCGGCCTTTGTTCTACAGAGGAATATTTATTAAAGCATTCCTTTTGTGCTCGGAAGATTCTTCCCCGTGACCGCCACAGCTTCTTTTAAAGCCAGCGCGAAACCCTTAAATACCGCTTCAAGAATGTGGTGCGTGTTCTTACCCTTGAGCTGGTCTATATGAAGCGTCACATTGCCCCCGCGGGTGAATCCGTTAAAAAACTCTTCTACGAGTTCCGTGTCAAAAGTGCCTATTTTTTTTACCCCAAGCTTCACGTTATAATCAAGATATGTCCTTCCCGAGAGGTCTATGACCACCCTGACCAGGGCTTCATCAAGGACGCCGGCCGAGCCAAAACGCCTGATTCCCTTTTTATCGCCCAGGGCCTTTGACAGCACCTGGCCCAGCGTAATCCCCAGGTCCTCTGTCAGGTGGTGCGCGTCTATCTCCACATCGCCCTTGGCCGCGATCACCATGTCTATGCCGCTGTGTTTTGACAGCTGCTCGAGCATATGCGTCATAAAAGGCTCGTTCGTCTTAATGGAATAAACCCCTTTACCGTCAACGTTCATCCCGAAAACGATGTCCGTTTCTTTGGTGGCCCTTTTTATTCCGGCTTTCCTTGATTTTTTCATTTAAACACCCCGTTTCAGTATGGCCAGTGCAGCCCTGTTTTCATCAGGGGTGCCTATGGTAAGCCTTAAGAAATCCTTTAATCTGCCGTCCTTGAACATTCTAATTGAAATACCGCTTTTTTCAAACATTTTTTTGGCATAATTTCCGTCGTTGACTTTTATCAGCAGAAAATTAGCGTCGCTTTTTACCACGGGATAATCTTTTTTCAGTGCCGAATAGAGTTTTTCACGCTCTGTAAGTATCTTTTTTACCACGGGCGCTATCGCTGTTTGCGCCATTACGGCCGCGCATGCCTGCGAAACCACGTTCACATTATAAGGCAGCCTTACCTTATTTATTATGCTTATCACTTCCGGATCGGCCATCATGTAGCCGACCCTCATGGACGCCAAAGAAAAAGCCTTTGAAAAAGTCCTTAAAATTATGAGATTTTTATGCTTTTTCAGCAGCGGCAAAAATGTTTTTCCGGAAAATTCAAAGTATGCTTCGTCAAGCACCACAAAGCCTTGAGCCGCCTTTATTATTTTAAGTATCTTGCCGCGCGAAAAACAGTTCCCGGTCGGGTTATTCGGGTAGGCAAGAAATATAAATTTCGCGCCATTTACGGCTTTCAAAGTTGCGGCCTCGTCCAGGTCAAAATTATCGTCCAGCGGGACCATAACGGGCGTTGCCCCGTTTGCCAGGGCCAGTATCGAGTACATATCAAAGGAAGGCGCCGGGGCGGCTATTATATCGCCTGGGTCCGTAAATGCCTGCAGTAGGTAGTGTATGAGTTCGTCCGAACCGTTGCCAATGACTATGGATCCCGGGCTCACTGAATTTTTCTTTGCCAGTATACCCTTAAGCTTTACGGCCCCGGGATCCGGGTAGCGGTTAAAGAAAACTTTTTTCATCTCTTTGAGGATTTTTTTCCTCGCCAAAGGCGGCACGTCGTAACCATTCTCATTGGCGTCAACTTTATACCTATAGTTGGCGAGCAGTTCCGGGTCGTATGCTTTCAGGCCCTTTATGGAGGAACGCTGCATTTCCCGTATGTTCAAGAATTTCTCCTGGCCATCATGGATTGTTTGTGCTTTTGAAGAGTTTCTATGCCGGCAAGCACTTCCGCGTCCGGGCCGAAAGTATCCATGCCCTTTTTGGAACATTTGACTATATGTGTGTGCTTTAAAAAATCAAGCACAGAGAGCCCCGAAAAGAACCTGGCCGTGCCGTTTGTCGGAAGGATGTGGTTTGCACCGGCCATATAGTCCCCGAAAGCCACGGGCGTATAGTTGCCCTCGAATATCGCGGGCGAGTTCGTTATCTTTTTTATCAGCCCTGCGCTGTTTTTAGCCATGACAGTAAGGTGCTCGGGCGCCTTGTAATTGGCAAGTTTTACCGCGTCCGCCATGCTCTTGACCATTATCAACGTTATATTAAACTCAAAATCCGCCCTGTTAAGTTCTTCTTCCACTATCGCGGCGATTTCCGCGCTGTCAGTGATGAGCAGCGAGTGGCCGTTAACATGCTCGGCCTGGGCCNNATTTTGTCCGCTATAATCGTAACTTCCGAAGGCCCGTTCAGGGAATCTATCCCGGTCTTCCCGAACATGTATTTTTTTGCCATGGTCGAATATATGTTCCCCGGCCCGACTATTTTATCGACTTTTTTTATGGATTCAGTGCCGCATCCCAAAGCGGCTATTCCCTGGGCCCCGCCCGCCCGGTAAACTTCATCAATGCCTATCATGTCGGCTGCCACAAGTATGTACGGTCCTACGTCGCCGTTATACCTGGGCGGCGAAATGACAACGGTCCTTTTTACCCCCGCGATCTTCGCAGGTATCCCGGCCATAAGCAGGGTTGAAAAAAGAGGGGCCTGCCCCCCCGGTATATATATTCCCGCCGAGTCAATGGGCAGGTACTTCTGATGTATGGTGTATCCGGTATTCTTAAAAACATAATCCTTTATATTCTTCCTCTGCATGGAATGGAATTTTCCTATATTTTTTATGGCTTTTTCCATGGGCTTAAAAAGCGCGCGGTCGACCCTGGAGTATGCGGCTTTTATGGTTTTTGCCGGCACCCTCAATTGTTTGACCGTCGTTTTGTCGAATTCTTCCGTGTATTTGTTCACAGCCCTGTCGCCGTTTTTCTCTACATCTTTTATTATGGACACTATGGAAGGCGCTATGTCCAGGGAAAAGTCGTTCATTTTGTCTATGGCGGCCAGCACTTTTTTTTCATTTGCCGCGTTATATGCAAGTTTCAGGAACATCAATTCCTCCTATTTGGTTCTTTCCTTCGCGTACAATATCCTCTGCTCCGCCTTAACCAGGTTCACCCTTCTGAGTTCATTTACCACAAGCTCTTCGCTTATCTTTACCTGGTATTTTTGCGCCAGTTTTTCCGCGTACTTTGAAACATTCAGCGCGGGCTCCGTCACAACAAGGCGCATTAGTTCCTTCTTCTGTTCAAAGGTGAAGAACTGCATCTCTTCCGTCATATTGGAGCCCTGTTTCTTAAGTTTTTTGAAAAGTTCAAGGTCTATGCCAAGCTCCTTTTCTATATCCTTGATCTTCATTTTCTTTTTCTTCATCATGGTTATCTGCTTGTCGATTGAGCGCAGCATATCAGCCCCGGTTTTCTTTTCCTTTATGGCGACTATCGTGATGTCGTCGTTCTGCGGGTACCCCATGGTGAATTCCTTAAGTTCGTTACGCAGCTTGTCTATGAATTCCCTGGAGGTCAGCCTTCCGTTAGCCTTGATAAACTCCACAAAACGCTTCTCTCCCCAGAGCTCGCGCCTGCCGTTCATGGCCTCGGTCACACCGTCGGTATATACCACCAGAAGGTCGTCTTTCTGAAGCTTTATATTTTCCTCAACCATGACCTTTTTGAACAGCGCGTCGTCCGGCAGCGTTATCCCGAGTGGGAAACCCTTTGGTTTTATGTAATATATCTTCTCTTCCTTTGCCCTGTAGAGTATGAGCGGGTCATGCCCCGCGCTGGCAAAATTTATCCTACGGGTGAAGGAATTAAGCACAAGGTAAAAAGCG
>PMTB01000237.1 GCA_003167475.1 candidate division FCPU426 bacterium | reverse complement strand
GACAAAAGTTAAGGAAAAGCAAGTAAGTGCAAGTGGACAAAAAAAAACAAAAAAATCAGAACAAAACCGCATTGCTTAAACACTTAAACCCTTAACAACTTTACTTTTGTCTTTTGGCTTTTGGCTTAAGAACTTTAATTCTACAACTTCCTTTTAAACATCTTTTCTATCTCATCGAACGGTATTTTAATGATCGGCGGCCTTCCGTGCGGGCAGGAATGCGGGTCCTTAAGTTCCACAAAGTTGTTCAGCAGTTCCGTCATCTCGGCTCCGTTCAGCTCATCGCCTGCTTTGACCGCTGCCCTGCATGCTACCGTCGCACAAAGGTGCTTCAAAATATCGTGCTCATCCGCCTTGTCCTTGTCCATGAGTTTCCCTATGATATCTTTTACGAACGGAGCCGCCGCCTTATCCCGTATAATAACAGGATGAGCCGACACCTTGAATTCCCGTTCCCCGAATTCCTCAATATAAAAGCCGAGCTTGATAAAAACATCATTATTGGCCAGTATCACGCGCTTTTCAGGGGGCGTCACCTCTATAATCTCGGGGATAAGCAGTTCCTGCACTTTCAAACCGCCCTCCGAGATGGTATCCATGATCTTCTCATACAGGGCTTTTTCATGGGCCGCGTGCTGGTCTATGACCACAAGATTGTCGTCGTCCTCACCCACGATATAGGTCTTGTGCACCTGGCCCAGGGCCTTAAGCCATAAATATTCCCTTGTCTGCGACCTCGTCTCCGGCATGACCGCGTTTTTGCTGAATTCCACGGTCTGGTTGTTCCACAGCGGGGCCGATTCATTGGCAAAAAATCCGTTGACAGCCTGCTGAGCTCCCTGCTTTATCGCCCCGGCTGCCTCCCCGTCGATCCCCGTGTCAAAATACGCCTGCGGAGTGAGTTCATTTTTTTTCAGCGCTTCATCCACGGCAAGCCTCACGCAATTATAGACAAAACGCTCGTCCTTAAATTTCACCTCCGCCTTTGTAGGATGGACATTGACGTCCACCAGCGAAGGGTTTATATCTATGAATATGTAGGCGTAAGGATACTTCCCTTTCATAAGCAGGGTGCCATAGCCTTCGTACACGGCATAAGAAATGTTCCTGTTCTGTATACAGCGGCTGTTCACGAAAAGGAATTGCGGCCCCCTGGAGAGCCTGGTGATTGACGGCTTGGCTATAAAGCCCGTTACTTTGACATTGTCGGTGAAATGCGATATTTCAATGAGCGCGTCGGAAACCTCCCTGCCTGCGGCTATCCGTACGCGGTCCTTTAGGGAAGCAGACTTGGGAAAAAACATATTTTCCTTCCCGTCGATCACAAGTTTGAAGGATATATTTGTCCTGGCGAGCGCTTCATTCAAAACAACCTCGATTATATTGGCTTCTTCGGTATAATCCGATTTCAGGAATTTCAGCCTCGCGGGGGTGTTGTAAAACAGGTCCTTTACAGATATTATAGTTCCCTTATTTGAGGACCTTTTTTCCCGCCTCACGGTGGCGCCGCCCTCGATGGAAATGAAATCGCCGGTGTCCGAGTTTTGGGTCCTTGTCATGGCCTCCACCCTCGCCACGGAGGCGATCGATGCCAGGGCCTCGCCCCTGAAGCCGAGGGTTTCTATGAAGTTCAGGTCCTCGATGGTTTTTATCTTGCTTGTGGCGTGCCTTAGAAAAGCGTTATTAAGGTCTTCCCCTTCCATCCCAAAGCCGTCGTCCTTTATCTCGATCTTCTTTTTTCCGGCATTGTCAATGGAGACAATAATATTTTCGGCCCCTGCGTCAATGGAATTTTCCAGCAGTTCTTTCACGCATGACGCCGGCCGGGCCACGACTTCGCCGGCCGCTATCTGGTTGGCCACATTATCCGGAAGTATATTTATTTTAGGCATAAGACCTCATTATTGTAGCTCCGGTATTTTATACCGTGCCCTATTTGACTACGGCTACTTTTTCTATCACCCTTGAGTGCGGCGTCTCAAGGGACAGGATATAAACGCCCGAGGCCACTTTCTGCCCGGCCTTGTTCTTGCCGTCCCAGTAAAAATCGTCGCTTTCATACGGGTTTTGCGAATCTATATTGCCTGTTATATCGGCATCCACAAGCTCTGTCACAAAAGCCCCCGAGAGGGTGTATATCCTCAGCTTTATTTTCCCGCTTTGCACCAGTACATAGTGCAGCTTCAGTGTGTCTCCGAGAGACAGGTTCATCAGGTTCCTGTAAACCCTTATCTTATTGTCGGGCAAAGGTATAACGACTTTTGCAGGGCTGTATACCCCGTCGGTGTTGCCTCCCGAATCAAGCGTCTCGACAAGATAATAGTATATCGTGTTCCACGAGGTTGTATTGTCGACGAAAAACGTCTGCGTAGTAAAAGTAATGAGCGTATAATTCCCCCCACCGTCGCTGCTGCGCAAAACATCATACCCGGAAAGAGTGAACGGGCTGCCGGGAATGGCAGCGGGCCATGAAAGAGGCACTGATTTTTTGACCGGGGTTCCGGCTGTAACAGCCGCGCCTAGCGGCAGCGTCACAGCCGTGTAAGGCGTTGCAGAAACCTCCATTGAAGCCGGGCCCTCGCCGTCCAAATTGACGGCCTTGATCATGTAAAAATAAGTCAAGCCGTTTTGCAGGTTTAAATCGATATAATCTTTGAGCGAGAACTGCACATTATACGCCACGGGCGGGCCGTACGCAGGGTCGGTCGAAAGTCTCCTGTAGATATTGTAATATTGCGGTGTAACCATATACCAGATCAGGGTCACCCTTTTATCGCCTGCCAGGGCCACAAGCGTTTTGGGTGGCGGCTGTATCAGAGGTATGCTTATGGAAACTGTCCCGGATCCCGTGTCCTCATAACCGTTAGCGTCGAAATTCTTGATCTTATAATTATATGTGGAGGCAAGGAGAGTATTTATATCTGTGTCTAAATACTGTTCCGCCGTAAGAGAATTCACATAAGGCGTATCCGAAAAGGCGGCAACAGTGCTCCTGTAGATCCTGTAGGTTTTCGGGGAATTGTCAAATGTCCCGGACTGGCTTGGAGCAGCCCAGATAAGCAGGATATTCCCGTTCACAAAAGAGCCCGCGGGTGAATTCACGGGATACGGCCTTAAAAAAGCCGCGGCATTTGCCTCAGTCGACGCCGGGCCCGTGAGCGAGTTTGCCTCCGCGTTTACCTTATAGTAATAATTCACCCCAAGGGCGGCTGTGTATGTGGCGTCATTATAAAAACTATGCGTTACGATCGCGGCGGGCGAATTAAAATCATACGCGCCTGGATAAGTACTCCTGTAAACGTTGAATGATGTAACATTTGACCCTGCGGGCGCGTTATCCCAGCTTAAACTGATGGTGCCGTCCCCGGCCGCCGCTGTCGCCGTTACATTTGACGGCGCGGCCGGCGCCGTGCCCGCAGTCATGGTAATGTCTATGTATGACGCGTTCGGCGTATTTCCCTCGCCATATGAATTTACAGCGCTCACTTTCAGGTAATATGCCTTGTTCAAAATATCCAGTCCCGTGACATTAAGGCTGGTTACGGCCCCGGCGGTCGTGGTTATATAGGTTATATAATTGAAAAGGACCGGGGATGGATCAGTGCTTTCATATATTTTGTACCCAGTGACGTCATATGCCGGGCCTTCATTGTCCCAGCGCAACAAAGCGTAACTGTTGTACGCCGTAGCTGTCAGGTTCTGCACATTTACCGTGGTTGTGACCGGGATTGCGCTGACAGTCAGGCTCCTTGCCCCTTCTATAGTGGAATAGCCCGACACCGTGTAAAAATACGCCTGTCCCGCGGTAACGGCCGTGTCCTCATACGGTGTAAATGTGGTCAATGTGGGACTGCTATAATCAAAAGAAAGCGGGCTCAATGCCCTGTAAATATTATAGCCGGTGGCATTTTCCAGGGCGTTCAGCGGATCCCACGAGAGGCTCAAAGCGCCGGGACTCACGCTCCTGGCAACCGCCACATTAAGCGGCGCGGCCGGTTTTATAAAAGCTGCCACAGGCGCGGAAACCGGCCCTGCCCCGGTTATGTTCTGGGCCTGCACGGTGTAATTATAACTTGCGCCCAGACTCACCGCTGAATCGATGAATGAATTGTTCGGGGATGTCCCATAGCTCAAAGCATCCCTGAAAACCAGGTAGGAAGTCACGCCTTCATCGCTTGGATTCGGGTCCCAGGTTATCGTGGCAGAGGCGGAATCCGCGCTTGCTTTTAAATTAGCCGGCATGCTTGGCAGGCCCGGGATCAACGCTGAAAAAGAAAGGGGCTGGGATACATTTGAATTTATATCGACTGTCCTTATCTGGTAATTGTACCTCTGCCCGGGCGCAAGGCCCGTGTCATTGTAATAACCGGTAAGAGTCGTCGCCTTGAGGTCCGAAAGCGACACAAAAGTAGGAGACCTGTAAATATTGTAGCCGGCAACATCGTACGAACCCCTGGTCATGGTGGTGCCAAAGTACATGGTTACGGCAGTGCCTGATACGGCAAATAACGGCGTCGGGTCCACGGCCACGGGCGCGAACGGCGGCGCAAAAGGCGTGACCGTCACAGACTGCGTGAACGAGCCCTTAAACACCGAAACCGGCTGCACGCAGTAATAATAACTGATCTGGTTTGCCGCCGATTCGTCTATCATTTTATTATCAGGTCCCTGCCCCACGACAATTGCGGAAAGCAGCGCCGGATCGGTTGACCTGTACACATTGTAATACTGCAAAGTCGCGTCGGCTGACTTGTCCCACGCAAGCACAACCTTGGAGTCAAATCCGTCATAGCCGGTTATGGCGTCCTGATAAAGCGAGGAACTTATGGTATCGGAAAATACCTGGCCCGTCGAATTTTTTACCCTGTAATAATATACCGTATAGGTCTGCGGCACCGCGTCCGCGTAAATGCCGGTATTATATGCGGTCGTCGTGATGGGCGTAAGAAGGTTCCATTGCGAATCATCCGTGATGATCACGTCCGACCTGTAAACGGAAAATACCGCGTCAGAATTGACGGCCGGCATCCAGTTGAGCGTGACGGATGTGCCGTCAAACCTGGCCCTTATAAGGGTCGTATCCCAGCCATCCGCGCGCGACACGGCGGACAGGCATAATAATGCGGCAAACAGCAGTAAAAAATTTTTCATATAAATATTCCTCCTAGAATTCTATTACAGCCCCGAGGCTTATGGTAAACTTGTCATATTCCTGGTCCTTGTGCCAGCTGTCATCCTTGTGGCCGTACGTCAGCGTGAGCGTCGCGGTCAGGTTCTGAAGTATCTTATACGCGGCTGACGTGGACAAGGTGTATTCCTTCGAATTCGCCTCGTTCACATTCTTGTCATTGTCGCCGCCCAAATTGTAATTGACGCCCAGCGTGCCGGTCAGGTCCAGGTTCTGGTCCATACGGAAGGTCTTGTCGCCCAGGAGCCACAGCCAGCTGGGGAAAGTTATGGGGTCGGACTGTTTGTAGGAATAATTGAGCTTAAGCGAAGGCCCCAGAGTGCCTGTCCAGCTCCTATAATTGAACTGTATGGTGTCCTTGCGCGAGCCTGTCAGGCTCAATACCCCGTTCACTCCGCTTTTCGCTGTATAAGGCAGGGACAGGCTGAAAGTATTGGTGAGGTCATCCTCGGTTATCTGCTTATCGACGCCTTTGGTAAAATTGCGGGCGTACGAATAGCTCCCTGTCAGGGTCTGGTTTGTCACCAGGTCCTGCAGGAACGGCAGCGGTATGGTGACCCCGCTTATACGTATCGTTGGCGCGGACAGCGTGAAACTTTCGCTGAAGGAACGCACCGCGCCCTGCGAAGAAAAGGTCCTGTTAAGCGAATATGTGAATGCCGGGGTAAAGTAAAATAATGACGCTATGTTTATCTCATCGAGGTTCAGATTGTGCGATATTATAAACGCGCCGTTCTTTGCAGAGGTCTCAAACCGCCTTATCTCATGCTCGTCGTATAAAAGCCTCCACATAAAAATATTCCACCGGCTTTCAAGCGGCATTGTGTCGTAAAGGTAAAAAGAACCCGGGTAGTTGATGTCCTCATAGTGCTGGGTGCTTTCTATGGAGAAAGCGTACCTGCTGATATTGGGCAGCCAACCTACCAGTTTGTTCAGGTTCACCGCCGTTGACGCGTCAAGGCGGCCGTGATTGTCCAGGAACGACTGGGTGTAATCCATGTGGGATTCCTCGCCGTATGTAAGTGTCGGGGAAAATATCCACAAAGACGGGTAGCTTAAGCTTAAGTGCGGCATGATGTCCCTGCCCATGACATAATACCTGTCAACCTTGTTCTGCGGGTCGGTTATGCTGTTCTGGTAAAAAACATATTTCGAGGTCAGGTACCCGGTCTGTTCCCTGAGCACAAACTCATATGTGGGCTGGAGCGAAAGCCCGAGGAAAGCGTATGAACCCGTCCACTTATAATCCTGCCTCCTGTTCATCTGCCAGTTATAGTAGTATGACCCGGTTACCGTGGGAGAAACAGCCAGGTCCGTGTACGCTGTTTCATAGTTGTCAAAGGTTATATTCGCGTCGAAGTTATTCGACCCCAGCGGTATGAAGAAAAAGTTCGCGGGCGCCTTCCACGAGAGCATGGGCTTGAAGTCCATGGATTTTCTGGTATTATTCTGCCACGCGCCGTCGCCCGGATACTCGGTGACATCGGACCTAACTGTGGTCCCGTTCGAAAGCGTCAGGTCCGGTATAAGCGAAAAACTCAGGTTGTTTGTGAACCCTTCGCTGTAAAGGTCATATATGGTATTATCCTGGGTATATGTCGGGTCGTTTTTATTCGGCCCGTCAAAGAACCTGCCATACTTGAAGTAACTTGTGGTGATTGGCAAAAAAGGCAGCTGCGAGTAGCCGAAAGAGAGGTTTGTCGTCTGCTCATGCTGCTTTATATCGGCCCTGCCCGCGTCGGCGAGCGTGTAAAAAGTGGCTTCCTTATCCTCGTAAGAATGGGCCAGCGTCCCGACGCCGTTAATGTTCATGGTCGAGCTTAAAAAAGTCGACTGGCCCGTGGAAGATTGCGCGTCGGTCAGCCTTATATTATCGACCCACATTATTTCATTTGCGGGTGTGGAATTCGGATTAATAAAACCTATGCTTATATACTGTACCACCCTTAAATTCGGCACCAGTGCGGACGAACTCCGCCTGCCGTCGGAACCGTCCAGGGCAAAGACAACAGTCTGCCAGCTGCTTGTGTTCTGGGCAAGCTCGCTTATCTGCACATTATACTGGTAATAACGCGGGTATGTCGGGTCGTCAGAACTCCCCACCCTGATGAACATGACCCTGCCATTTCCGGCAGTGGGGTCCCATTTCCTGAAGTACACGTCCATCTTCAGGTATTTATAAGGGTGATAGTCGTAACCGCCCGAGGAGTTAAGCAGTTTTGTGGCGTAATACAAAGGCTGGCCGTCGCTTATCCCCTGGTCGAGGTTTGAAATATTGGATGTTATTTTCAGCGAGGTCTCGCTGAGTTTGTCAGTGTCCGTGGTCCAGTCGTAATAATCCAGGTTCGGCGTGTAATTATCCGTATCAGGCGCTTTTTTATTTATAGAGGAAATGTTCAATTTCGTGCTGTCAACAATGACCGGGTTGCCGGCCCTGTCATATTCACCCTGGGGCGTCTGCAGGCTCCAGGAATTTCCCGTGAATTTTATAAACTCTATCTCTATGTTCCCCTCAGCAGGCTGCCCGTTTGAACCTTTTAAATTTATCCTCAGGTGTTTTATGAACGACATGTACTTGTCCTTATTTACTCCTACATTGTTATTGGCCACGCCGCCTACCAGGTAGGTGTAATCCGACAGCGGTATTTTTATGTCGACCCAGTTATCGCCGTTGACCAGGAGAAGTTTTGGCTGGGGGATATTCAGCGGTATAGTGAGCGATGGCGGGCCCTCGGAATCAAAACGGTAATACGCCTCTTCCTGGTCAATTATACCATTTTGGTTCATGTCCTCGGTATCAAGGGCTATGTTTCCGGCGCCCCAATAAGCGGGGGTTGAACCCGATAAAGTATTGTATATCCCGGGGCTTATGCCTATATCCTTGTTCGCGCTGCCGGTCGTCAACACGCCGGTAGGCGGGTTGTTATCTTCGCTTTCGCCGTCAGCAATCCCCTTTGAATTATATGCAAAAACGCCTGTGCCGTTCGAATCTTCGCTTATTACCCCGACATCAACGCTCATCCTCACAGGCTGGCTTGTTTTTACCTTTACAGATATTTCCAGCGTATTGTACTGGTTCAGGTTCATACCCGACGTGGAAAGCACATACCTGAAAGAATCCCATTTTTGCGATGTAAGGTTTGAGTACTCCAGCTTGAGCATCTTTTTCTGGTCCGGGGTTAAGGACCCTGGCGTGGTCGGCTGGCTGCCTATGTCGGTCACATCGCTCCTGACTATGAAAGCCCTGTCCAGGTATGTCGAAGGCGGGGTAAGTACGGGCTGGGATGCCGGGAACCAGCTCGCGGAGAGCATGGTGGCCGAGGTTTCTATATTTGCGGATTCCATGTCGTCTATCATGGCCGGGCCGTTCTCCACCTTGCCGCTGGTCAGGGTTTTCTGGTAAGCGTTTGGGTTCAAATCGCTGTAAGCCGTCTCTGCGGAAAACTTAAAATCCACGGGCACGTCGCTGCCGCTCATCAAAGGCAGGGCGTTTATTATCTTGTTCACATTTTCCCTGTTCAGGTCCAGGTTCGCGGTGCCGTCGACCACCAGGGAATTAAAAGGCGTGGTGAGCGAAGTCTCGGTTGAGTTCGCGCCCGGAGTGGTGGTGCCGGAGCTTGACATTTTATACAATCCGGTCACAGCCAGTTTAAGGTTATCCAGCAAATCGTAATCTATCCTGCCGCCGAAAAGGTTGCTGGCGTTGGCCCCCACGAACGGGAGGTATTCATATGTCACCCTGACCTCGGTTGAGTCGCCTATAACGACGGACTTATTGAAGGTTATTTCACCCGCGTCATAATTGATGTCGTAATTCACGTCTTTTTTCATGGCCACGCCGCCCACAAGCACATGCTCGCTCCCGAAAACAACCGGGAAGTTGTCAAGCTTGTATGAGGATACCTGGAAATTATACTCAAGGTGTATCTTGTATAAAGACACAGGGCCCACTATCTTATACGCGTCGGTCGCGTTTTCCTCGGTCGAAGGATCGTTATAAGTGTTTTTCAACACATTATTAGCGGCAAAAGGAAAAGGCGCCTTGAACTTCAAGATACCAAAATCCGTGTCAATAGTGTAGTAATCCGAGGCATTAACCTCCCACGGCTGCGGCACGTTGACCGGCTGGGTCCCGTCAGTGGAAGTTATCAATATTTTGAACCCGCCTGTGTCCGTGACAGGGTTGTTTATTTTAGTCTCGCCCATATAGTAGTAACCAAGCACTTTATGCGACAGGTCTATCTGGTTTCCGGTCACACCATTCTGGATCAGGGTGTCGTTCTTGTCCGTTATGCCGTGCGGTTCGGAATTAAGATTTGCCTCATGAAAATCAAAAGTCCCCCCCGGGGTCAGGCCGATATTCTGATTGTCATTCGTCTTATATCCGACGGCAAGTATATAGTTATCTCCTATGCCGGTATTGAACTTGATTATGTTCGTTGTGTAGTCCACGAGAAAATCAACGCCGGCGTACAGTTGTTTAAAATGATATTTTGGCGGCGCCCCGGGCGTCACAGGTATGGAAGAAATGGTATTTACGTCCACGTTCGCGATTATCGCGTCGTCCCTGTATACGATCAATGAACCGGGCACGATCTTAACGGTCGGGTCCTTTGTAATATAATAATAAGTGTTCTTAAGGTAAGCAGTGTCGAATATATCTATACCGTTCCTTGAATTGACCTGCTTCTTGCGCAAAGTGCCGACAAAAACCTGGGTGTCATTTATGCCCTTTGTCTGGGCCGCGAGCGCCGTGATGGTGAGCTTGTCCCCTATTTTCGCCTTGCCCCTCAACCCGAAAAGTTTCTGCGGCGCGTAACTTAAGTACTTGGTGGACGGCAGATCCAGCGTGAGGTCCCCGAATGAGACCTCCTGCAGGGTTTCGTCCTTCGCGCCCGTGTAGCTTATGGATATTTTCGTGTACTCGTCCGTAAGCGTGTCCTCGTCATAATTAACGTCGACATTGATCTTCGTCCCTATATTGCCCTTAAGGGTCAGCTTTAATTTCTGCTTTATATCGAAGTTTTCCTTCGTTGCCGTGGTGTTATCCTTCCACCATATATGCGAGTATTCCAGCCCGAGCGACTTCCTCCCGGAAAGGGTGAGCCTGGATTCCGGCGGAAGGCCGTACTCGGAAATATCAGCGGATATGATGCCCTGGTGGCTGACTTCCATGATGGGCACCGCGCCCGGCACCACGTCGCTTGCAGAGCCCGTATTCCCGCGGAAATCCACGGGCACGATCTTATAAAAATATTTATCCCCTATCTTGGGCTTATCCGACGAATTCACTAAATTATCAAAATAAAAAAGCCTGTTATCCTCGGACTTAAAGCCTTTTGCAAGTTTTAAATTGACGGGCTGTTCCGGGAAAAAACCCGGGACCGTGGACCTGAATATGTTGTACCCCGAGATCCCGTAAGTGCCGACGCCGTCGGGAGCGTCCCAGACAAGTTTTATGGATTCTGAGGATGCCCCGGTGGTGGTGAGGTTTTTGGGGGAAGATATCGCGGAAAAAGGCACCGCCGAATAAACATCCGAAATTGCGGAAGTGTTCCCCATGGCGTCGATGCTCTGCAGGGCGTAATCATACTTCGCCCCGTTGGTCAGTCCCGCGTCATCGTACTCAAACACGGTAATGGTGACCGGGTTCAGCTGAGTGAGCGCGCCCGACACGGTCGAGCGGAAAATATTATAACCGCTTATCCCGAAATTCCCGGACGCCTCAGGCTCGGCCCATTTTATCTTAACCGAGGAAAAACCCGGCAGGACGGTGACCTGGTTGGGCGGCCCGAGAGGGGCGAAAGGTGTGGCAAGCACGGTCTTGGAGTCCAGCGATTCAACTCCGGAATCCACGGAAGTCACCCTGTAATAATAAAGCGTCCCGCTTTGCGGCGCTATAAGGCTGGCGGCCCTCTCATCGGTATAACCTGCCTGCTTTACGTCTTCCTTGTTGATCTTAAGGAAATCTTTGTCCGGTGAAATGCTCCTGTAGATATTAAATGTCGTATCTTTTTTCCCGGCCCTGTCCCATGTAAGAAGCACCTTGACTCCCTGGACTTCCGCCTTGAGGAATTCAGGCCCGGGCCCGGCAGGAAAAGTCACCGAAACCGGAGCCGTGACAGGAACCGCGGCCGGTGCTGTCAGCGCGTTTGGCGCCGCGGCGCTTGTTGAAACAGGGTTTGCCGCGGAAGCGCTTGTAGAAAGCGCGATCGGCGCGGCTGCGGTCGCTGAAACCGGCTTGGGAGCCAGCAAAGACGAAGTAGGAGCCGTGATCCCCACCGTCATTTCGTTTATCGGCGGCGCCGGAAAATTACCGCCCGTAACCGCTTCAAGCGCGGCCGCGTCCGCCGAGGAAAAAACAGGCATGGCAAGAAACGCGGCCAGCAGGAATAAGAACATTATGATAACTTTTTTTTCATGGAATTGCTTAAAGGGCATTATTCTCCCGAGCTGATAAGGGACATTTCATCAGCCGTCAAGTTATTTTGTTCCTTTACCAGGCCGACATCTTTCGCGTACCAAACCGTCTCATCCATGTACGGGGCCGCCTTGTACTCAATCCTGATGGTTTCGGTCTCGCCCACGGGCGTCGTCATTTTTTCACGCCCGGCAATGACGGCCTTTACCACCTTGTCCTTCACCATGCCGGCATTCCACTGCCTTCCTTCTTTTATCATGTAGGGCATGATCACGAACACGTCTTTCTGTTTATTACCGTGATTATCGGAAAAAGCCAGCCTGGCATAGCCTTTTTCCTTGTCCACACAGTAATACTCCTGCCTTGTCGCGTAAGTGCCCTTGTCAAGTATGTTAAGGACGGAGCAGTCATACCCGTAGAGGTTCTCTTTTTTCGGGAGGAATGTCCGCTCTTCGGGATTCTTGCCTTTTTTATTATACAGGTACTTTATCCCCGAAGCCGTTGGAAAATATGAACTGCTGGATTCTCCGAGTACAAGCATGACGGTTATGACCGCAATGAGCGCGACCACGACGAGGCTCCCCCCCGCGATTGCCGCCGTCATCATCAGGGACTTTGCCTTTTTCGCCTTTTCTTTTTTCTCATCCTGTTCAAGCATCTTGTCAATGTCAATTTCAGCCACGTCAGGTCCTCCTTGAGGTTTTTTACGCCGTGTTCTTCAGCAGTTCCATCATTTTATCAAATACAGTTTTGCTGTCTATGCCGTTCATGCACTCTATGCCCGAACCGCACTCCATGTTGTCGCATGGCGCGCATTTCAGCGCGCTGTGCACTTCCAGGTGCCTTTTGTTTGATGCCGGCACCCACGACTTATAGTTTGTCGGCCCGAAAACCGTGACCGACGGGACATCAAGCGCGACCGCTATATGGTTAGGCGCCCCGTCATTGGAGACAAAAGCGTCCATTTGCAGTTGCAGTGCCCCGAGTTGTTTTAAAGTCGTCTCCGGCGCCAAAAAAACGTCCTTTTTGTCCGCAGTCATCAGTTCATATATCTTGTCGGCCATTGCCTTTTCGCCCGGGCCCCAGACAATCACTATCTTTACGTTCTTAAAAGCCCTTACAATGGCGTCCGCGAGTTCCGCGAACCTGTATTCCGGCCAGCGTTTCGTGATCCACGAACCCGCGCCGTTCAATCCTATTACCTTATCCCCGGGTTTTCTGCCTATCCCCGAGTAGAAATCCCCGGCGAATTTGACGTCCTTTTCAGGGACATAAAAATCGGTTTTTTCCCCGTCGTCTTTTATGCCTATGGCCTTCAGCAGGTCCATGTGGTAAAAAACATTATATTTGGGCGGCACGTCGGGAAAAACCACGGTATTATAAAAATATTTGCGCCCCCTGAAATTAAAGCCCACCCTGTATTTGGCGCCTGTCAAAAAGCACATCAATGCCGTGCGTAGATTACCCCAAAGGTCGAACACCACGTCATATTTCGCGTCCATCAACCCCTTATAGAACCTGAAAGTCTCCTTCATTTTTACAGATAGGGGGGCTTTTTTCAATCTGTTTTTTTCCAGTATCAGGGCCCGGTGCAGGTAAGGGTTCCCTTCAAGCACCTCTATCCCCATGGGCTCGATAACCATATCCACCTGCGCGTCAGGCAGGGCTTTCTTAAGCGCCCTTATGAACGGGGTGACCAGTATTATGTCGCCTATCGCCCTGTGCCTTATGATCAATGCCTTCTTTATTTTAGCGGTATCCACTTTCATTTTGCCCGTCCTATTTGGTGTTTTTTATGCCTTGTTTATCAAGCCTGACCGCGGCCATGCCCACTCCCATGAGATACCAGAACGCGAGCGCGACCTGGGAGGAGAAAAAATTATATTCAAAGAAACCGTTTATGAAAAAAGCCACGCTGATGGAAAATCCGGCTATAAGCACATATTTGAAGACCGGGTTTTCGGCCCTTTGTATGCCTTTGTAAAGCTGTATCCAGAAAACGATGAATATCCACAGGAAAGCGGCAAGCCCCGGCAGGCCGTCTATGATGGCTATCTGCAGAAGGTTGTTATGCACGTGCCCGGCGTTCGGCTCTATAGCCCGGGGGTCCTTGTATTTCGGATATATCTTCTCCAGGTCCCCGGTGCCGATCCCGGTCAACGGCCTGTCTTTGATGATATTCAGCCCGGCTTTCCACATGTATACCCGCTCCATCTGTGAAGTCCCCTGGTTTAGCCGGAAGGAATCCTTAAGCCTGTGCATATAGGAGGTGTTCCAGGCCAGCGCTCCGGTTAAAACAGCCGCAATAAGCACCCCGAGAAAAAGCCTTTTATCGGTCAAAAAACAAAGCACCCCAAGCCCGGCCAGCGCCGCGATCCATGAACCGCGCGTAAAGGTAAAAAGCAATCCCGCCGATATTATGAAAAAACCGCCAAGGTACAGAAACTTCGGAGTGTTGTCCACGTCCTCATTTTTAAACCTGTAAGCGACGATGCCTGCTGCGGTGATCGCTCCCATCATGAAAAGCCCGCCCGCGTGCATATAACTGCCGGAGAAAGACGCTGCCCTGAAATCCATATCGTGACCCATAAACCTGTGTATTATGGTCATGATTATTGCATAAGTAGCCGCGAATGCCGCTCCCCCGGCGTAAAATCCCGCGCCCATGCGCAGGGGATATACTTCCCTGTAGCCGTTCATTGCCGCGAAAAATATCAGTATTATCCAGGCTTTTGAAAAATCAACGACGCTATGGCCCGGGTCAATACCTATGATGGCGCAGATCAGATGTATGGCCACAAATACAGCGATGGGCAGGGTCATGGGAGAAGAAAATGATTCCTTAAGGCTTATCCTGTTTGTGTAGGCAAAAACAGCCCATAAAATAAGGGCGATAACCATAAAAATCTCCGCGAGGGTTATCGAGACAGGCGCACAAAATGCCGTACCCAAAAGGCTGTATAAAAACATGTCCTTAAGTTTTATTTTCATGGTTCCTCAATTCATTGTTTGGGAAAATAAAAAATCAGCCTTAAAAATATGGCTATAATGTATTAATTATAATACAAAATACCGGAAAAAACCACACTAAGTTAGACGAATTGCGGTATATGATAGTTCCGGGTATATTACCCGGATTTAATTCCTTTTTTTGACCGAGTTCCTTACCACAATGGAGGTCGGAAAAACAATGTTTTCCACCCTGTTTTTCTTTGTATTTATTATGTCCACCAGGATCTGCGCGGCCTTTGAACCCATGGCGGATTTGTTGATATCCACGGTGGAAAGCGACGGGATAAAGTGCTCGCTTAAATCGATGTTGTCAAAACCCATCACGCTCACATCGTCCGGCACGGATAAACCATTGTCTTTGAGCATGTTTATGGCAAGTATGGCATGGACGTCATTACAGGCAAAAACCGCGTCTGGCCTGGGTTCAGTGTTTAAAATGCCGCTTGTCCAGCCGTAACCGGCCTCTTCCTTCTCATTGAATATCATAAGCCTCTCTTCGGCTTTTAATCCCCGGGCCAGGTGGGCCTTTTTATACCCTTCCGCCCTCTGCAGGAAACTGTAACGCGAAGACGGCCCGGAAACATACGCTATCCTCTTGTGTCCCGAATCTATCAGGTATTCCACTGCGCGGGCCGAACCCTCCACATTATCCATAAGTATCGAACTTATCGGCGGGTTTTTCATAGCGTTATCCACCATTACGGCCGGAGGCGCCTTGTCCACTATCATGTCCACAAAATCCCCGGGCATGTGCCCGAGAAGTATGATGCCGTCGACGGATTTTTCCTTGACCATCTTCGGTATTTCCATGGCTTCCACCTGCTCGCGCCTGAGCACGTTTGTGACCAGGTTCAAATTGGCGGTAATGAGCTCTTCTTCAATTCCCTCGATTATCTTCGAGTAAAACGGGTTGGTGAGCATGGGCGCCTGGTAATACCGCACCGTTATCACGCCTATGTTGCCGGTTTTTCTCATGGCCAAAGCGCGTGCAAAATGCGACGGCTCATAAGAAAGCTCCTTCGCGATCAGCCTTATGCGCTCTTTTGTCGCGTCTCCGACGTCCTTGCGGTCGTTTAACGCTTTTGACGCCGTGGATATGGATACGCCCGCCTTTTTTGCCACTTCATAAATGGTTATTTTCATTGAATTCTCACCTGCTTAAGCTTTTGATAGCCTGTAGTTTTTCCTCTGCCCTCTTGATATTCTTGCGGGCCTCAACGTGGTTCGGGTCCATGGCAAGTACCTGTTTCCATATTTTTATCGCCGCATCAACTTCTCCGTTGACATACTTATCCACGCCCTCATAATACATGGATTTTATCTTCTGGGCGTCGAGAGCGACTTTGGATTCGGACCCTGTTATCTGCTGTATGCCTTTGTTAGCCTCTTCGTTATTCGGGTCAAGCTCTATGGCTTTCTTGTAATACGAGAGGGCTTTGCTCTGATTGTCCGCCTTGTTCTGCTTTGCCTTTGCCAGCAGGTTCTGCTTTTCCTCTTCCATACTTGACTTGATCTTCGTGATGCCGTTCAATGCCCTGCCGTTCTTCTCGTCGTATTTCAGGACTTCGTTGTATTTTTCCAGAGCTTTCTTATACTGTTTGGCGGTATTGGCCTCTTCGGCGGCAGCCAGGAGCGTTTTTACCTTCCCGCCTATTTTTAACATAAGCGATGAAATTTTCCCCTCAAGTTCTGGGGCCCTGGACTTGGGCGCGATCTTTAAAATCCCGGAATACTCTGTTATAGCTTCGTCGAACCTGCCCTGCTTTTCGAAATCCTTCGCCTTTACCTCCCTGGCCGTAACCAGTTCGCCGAGATTCTTCTCTATCCCGGACATGCCGTCCCTGGCTTCGGAATTCGCGGGATCCGCTTTTAAGACAAAATCCCATGCGTTGTAGGCTTCGGAGTATTTTTTGTCCCCAAAATCCTTCTTTGCCTGTTCAAGTCTCGCCGGTACGGCCTTTCTTATGGATTCATTGGCTATATCAAGGTATTTCTGCACCTCTGAGTCGCCCGGCTTTATGGCGAGCGCTGCCTGCAGTTCGTCGCGCGCCTGCAGGAAATCATCCCCGGTAAGGAAAGCCGAGCCCTTGGATAAGTGGGATTCATAAGCCGTTGTCTTGGTCTGGGCCAGCAGCGAGTAAGAGGCGGCGTCGTTCGGGTTAAGCTTTATGGCCGTCTGGAATTCCGCTATCGCGTCCTCATACATGTTCCTGTAATAGTAAGCCATGCCCAGGTTGTAATGCGCGTCCGCGAAATTCGGGTCTATATTGATGGCTTTTTTATAGGCCGCTATCATTTTGTCATATTCCTTCTGCTTGGCGTAGTTCAGCCCGAGCTGGAACTGCGCGTGCATATTGTTCGGGTTTACCTTGACCACCCTGATATAATTCTCTACAGCCTTGTCCGCATTGCCCCTGCGGTCGTAAATGTCCCCCAGGTATTCCCTGGCGTCGGCAAAATCGGGTTTTTTCGCCACCACTTTCTCAAAATACCCGATGGCGGACGGGTAATCTTTTTTTGCGTAATAAACCTGCCCGAGCTTGAAATAGACTTCGGCAACGTCATCAACCCCGTTGGAGAGAGACTTGAGGAACGACTTGGCCGCTTCATCGGGCTTTGAATCCTTCATCAGCGTCAATCCGAGGTAATAATAGTTGTTTCCGTCGGATGGATTCAATTCACCGGCCGTTTTAAAATATTTTATCGCGTTGTCGTTGTCATTCTTGTAATTAAAGTATATGATGCCCAGCAGCTGCGCCGCCAAAAAATCCACCCTGCCGTGGTTTAACTTGTCGTCCCTGTTCATCTCCAGGGTGTTCTTAAGCGAATCGGCCGCGTTGTCATAGAGCTGTTCCTTGTAATAGGCGTTTCCGAGGTTGAACCTGGCTATGACGCTGTTGGGGTCCTTCTGCACGGCGTTTTGGTAGTCCTCGACGGAGGCGTAAACCGCCCCGGCAAACAACAAAAAAAACAACAATGAAAACTTTAATGTTTTTATGAACATTCCAAACCCTCCTTTTAAAGGCCCTTTATATGCCGCCCGCGGCGGTTAATTTCCTATGGCTATTTCCCTTCTTCCGAATTCACACTGGTAATACGTCTCTTTTTCATTTTTCTTCAAGAATATAATGGAGTCGCCTTCCCTGGACCACGCTATCATCCTGATATCCCCCGCGTTTATGTTCTCACTCAGCAGGGTGACGGAGTTTCCCGTGCTGTTCATTATCCAGAGCTTGTCAAGGTATGTAAAGACGATCTTCTTTGAATCCGGAGAAATACACAACAGCGGTCCGACGCCTTTGGCGCTGAAAAGCTCGCGTGTGTTTTTGCCGGCGGTGTCAAAGACCTTGATCTTCCTTTCCTTGTTCTGCCAGTTCATTGAAGTGAAATATATGTATTTGCTGTTCCACGACCACTGCGGCGCGTAACCGCCGGATGACCCGCCGATCTTCGCCATCCTGGACCCTATCGGCCCGAAAAAAAGGTAATAATTGCCGTCGAGTTTTTGTTTTTCCACAATAAGCTTTCCATCCGGCGACTTGACGCTTTTCAAGACGTAATTCCTGACCGGGTAAAATTCCCTGTCAATTTCGTCGGTTTTCTGCATTTTTATAATGCCTATATTCCCCGAATCCATGGCAAGCAGGGCCGAGCCGGAGCCCTCGTTAACCGAAAGCACGTTCATGGTCTTGTCTATCTGCTTTAGGACCGGGCTTTCCTTGAACTTCTTCGCGTACAGGTCGCGGATAGCCTGGGCCTTGTCTTCGTCGTGGAGGTCCTGCACATAGATCTCAATAAGTTTTTCGTAAACTTTCCTGAGCCTGTCGTCATCTTTGCATTTTTCCGCGAACTTCGCGAATACCGGCTCCGCTTCGTCAAAGCGGTCCGTCTTGTATAATAAGGTCCCGAGCCTGTAAAGTGTATCTGCCCTGTATTTTTTAAAGCTGGGGTATGATTTATCGAGTTTGTAATACAGGTCTATGGCCAGAGCGTCATTGCCCTTTACCATGGCCTCGGTGGCCATATTGAAAACAGTCTCGGGGCTTTGGTTTAAGTCTGCCGCGGACGGCGTTTTTTGGCACCCGGCTGCCGCCAGGCAGAGCGCTGCCGCGAGTATGACTGCCGTTATGTGCCGCGTCACTCTTTTTCACCTATTATTATTATCTCAACCCTTCTGTTCCTCATCTTACCTTCTTCGGTCATGCCTTTATCTATGGGGATGGCCGCGCCGTAACCGACAGTGGTGACCGAAATCGGGGATACCTTGTACTTTTCAACCAGGTACCGGAGCACGGCCTTGGCCCTTTCCTGCGAAAGTTTCAGGTTGTAATCGCTGTCGCCTTCACTGGATGAATGTCCCTGTATGTATATCTGCGCGTTCCTGTATCCTTTTATCTCGGCCGCGATCTCATCGAGCCTCGGCATCATGTCCGGATTTATGGTGAAAAGATTATTCTCGAAATATATCCTCTTCGCCATTTTAAGCCTTCTGTCCTTTGTCGATATAACGAACGGGTCGCGAATGACCTGCCTGTCCGTGATCTCCGCCTTTTTGCCGTCAACGCCTGTTATATTAAGCACGTACTTGCATGATTTCAAATCCTNNTCCGTCCCAGACGAGGTACGAAGGTATCATGTTATCGCCGGTAAACTTTTTCAATAGCGTGTCAGCCTTGTCGTACACGATGAATTCCCAGCTTTTTACCTGCTTTATATTCTTGTTTACCATTACAAAAGGCACGGATTTTCTCTCTTCCGCGTCCGAGGACACAAGCAAAGTGACCGGCGCGACGAGCATTTCCCCGCCTTTTAACGGCACGAACTTTTTGTCCTCTTCCTGGACGAAATCGATCTGCTTGGGCTGCACTATTTGGCCTATGGTCTTTATTACCTCGCCCGCGTCATTTTTGGCCTTGAAATCGAAAATATAATTGACGTCTGATTTGGATATCCGGCCGTTCGAGTCTGTGCCGTCCCAGTTCAAAGTCTTCGGCACTTCTCCGACCCCGGAGTATTGTTTTATGATCTTGCCGTCGGAAGTCTTGATGGCAAGCGTCCATTCCCTGACATTTTCCTGGGGAACGTTCGGTTTGAAAGAAACGCTTTTGATCTCGCCGCCGGCCACATTGACCTCGGGTATCTCGATCGCTTTTGGCTCGATTTTCACATTCTTTTCCGCCATCTTTTTCTCGTACCAGGAATCCCCAAACTTAATCTTCAGGGTTATCCTCTGCACCTGCCCCAGGTCCCCCATGGGGGTGTAGGAATAATCTATGGCGAATGAATCGTTAATATCGATACCCGCGCCCGCGGAAAAGATCAGCATGTTCTGTATGTTGTTGAAACTTAACGCGCCCATCTCGAGCGCGTTATTATAACGCAGCCCGAACCTTAAGGCCACGGATTGGAAAACGTAAACTTCCGCGCCAAGGGCCGCAAAAAGATTATCCGTATTGAGCACCTTGGAAAGGTCAAGGGCGACATTCAGGAAATCGAATGAGCCGTTGTAAAGCCTGTAGCCGAGCCCCAGGTCCGCTTCCATCGGCAGCGGGTCTGTGGCCCCGAACAAAAGCCCCATGTTCTTGGCGGAAAGCCCCAGCGTGAAGTTACGGGACCCAAGGTAGAATATAACCCCCGCGTCCGCTGAAAATCCAAGTGATGAGTCCGAAACGGCTGAACCGGCCGCAAAATGCTCGTAAAGCCCGTGTATATCCAGCCCCAGGTGCACGTTCTCGCCTATGCTTTTTCCGACTCCCAAATTGAATACCCCGTCCTCGACGCTTACCGACGGCGCCACTCCTCCGGTGGAATCAAAACTCCCGAAACTTATCCATAGCAGGGACCCGCCGACGCCGAAACCGTAATCAAGCGGATAACCGAAAGCCAGGTGCGTCATATAAATGGAATTAAACCAAAAAAGTTCGGTGGCTGTAAACTCGCCTTTATCCATTATGGCAAGTCCGGCGGGGTTGTACTGAAGCGAATTTGTCCCGGAGGCAATGGCAGTATAAGCCTCTCCCATGCCCGCAGGCCCGGCTTCAGGGTTAATTTTCAGGAATTCCGCGGTATTTGTCCCGAAATTCGATGAAAAAACAAAGGTTGGGAGCGAAAAAATGATTATTAAAAAAGATAAATGTTGGATTATTTGTTTAAATGGTGTTTGGATACCCTGTTTACGAAAAATTTCGTTATTTGACACTAAAAATAACCTCCACAGAGTCATGCTATATAGTTCAATTTTAACATTTACGAAAGCGCAAGTCAAGTTTTTTGTAATTATATTGTTATCTTATTTATATAGTACAAAAAGGCTTTTCAAAGTATTTCGTTCGTGTTTTCGTACAGTTAATAATTTGTTATGACCACAGGTCAGGTCCTTTATATTTTCGCCTGAAAAATGTATATACGAAAATATCCGAAACACCTTAAACAGCTTGAAAATATTCCGGGGGTGTTATATCATATATTCATCGGGTTTTAATACCGTAATACCTTTTCAGGAGAATACAAATGGACGATAAAAGAACGACTGACCGCAGAAAGAAAAAAAAGGACACAGCCGTTGAAAAACGCAAAGGCCCGAGAAGGCTGACGTGCGCATGCGGGGGTAAAATAGAGGTGCGTTTATTCCCCGGAACAAAAGAAAGCTTTGAGTGCGCAAGGTGCGGGAAGAAACAGTAATTATTGTATTATAAGGATACCGGTTTTAGACTTCGCTTCCCTGCCCTGAGAATCCCTTGCCGTTAATTGATACAGGTATGTTCCCCTTGAAAGGCCTGTCAAATACTCGCGGTTCATACTGACTACGCATTTTCCGGCTTCAAAGGTTCCGTCCACGCTCTCCTGCCTTATCAGCCTGCGCGACGCCGTGTATATTTTTACAACCACGTTTGTGGCATGCCTCGTGATGTCAAACTTGATGGATACCTGCACTCCGTTGTTTGGATTCGGATAAGCCACAGGCTGGCCGGGTATCATAAGCGTATCACCCTCAGGGATAACTGATGCTGTTGCCTGCGGGATAATTGTGGACGTAAATGTAGGCGTGACAACGGCCGTCGGCTGGGTTGTACGCGTAAATGTCGGGGTCGCCGTATTTAAAGTGGTCGGAATTAATGTGGCCGTAAAAGACGGCGCCGTAGTGCTTGTCCATGTGGGTATCAAAACGGTACATGTTGCGGTGAACGTGGGAGTCGGGCTCAATACCGGCGTGTTCACCGGCGTGTTGCTCGGGCTCGAACCCGGCGGAGGCGTGGTGGGCGTGGCGCTCGGCAATGATGTGAAAGTATTTGTGCTTGTCGGAAGCGGCGTTGACGTACGGGTCAATGTAAATGTCGGCGTCGCCGTATTAACCGCGGTGAATGTGAGTGTGATGGTCGCCGTGAACGTATTGCTGGCGCCCGGCGGCGGA
>PMTB01000243.1:827-4403 GCA_003167475.1 candidate division FCPU426 bacterium | reverse complement strand
GGGTTCGAGTCCCTCGCCCTCCGCCAATTTTCCTTCAGGAAAATTGGCAGCGCATCCGAAGGATGCGGTCAACCTGCTCAACTGCTCAACCTGCTCAGGTTCAGCCTTTAAGCCGCGGGGTTAAAAGCACTCATAGCAAGGATTTAAAGATTTACGACTCTGCTTTTCACCTGCTCTGAGCAGATTGAGCAGGTTGAACAGATTGAGCTGTTGCTCGCTTTAGCTTCGCAACGGAGAGGTGGCCGAGTGGCCGATGGCAGCTGACTGCTAATCAGTTGGTCCGGGAAACTGGGCCCGAGGGTTCGAATCCCTCCTTCTCCGCCAAAAAAGATGGCCAGCTCAAGCTGGCCATCTTTTTTGGCGGAGCGAGAGAGCGAGATAGGGAACAATAGAAAAATCTAATCAAACCTATCTCGTTCTCTCGCGTTCTATTGTTCTCGCGCTATTGCTCTCCGTGGGGTCGGGGTTGAACTTTGATGGAAAATTGGCGAGAAAAGTGATAGTTGAGAGTAGACAAACCAGTGCTTACCCAAAAAACCTCCACTACGTGTAGAATCTCAAACCACCTTTCGTTCTATTTACTCCATCCGCTTTCTATGCTATCATCTATAAAAAAATATAACAGGAGCTCCTCATGAACATACTCGTTATCGGCACGCGCGGCATCGGACGCGAGGTCATAAAACAGGCTTTGGATATGGGACATACTGTCAGGGCATTGTCGCGGCACCCTGAAAACCTCAAAATAGAGGGCCCCAAACTTTCCATCATAACGGGCGACGCACTCAATACGGCGGATGTAAATAAAGCGGCTGAGTCCATGGATGTCATTGTATCCGCGATAGGCTTACCGCCTTCAAACAAAGATATCACCCTTTTTACCGGCGCGACAAAAAACATGATAACAGCCGTAAAAAATAACGGCGTAAAGCTGCTTATTTCAGTTACTGGCATAGGGGCGGGTGACTCAAAGGGCCATGGCGGGTTTATGTACGACAAAATAATCCTGCCGCTTCTTTTGAAAAAAGTTTACGAGGACAAGGACTCTCAGGAACTGCTGATCAAACAAAGCGACATAAACTGGATAATAGTAAGGCCCGGGTTCCTCACGAACGGCCCGCTCACACAAAAATACAGGGTTCTTACGGACCTAAAGAACTTAAAGTGCGGCCCAATCTCCCGCGCAGACTGCGCCCACTTCATCCTGACCCAGGCTGCTTCACGGACTTTTATAAAACAAACGCCCCTGATAACATACTAGGAGGGTTTATGAAAAAAGAACTTGCCGCAAAGATCAGTTCCATCCTTAGTGAAGCGGTAAAAAAAAATAAGATAACCGGGGCCTCGGTATCCATAGTCAGCGGCGACGGACCGGCCTATTCCGAAGGGTTCGGCTTTGCCGACGTCAAAAATTCAGTCCCGGCTGGAACAGACACCATTTTCAAGATCGGTTCGATCACAAAAGTTTTCACCGCCTCTGCCCTGATGCTCTTTGCCGAAGCCGGAAAGGTCAATATTGACGGCCCCGTCACGGACTATATTCCGGAATTTTCGGTCAAGTCCCGTTTCCCGGACGCGCGGCCCATTACGGTAAGGGACCTTTTATGCCATCATTCCGGACTGCCATGCGATGATATGAGAAATTATTTTTCGGACGACCCTTCAGCTTTCAAAAATTGCGTGGATTATTTAAAAGAGGCGTATGCCCCTTACCCTCCTGGAAAAATGTTCTATTATTCAAATCTCGGTTATGACCTCCTTGGGGTTATAATTGAGCGGCTTTCCGGAATGCCTTTCTATAAATACATGGAGGAAGCCGTGCTTGGCCGCCTTGGAATGAAAAGTTCGGGAATAGTCCTGGACGAGCAGCTTAAGAAGCGGGTATCAAAACCCTACGCCTCGGGAAAAGAACAGGTTGAACGCCTTATGAAGGATATCCCTCCGGGCGGCATTTTTTCGAACGCGCCGGATATGGCGCTTTTCATGAACGCGGCACTTTCGAACGGAACGGGTTTGTTCAACAACCAAGATACCGCAGGAAAAATGTTCAATGTCCAATACCCCGGCAACCCTTATGATTTCAACTACAACAGCTGCCTTGGGTGGTTTTCGGGAAAACCCGGTTTAGATCACGCGGGCCCGGTTTACTGGCATGACGGCGGCACTCCCAACTTTTTCAGCCTCGTGGTCCTGGTCCCGAAGTACAGGCTCGGTATCACCCTGCTCACAAATTGCGCCGCCGGCGCGCTTTTCAACCATACCATATCCGTAGAAATTTTAAGCCTCATCCTTGAAAGTGAATACTCGTTAAAGCCGGAACCTGATGCCGGCAGGAACTCCATACCTCTGACCTCCAGTATGGCTGAAAAAACCTCCGGAAGGTTCATGACTTTATCCGGCATTACGGAAATAAGGAGATCGTCCGGCAGGCTCTTAGCCCGGCTGCCCCAGGGTACATTTATCATGACGCCCAATGCCGACGGCTGGTTTTCACTTGCCTTTCTTCTTTTCGGGATCTTCCCCCTGAAATTAAAACAATTATCCATTTTGAGGCTTGGCGTCGTCTGCATAAATAACGAGAGGATACTCGCGGTTGAGCAGGTTGGCTTCCGCTCCGCTACGGGCAAAGAATTCAGACCGTTGAATTCGCCGGCGGAGTGGGAAAAACTCTCCGGCGCGTACTCCTGCGTAAATGACCCCAGCCCCAGGATCGCGGCATTCGTATTAAAACGCTCTCCGGAAGGCATGGTCATTCTCATAGAAGGCGGAAAAATGGGAAAGCTGAAGCTATACCTTGACGCGCTTTCCAGCGTAGAAGCCGTGATCATTGGTATGGGCAGGTACTCGGGGGAAACTGTAAAAGCCCAAGGAGAAAGCATCTTTATCCTTGGGCTTGAGTTCCGCAAAACCGTCTGAATTTATTTTTCAACCTCGTTCTTAAGCTTTTTAAGCCCTTCCGCCATCTGCGCCCCGAGATTGTCATTGTGGAACTGTATCAGGAAACGCGTCATAGGCGAACTCTTCGAGCTTCCGTCAACCTTCAGGTATACATATGACCCGTATTCGGCCCGCACCACTTTTACCAAGCTGTGTTCGGCATTTATCTTTTCTTCGGATTTCAGCGAGAATACCGCTTCCCCTTCGTTTTTCAGGGTGGTTTTAACCTGGGTTATGCCGTTTTGAGCCTCCCACGCATTGTTCCACTTTTCCCATGACTTTACGTTATTTACATAAGGCATTATTTCCGCGGGCCTGGCGTTTATGTATACCCGCCTCTGGACCGTCCAGTTCGGCGTTAAAGACAGTGAAAATAATAACAACCCCGCGGTTACCGTCGCTACTGCCGTTATTGATGCTATCAACTTGTTCATGACGCCCTCCTTAGTTCTCTCCGGCTTTGAGTTTCCAACCGGCTTCTCTTTCTCTTCCTACTATTGAGATACACGAAGGGGGTTAAAAGCGATGTATCTTAAAACACACTAATTTGGTGATATAAAACACAGGGGGGAAGGTGCGTGTTTTGTTATTATAACGTCATTGCGAGGAGCGTGATTTTCCGCGACGAAGCGTCATGTC
>PMTB01000243.1:0-777 GCA_003167475.1 candidate division FCPU426 bacterium | reverse complement strand
CGCCTCCTCGCAATGACAACTCTGCCGTTATAATACCCTCTATTACTTCTTAGCCTTTTTCCACAGCCCTATCATTTCTTTTTCTGTCATCCCGGGCTTTAAGTCTTTCTCCACTATCTTAAACCTCTTTATAAACTTATCATTCGCGCTCTGCAGCGACTCTTCCGGGTTTATCTTTTCGTGGTATGCCAGGGTTACCAGGGCGAACATCAGGTCGCCGAGTTCCTCGCTTATATGTTTTTTGTTCTTTGACCTCAAAGCGGCTTTCACTTCTGAAAGTTCTTCGTCCACCTTTTCGATCATTGAAGCCTGTTTTTTCCATTTGAACCCCGTGCTTTGGGCTTTGCTTTGCAAACGCCGGCTCCTGAGCAGCGCGGGCATAGCTTTAGGCACGCCGTCTATTACGGAATCCCTTTTCTTCGTCTCTTTTTTATGTTTTTCCCAGAAATCCCTTACCTGCCAATCTTTGGTCAGGCCTTTTTTATCCCCGAAAATATGCGGGTGCCTCACTATTAGTTTTGTGTTTATGGCCTCTATCACGTCATCTATCCTGAATTTTCCCTTGTCATCTGCTATCTGCGCGTGGAACACAACCTGCAGCAGCAAATCGCCGAGTTCTTCCTTGAGGTTCTCGGTATCGTTATTATTTATGGCTTCTATGACCTCGTACGCTTCCTCGAGCAAATATGGCGTTATGCTTTTGTGGGTCTGTTTTTTATCCCAGGGGCAGCCGTCCTTTGCCCTTAAGCGCTTCATTATACCGGTAAGTTCCTTAAA
>PMTB01000119.1 GCA_003167475.1 candidate division FCPU426 bacterium | reverse complement strand
AGCCTTTCCCGAACCCGACGGCACCACGGATACCGTGTTGGCGAAGAAATTCGCCGTCACTATGTCATTTATATTGTCCCCGGTCACGTCCCCAATCCTTACCTTGCAAGGACCGTTTCCGACTGCGATATCCTGCTTTTTCTCAAGCGCCGTGCCGGTCCAATCCAGTATGCTTACATTTGCGGAAGTGTAATTCGCGCTCACGATCACTTTTTGCCCGTTTAATTCGCCTATGGCGACATCCGTAGGGGAACCAGGCACGGGTATCTCAAACCTCGCGTAACCGCCTTTGGGGTCGGCAAGGAAAAGCACGACCTTATTATCGGAATACACCGCGACCGCTATGTCGTTGAGCCCGTCGTTATTCACGTCCCCTATTGCCACTCCCACGGGGTGCTTGCCGGCCTGAAGGGTTATGGGCACGGCGCCTTTATATATCGTGATGGTGCCGTCATCATAATTTGATACCACGAACTCGTCCTTGCCGTCATTGTTCAGGTCCCCGGCAGCTACGCCCCTCGGCGATTTACCGGACTGCTGCACGACGCTTTTAAGCGAAGCGCCGTCCTTTGAAAATATTGAAATGGAAGAAGCCGTGGGTGAAACCGGGTCCTGGCCTATGAGCGTCATGGCCCCGAAATTAGCGACAACTATTTCCTTTGTCCCGTCGCCGTTCAAATCCGCCGCGGCAATGCCGCGGGGCATGGTCCCGGCGCTGAAAGTGGAAATATCGGACAGGTTATTGGCAAAAACAACCGCGGATAAGAGCAGGCAGGCCAGTACAGCTAAGGTTATTTTCTTCATTTGTTCCTCCTTAAGTATTGTGATTTACGTTCCTATTATATAGGGCGGAAAGGCCGTTGTCAAGGGCAGGTTGTATTACGGGCAATCACAGGTCCAAAATCACAAATTGGCGGTCATAAAACCCGAGGTTATTCCGGTGTCGGGGCTTCATCGGGTTTATCCGTGTATTCTTTTTTCAGCGGGTCCCATTTGAACACATCAACCGGGGCCTTGTTGCCGTCGTATATGTTGATGACCCTCATGTTATTAAAATATTCGCCTGATATGTCCAGGGTGTATATCACGGGTTCCTCGAAGTTCCTGATCTTCTGCGGGTGGACGAATATTTCCTTTTTTTCGTTGATGTCTATTATGGACCAGTAAAGCACCCCGCGCGCGCCGCCCTTCGGGTAAACGCTCATAAGCACATACGGGTTGTTTTGCGCGTCAAGGCTGATAAGCCGCTCGGTATTGGCCTTATCCAGGTAAACGTCGGTAAGCACATGCTCAAAAACGCCGGTCCTTAAGTTGAGGATGCCAATCCTGAATTTTATATTTTTCGAACAGCCAAGGAAGCTTATCACGGTATTCTCGTCGAGCCTGACGTCGTTATAAAGGAACTTGCCCTGCTTTTCAGCTGCGGCAAAGGCTTTTTTCTCGTCTTCCCCGATCTTAATGTCAATGTTGCCGGTCTTCAAATAATATCCAATGGTTTTCTTATAATTACGGAGTTTTGAGTGGATGTTTATCATCTCATTCTCATCCATGCCGGGACCGCCGTAATAGCGCGCGATGAAGAGGATGAAAAGACAAAGGGTGGTTATTTTTAAAAGACGCAATCCAAATCCTCCTATACCGCCGGGTTTCGTAGAGAGGCTGCTTGCTGCCTCTCTGCCGCAGGGTTTACCTGTGGAAAAATTCACGCCTTAAAAACCCGCCATGAGCGGCGGCAAGCAGCCGCTCTACAGGTGCCGTTTAAAATATAATTAAAAAAAATAATTTGCGATTTTGTTTTATTTCATGAAAATATCCAAAGGATCTTTTACCTTCTAAAACCTTGCCCCCAGCCCGATAAGGTGCGACTGCTGGGGGCCGGTGAAGCCGTTCCAGAACTGGAGCCTGAATGTGTAGTCCACCATCACCGTGGTCTCCAGGAGTTTCACTGTCATGCCCGCGCCGGCCGATAGGTACGTGGCGCTCCTTGTGTCTATGGAGGTGTTATAGCCGGCCCTTAGGTGGAATACGTTCAGTATGCTGTCTTCCGCGCCGAAGCCGAACCTGGCGTAATCATAAAGGTCCTGTATGTAGTCAAAGGCAAGCAGCCCCACGTTTGACTTGTCTATCCTGCCGCTGTATGACGCGCCGAGCCTTAATGTGGTGGGCAGCGGCGACGACTCGCTGATGAATTTTATTGGGGTGCCTATGTTCTGTATCGCGGCGCCGAACTTAAAACCGGTGTCGTAGAAAACAAACTGCGAGCCGAGGTCAAAAACCACGCTTGAACCCGACCATGTGCCTATCTGCTCCAGGACTATGCCGGCCGCGACGCCGAGGCTTAAGTACTTCGACTCGCTCCATGTGATGTAATTCAGCTTTGCCGCGTTCACCGCGTAAACCGCTTTTATGAGGATGTCATTATACTGCACCCCCGGGTCTGTCGCGTCGGGGTTTGATATGGTCGGCATGCCGCGGTAAGTGCCTTCGATGGCGAAAGAGCCGTCCAGAAAAGTGGTTTCTATGGGCTGGGCATAGGATATGTTATACAGCTCCACATCCAGGGCTCCCGCGTAATTTTTCACATAGTACGCTTCCACGTCCCTGACGTCCACAAAGGCTATGCCCGCGGGATTGTAATTGATGGATTCCACGTCATTGCCCACGGCAGTATAAGCCGAACCCAGGGCAAGCGCTTTCACCCCAATGTCTTCCTTGAGTATGTCCGCGCCGGTGACCCCCGCCC
The DNA here is from genome assembly GCA_003167475.1 of candidate division FCPU426 bacterium. Classification (GTDB taxonomy): domain Bacteria; phylum Oederibacteriota; class PGYV01; order PGYV01; family Palsa-1178; genus PALSA-1178. Next base: position 3,793 of record PMTB01000119.1, on the reverse strand, counting down.
CGAACATAACGGCAGGGATGGACATAAGCGCCAGGATTATTTTTGTTATTTTCCCCATTTTTGGATCTTCCCGTATAGTTTGAATAATTCGGCGAAAGCCTTGAGTATGACGCCTACCTTCGCGCCGGTCTGCGTACCTGCCGTGCGAGGGTAATGGTGCACCCCGACTTCGCCGATCCTGTAGCCCATCTTTGTGGCTTTAGCGAGCAGCTCGGTGGAAATGAGCGCGCCTTCGCTTTCTATCTGTGCCTTGTCTATAATCTCTTTTTTCATGAGTTTGAATGCGCAGTCCACGTCTTTAACCCAGAACTTGAAAAGCAGTTTTACCATGGTCCCCCACATGAAAGCGTTAAGCTTCCTGTGGAAAGGGTCGGCGCGCTTTATCCTGTAGCCGACGATGAAATCATACTTATCCGCAAGCGCGGTCAAAAGTTTTATCTCGGAAACGTCAAACTGCCCGTCGCCGTCGGTAAAAAACACCCATTCAAACTTACCGGCGTAAAGGCCGGTTTTCACAGCCCCGCCGTAACCTTTGTTCTTCTCATGGTTAATAACGCGCACATGCTTGTCGCGTGTAGCCAAATCCGCGGCGACCACGGCGGTATTATCCTTGGACCCGTCGTTGACGATTATGACTTCGTAGTCCTCGCAGAGGACGGATAAAACGCCGGAAGTTTTTTCGGCAAGGGCAACGATGTTTTTTTCTTCGTTGTAGGCTGGAAAAAAAGCTGATATTTTCACTGATAAAGCCTCCGATGTTTTGTATAATCACGCCCTCAGACCGTCCTTAGACTGTCATTGCGAGGAGCGAGTTCTTCAGCGACGAAGCAATCTCTGTACTTTTGCAGGCACTGCGTTCTAAGACTTAGTTCTAGGACTTATCGGTGGAACTGAGATTGCTTCGTCGCCGTAAACCAAAAACGGCTCCCCGCAATGACGGCCCGCAAAAAGCCTGATTCGCCCTCCGACCGTCATTGCGAGGAGCGAGTTCTTCAGCGACGAAGCAATCTCTGTACTTTTGCAGGCACTGCGTTCTAAGACTTAGTTCTAGGGCTTATCGGTGGAACTGAGATTGCTTCGTCGCCGTATACCAAAAACGGCTCCTCGCAATGACGACCCGCCTTTATAATGCAACTACCGTAATGCCGGCTACAACTCTACGCCTTTCCCACTATCAGTTCCGCCACCTTATTCCCCAGCATCACGGAATAACTCATCCCGCGGTCCTCGGGGTAAACCATTGACATATTCGCCAGGTACAATCCCTCGTAGGGCGACTTGTAATCCAGCTTTATCTTCGAGAATTCCTTCGTCACTACCGGCTGGGAGAACGGCTCCCTGAACATTTTCCATTCTATCACATCTTTTTCATCAAATGAAGGATATATCTTTTTTATGTAGTCAAAAAACCTCTTTTTCACGGTCTCATTGTCGGCCTTGTAAAGTTCGGCCTCAGGCGAGATATAATTGCCAACGTAAACTATCACGTCCCCGTTGTACCATTCCTTAGGCACGAAGTTCGTGTGCTCGACTATGGCCACGAACGGACTCTGCTTGTCTGCCACATTAAGCCAGTAAACAGGGCTCAATGATTTTTTCATGCGCAGCACCATATCCATGGCGGCGTAATAACCGAGTTTGTCAAACCTGGCGAGGTATTCCGGGTCCTTAAAATCAACGATCTTCTTCAGCACAGCCGGAGCCGGAGTCACTATGACAGCGTCAAACTTCAGGTCCTGGCCGAGCACTTTCAATCCTTCTGCTTTTCCGTCGTTTATAATAACCTTGCTCACAGGAGAGCTTTTGTGTATCATACCGCCGAGAGAAAGTATTTTGGTTTCAAGCGCGTCTATCATCTTCTGGTAAGAACCCTTCATATATCCGAGATATTCCTTCATTCCCGCGCCCTTACGGGAAACTATCCGTGAATGTATCCGCCCATAAAGCCAAGTCATGGCAATATCCCCGGCCTTATCAGCAAACTTCTGCTCCAAAAGCGGCCGCCAGACAACATCATAAACTTTCTGCCCGGCATACTTGATGACCCATTCCTTGGCCGTTATCATCTCGTATTTTTTCCAGTTATTAACCTTGGTTAAGTATACAGTCATAAGCCCGAGCCGCACGCGGTCAATGAATGAAAGGGCCTTGAATTTGAAAAGGATGTCCAGAGGCTTGGAAAAAGGATAAGTAACGCCATTATAATAAAATCCCATCTTAGACTCAAGCCACTTAAGGTCGTCTTTTAAGCCCAGTTCTTCAATGAGGTCGATAACATCAAGGTCGCTTGTAAATATATGCCGGTAAAATATATCGAGCTTGGTCCCGGCAAAATCAAAAGACCGAGCAAGCCCGCCCAACTGTTCGGAAGCCTCAAAAACCTCAGGCTTATGCCCAGCCTTAGCCAGCCGATAAGCCGCAGTCAATCCGGCGATCCCGCCGCCAACGATACCTATTTTCATAAAAATCTCCCTTTGGAACAGGCTAAAAACAAGCCTGTATATATGATGGAATTATATCATAATAGGATTAATTTTAAACAGGATAATTGCAATTATAACCCCTTAGAAATACTCCTGGTGATCATTTATCAGGTTCTGTTATATACCGTTATTCAACTTGCTTAATAACCCCTTTGCGTCCGTGTTATTTGGGTCTAATTCCAGTACCTTCATTAAATATTCACGGGCCTTTGCCGGATCTTTTAACAGCATATAAGCGGCCGCAGATTTGTAATAGTATGCCGGGATACATTTTGGATTGATGCGTAAAGCTTGGTTTAACCATCGTTCGCTTTTTTCATAATTTCCCTTTTGGACATATATCGATCCTATTTTTGAAGCCAGAACATCATTATGAAAAAACGAAAATGCCCTCTCGTCAAAAAACAGGCCCGCATCTATATCGCCATTATTTTCAAAATTGTCGCCAAGTTCTCTTAAGTATTTTTCATAATACCTGAGCACGTACATTTTTGAAAAATCATCATATTCAAACCCGTTGTCCAATATACCCCGTTCAATATACAATTTATAATATAGTTGTGGATCATATGCGGCGGCATTCTTATTTATAAGGACCTCATTCACTATCCCCCTGGATTGCAAGGGAAAACTAATTGAATTTTTAAAATATATGTTCGATGAGTATATGCCGCTTTGTTTATTTGCGTCCATTAATTTTTTTAAATCATCTGCAATATCCGGAGCTTCGGCGGTTATAATAATTTTACCTTTATAGTTTCTTTTTAAAAGCTCCCTATACCAATCATTGTTCAGCAGTGATACAGATACCACACTTATGCTCTTTTTATTGATCATTTGCATATAAAGGGCCCCAAGAATATTGGGGTCCCCATCGGCAAAAAACAGGCACCCTTCCGGAAGGCTCATTGCCAAATTTTGTCCATAATCATATGCCAGAAAGTATTTCGAATAGTCCGGTGCTTTTGCATAAAGAAGCGCAAAAGCCGTTATTCCAATTGTAAACATCAAAACCGTTCTTGTTCTTCTGGTATTAATTAAATTGACCAGCCAATAAATGAAATAAGCCATAAAGACAGCCAGGAATATATATGTATAAGTCAAGAATTGCTTGATAACAAATTCCATCCCCGGTGCATTTGTTGCAACTGAGATAATACAGATCACGGAACAAAGAAAAGCCATGGTAAATACATACCCAAACCTGCGGAACTTTGACATCAAAAGACAAACTCCCGGTATTGATATAAACACGATCATGACCGGGTTCTGTTCTGGCAGAATATTAAATAGGTAATATTTAAAAAGTC
>PMTB01000107.1 GCA_003167475.1 candidate division FCPU426 bacterium | reverse complement strand
GGTAATGTTATGGTCTGAGTAGCTGTATTTGTGGCAGGCATTCTCGATGTCTGCGTGTCAGTACCCGTGGCTGTCTGTGTGCTTGTCCTTGTCGCGGTCGGGGTGTTTGTCAATGTCGCGGTCATGGTAAAGGTGGCTGTGTCAACCGGCGTATTTGTGTCGGTGTCAACCGGTGTGTCTGTCCAGGTTTTTGTCGCGCTCGGGCTTATGGTCTGCGTCCCTGTAAATGTCGGTGTGGCCGTAATTGTCGGAGTCACGGTCTGTGTCGGCGGCGTGCCTGTCATGGTCAGGGTGATGGTCGGCGACACGGTGACAGTCTGGGTTATGCTTGAAGTCGGCGTGACTGTCGGGGTAAATGTTTTTGTGGCGGTCTGGGTTGCGGTGCCGGTGCCTGTCGAAGTTGACGTGGGCGTATAAGTGCGCGTCGCTGTCGGCGTGAAACTTTGCGTCTGCGTCCGGGTGTATGTAGCGCTGAAAACCACCATGGTCCCTGTGAAAGTACCTGTAGGCGTAAAGGTATTTGTTATCACCGCCGTATTGGCCGCTGTCCCCGTATAGGTCGGGCTGCTGCCCGGCGTATTTGTGCCTGTGGATGTTCCGCTGGCCGTCACAGTGGAGCTTGGCGTCCTGGTCGATGTCGCCGTACGCGTCGATGTCTTTGTGAGGGTCGGGGTGGGTATGCCTGTGAAAGTGACGTCGTCTATGTAAACGGTTTTCGCGCCGGGATTGTCAAACTGGAACTGGACGCTTTTTATTATGTTTAAATCCAGCACCGCATCGCCGTCGCCCGCCGGCGAATACGCGTCCAAAGAAAGCGCACTGAGCGCTATATTTATCTGCTGCCATCCGGCGGCTCCTGTGGTTATCACCGTGTTCCTGTTTGACCACTGCTGGCCGTTGCTTTCCACAATTTTTATGAAAAGTTCGGTCGCCGCGGGCGCGTCTATCCAGAATGATACGCCGGTCGCGCCCGTAAAATCCCTGTACCCCAACCCCCCGTCATAAGGCGAGTCTATGGACGCCACTGCCCATCCCCCGCCGGTCATGACCAGGGACATGGCCCTGGTCCCGTTATGCACGGTCGTGCCTTCGTTCGCGATCACAAGGGTGCTTCCTCCGCCCGTGTCCGTGGTCACCGGATTTTTCAACGCGGTTGTCTCAAAATCGTCAAAAACCCCGAAAGGCATGTTGGGGGTAAGCGTAAATGTCGGGGTGATCGTCGACGTCATGGTTATGGTGTACGTAGGTGAATTTGTCGGGCTTATAAAGAGCGTGTTTGTCGGTGTTATAGTGGGGGAATAAAAAGGCGTGTTTGTGCCGGTATATGTAAAAGTAGGGGTGTTTGTCGGCGTGCCGAAAGGCGTCTTAGTGCGCGTAATGGTGGAAGTTGTGGTGTATGTAGGGAACGCGCCGGTAAATAGTATATTGTCCACCCATATGGTGCCGTTCGGCGCGGCGTCCATCTGTATGTAAAAACTTTTTATGGCGCTTAAGTTAAGCACGTTCCCCGCCATAACAGGGGAGTATTGGTCCCTGTTAAAAACGGAAGTATTGGTTATAGGTATTGAGATATGCGTCCATGTGTTCGCGTTCGCGGTCAGCTGGTTTCCCCTGTCCGAAAAAGTCTCCCCATCCCCGCCGTTGACCGTGGCTTCGACAAGTTTGGCGAAGAACGTGGTTGTCACAGTGGTATATATGTCGAAAGTCAGCGCTGTCGCGCCCGTATAATCGCGATAACCGAGCCCGCCTGTGTAAGGCGAATCCTGGCCGTACGCTCCCCAGCTGTTATTGGTGGAAATTATTTTCAGCGAGTGCGTCCCTGCCTGCGGCTTGTCTGTGGTGTTGGCCACGGAAGTGAATCCGCTCTGGCCTCCGGCCGACGTGTCCAGGTTGACTATTGAACCTGTTTCAAAATCGTCAAACATGCCCTGCGGCACCGGCGTCGGGGTCGGCGTCCTGGTGTCCCACGTGAACGTGGGCGTTGGCGACGGATAATTCCCCATCGGGTTGGGCATGTTGCCGGTCAATATAAGCAGGTACTGCATCTTTAAAATATCGCAGAAGTAATCCGTTCCCCAGTCCACTCCCGTATCGGTCAACTGGCCCGAGCCTGTGCCCGCGTTCATGGTCACAAGCGTATAATAACAATTATTGAGCCAGGTCTGGTCGCCTTCGACCATGGCCGATATGGCCACGGCGCCTTCGGGGCCGGGCAGGTTTTTTACGTCCTCGGTGCCAAGGTCAGGCGTCCTGTCGCCCCTGTTGTAACTTGTTTCCGTGCCGTCAAGCTTGTAATGTGATTTTATCTGCGATGCGTCGCCGCCGTACTTTGTCTTGAAAAAATATGACACGCGCGCGTTATTGTCAAGGGCCAGCTGGTTGTTCTGCGTGCCGTAAAGGAGATAATCGTAACTCTGCCTCCATACGTGCCTGATGGCGTCCCACCACCACGAGTTGTAATCCATGGACCATGTGCCCGGGCTCCATGTGGTGCCGTCATAGTTGCACCAGTTCGGCTGCAGTCCCGTCTTGATACCGAGGGCCGCGTTATTCGTGGAAGCCGAGTTGAAATAATAATTTATTATAGTCGTATATGTATGCGAGGCTACCGAATACCAGCGGCTTGTCCCGGTATAATCGCCGAACATCCTGTATTCATAGGGCGCGAAGTAAGATATGTTGCCGCCGTCCCAGCCGTCGCCGGGCCTTATATCGTTTGAGGCGCTGATCTCGTTGGAAAGTATGCGCCCTATTATTGTTGTGGCTTCATTTTTGTAATTGATCGCTCCGGCCGAGCCCCACTGCTTGTCAGCCGCAAGAAGCGCAAAAGCCACATCCTCGTCAGCGTCTGTGGCTGAGCCGCCGCTGCTGCAGTAAGGAATTTGCCAGTTCATAAGCCCCGCGCCGTCAAGGTGATCCTTAAAATATGTGTACATGCCGTCAAAATATTGTTTGGTATTGTTCGTTGCCGATGACATGAATACCATGATGACCATTCCGTAACCGATGCCTTCGCTGACAGTGTCATTCTCCACCGGGTTTGTGCCAAACCCGTAACAGCCGTTGGTAATGCCGTTTCCGGTCTCCACCCTCTGCAGCCTCCACTCGGCGCCGATGCAGTTATTCTGCGTGACGTATTTCGCGCGCCACTTGTTGAACCAGTCAAGGCAATGCTGGTTCATCTGGGCCTGAGTAAAATTACTTGGTTTAATTCCATAGGGATAAGTCGCGGCCTGGGGAAAAGGCAAAGAACACACGTCTGCATATATAAAGGAAGTAAATGTCATAAGGATAAGAGACAATAGCAGTAGTCGGATTTTGAAATTCATTTTCATTTGCCGAAATCTCCTGTAAAATTTGACGTTAAAACGGTTAAACTAAGCAACATAAATATAACATATGACCATTATTTTGACAATTTGAATTTGATTAAGTTTCGGGGGTTTTGGTTGCGCGTTAAACAAAGCCGATAAAACCGGTCAAATCAGTGTCGGTCGCTGGGGTCAAACAATGCCTGCAGCGGTTCGGATGGCGAATAATCCCTTCGACGGACCATTCGACAGGCTCATGGCGGGCTCAGGGGTGGCATGCGCCGCAACGCCGCTGTTATTCTTTCCCAAACCTCTTTATATACAGCTTCTGCACGAAGTATACCAGGAACAGGTATGCCGCGACCATGGCTTCAAGTATGAGAAAGTATTTCGCCGACGGCTTTACAAAGCCGAACCAGTTTGCCATGGGCGTAAACGGCATTATCAAACCCACTGCCATGATGGCCAGCGACGTGAATACCAGGAACTTGCTCGGCCTGCTTTCAAATATGGGTATCTTTGTGGTCCTTATGACGTAAATAACCACTGTCTGGGTAATCAGGGATTCTACAAACCAACCCGTGTGGAAGAGTTCGGGCGAAGCATGGAAAACATACAACATAACGGCAAAAGTCATAAAGTCGAATATCGAACTCACGGGCCCGATGAAAAACATGTAGTTCCTGATTGATTTCACATTCCACGGGGTTGGTGTCTGTATTAAATCCTCATCCACTGCGTCCGTGGGGATGGCGGTCTGGGACATATCATAAAGAAAGTTGTTGAAAAGTATCTGGATGGCGGTCATGGGCAGGAATGGCAGGAATATGGAGGCGCCTGTCATGGAAAGCATGTTGCCGAAGTTCGAACTCGAGGCCATCTTTATGTACTTGGTGATATTGGAGAAAGTCCTCCTGCCCTCTATGACGCCGTCTTCCAGGACCGAGAGTTTTTTCTCAAGCAGGATTATGTCTGCCGACTCCTTAGCTATGTCCACCGCGTTATTGACGGATATCCCGACGTCGGAAGCTTTGAGCGCCAGCGCGTCATTGATGCCGTCGCCCAGGAACCCGACGATGTGCTTGTTCGCGTGCAGGGAGTGTATTATTCGCTCTTTCTGCATCGGGGATAATCTCGCGAATACGTTTGTCGTCTCAACCGCAGCCTGCAGGGCTTTGTCATCCATCTTTTCCACGGCTTCCCCGGTCATCATGCCTTTCACGTCCAGCCCCACTTCGCTGCATATTTTTTTTGTAACAAGTTCGTTATCCCCTGTGAGGACCTTAACCTGGACGCCATAGTGCCTGAGCATTTTTATGGCTTTTTCCGTGCTTGCCTTGGGCGGGTCGAGGAACGCCACGTAGCCTTCAAGTATAAGCTCTGACTCGTCATCCTTGGTAAACTCCGCCTTTTTGTCCGTGAAATCCCTGTAAGCAAGGGCCAGCACCCTGAAGCCGTCGGCCGACAAACGCTCGTATTCTTCCTTTAAGTCCGCGAGTATCAGGTACTCCATGTCAAGTATGTCGCCCTCAAGCTCGTACTTTGTGCAGCGTTTGAATATTTCCTCGGGCGCGCCTTTTGATATGAGCCTGGTCTTGCCGTCCATCTCGACCACGACAGACATTATCCTGCGGGAAAAATCAAACGGCATTTCGTCCACTTTTTTATAGTTGGTTATGTCAAAGCCTTCCTGCTTATTCACATATTTCAATATGGCGCGGTCAAGGATGTTCTTTAATCCCGTCTGATAGTAGCTGTTCAGACACGCGTATTTCAGGACGTCCTTGTCCTCATTCCTCATGACATCGCAGTATTTTTCCAGGACGACCTTGTCCATGGTAAGCGTGCCTGTCTTGTCCGTGCAGAGTATGTCCATGGCTCCGAAGTTCTGTATGGAGTTGAGGCGCTTAACTATGACTTTTTTCTTTGCCATCTGTATGGCGCCTTTGGACAGGTTGATGGTGATGATAAGCGGCAGCATTTCCGGAGTCAGGCCTACAGCGACGGCCAGGGAAAATTTCAGGGAATCTATCAGTGCGGTTTTCTTGAAGAACCAGTTGATAAGGAATATGACAACGACCATCACCATCATGACCCTTATCATGACCCAGGTGAACTGGTTGACTCCCTTATCAAAGCTTGACTCCACCTGCATGGTGGCCAGCCTCTTTGAGAGTTCCCCGAACTGGGTATACAATCCGGTCTTAACTACGACCCCGAGGCCGGTGCCGCTGACCACTGAAGATCCCATGAAAGCGATATTGGTCATTTCCGTTATGGAGCCCGGCTTTTTTCCGAGCGGTTTGGATGTTTTTTCAAGCGGCATGGACTCGCCGGTCAGGGGCGCCTGGTTTTAAAAGAGGTCCTTGCAGGACATTATGCGCAGGTCCGCTGGGATCATGTCGCCCGCGAAAAGGTCCACTATATCGCCGGGCACGAGTTCGTTTATATTTACTTCTTTCGGCTTGCCGTTGCGGTAAACCGTGGTCTGCGTGGTGACCATTTCCATGAGCTTTTCGACCTCGCGGCCGGAGCGGTACTCCTGGAAGTAACTCAAAAATACGCTGAGGATTATCATGGCAAGCACGAGTATGGCGCTTATGGTATCGCCGGAGAAAAGGGAAAAACCTCCTATTACTATAAGGACCATGTTAAGGGGATTAAAGAATTTGGTGAGGATCTGCGCCGCGACGCCTAGCTCTTTCTTGCGCGCCGGCTCATTGTAGCCGTACTCGTGGAGGCGGACTTTTGCTTCCTTATCTGTGAGCCCCTTATCAGTGGTGTCAAGCTTTGAGAAAATGACGCTTGTGTCGCATTCGGAGCAGTCGAAATCATAAACCTGCGGCTTAACACTCGTCAGATGAAAGCGTTCCTTTTCCTTTTTCGGCTTCACATTTTTTACTGCGCACATAAAGACACCTCGGCAATTGACAAACACTTATGGTTTGCGGTAATTGAAAAGGACAGCGGGTTATTTTGTCGGGCTTTTTCCCGGCAAAATGACGCAGCTCCCCTCGTCATCGTAGTCATGTGTAAATTTTACACCCGCTGCAAATATATTACAACCTTTTAATTGTTAAAATCATGTTAGGGCCGATAGCCGATTTTTCGCCCCAATTGTCATTGCGAGGAGCGAGTTCTTCAGCGACGAAGCAATCTGGTCTAAATCAAAATCTGCGGAGCAAAGCATGGAATAAATCCATCACAATAAAATACAAAAAATAAAAGGAGCTTATCGTGGAACAGGGATTGCTTCGTCGCCATAAACCAAAAACGGCTCCTCGCAATGACAATCTGGGCCTAAAGGTCTTTCCAACAATAGAACCGAAATTTCAATCTACAGCCCCGGCACTCCCGGCAGCCCCGGGGTGTTGCCCGCCGACGGTTTGCTTTCTATCAGGTTTTCCGACCTGTCCGAGACTATGCCGTACCTGCCGAGTATATGCGCCGTCGCATCCCTGGATTTCTTGGTTTCCAGGACCACCTTGCTAAGGTCCTCAAGCCCTATTTCCACGTACTCGCCTTTACAGTTCTCGATCTTGTTTATAAGGTCCTTTATGCCCGATATTTTTTCCCCGTTCACGTCAACCACTGGTATGTTGGATACGTTATGATACCCCTTGTTGGTTTCGTCCGCCAGTACCTGGAGCAGTACAACGATCTGTTGCTTTTCATCCGTGGCGTTCTCATATAGTATGCGTTCGAGTATGCCGGGCCTGCCGCGCGAAGAATCCCAGATACTGTAAATATAATTGATGGTCAGCGGCGTAAATACCACGCCCCCGTATATATAATAGGTGGGCTTTACATCATACTCGGTCCTTGGCAATATAGGCACGTAATTGGTCATCACAACATTGAGTTTCACGGGTTTTTTGTCCCTTAAAATGTCTATCTTCACCTTGTCGCCGGTATATTTAAGGTCCGTGATAAATGACATGTCAAGCCTGCCCCTGCTGCCGTACGGCACGGTGCCGTCGTTCTCAATTTTAACGCCGTCAATGGCAAGTATCACATCATCCGGTTTTATAATTCCGTAAGAACAGGAGCCGTACTCAACCGCCTCCACGACCACTCCGGTCTGACGCTTGGGCATGCCGAGTTTTTTCCTGTAGGACTCATTCTCCAGGCTCTGGGTGTTTATGCCGAGCGTGGGGAAGCCTTTGTACTTTTTATTCTTCTTAAGGTCGTTTAAAAAGTGCCTGATCATGACCGTAGGTATTGCGTATCCTATTGACTGCGCTTTTTCGAGCCCCTGGAACGCCACGCCGATGAGCTGGTTGTTCCTTATCACGGGCCCGCCGCTGTTGCCCGGGTTGATGGCCGCGTCTATCTGTATGGTCAGGAAGCTGCGCAGGCTGTGGGAATACTGCCCGATCTCTATCCTGGAAACAACGCCTTCGGTGACCGATAGCTTGTCGCCACCGACCGGAAAACCGAATACCTTGACCGAATCGCCGGGCTCGGGCACATCGCCCAAAGGCATCGTGGATGAATTCCTGAAAAAGTCTTTATCATCCACGGTCAAAAGCGCCAGGTCGCATTCGTGGTCCACTGCCACGACGCGCGCCACGTATTTCTGCGTTTCGCCGGACTTGTTCACCTGGATGAAGGTATTATTGCTGACCACATGCGCGTTGGTAAGTATCCTGTTGCCCTCTATTATACAGCCGGACCCGGAAGAGCTCTGCTGCCCGGTCATCTGCCAGGGCTGGTAATAATCAGGGTTGTTCTCCACGGTGAATATCTTGACCATGGCGCGTTCTATAAAACCGTTGTCAGCCGCGGTGATAGCGGCTGATAATACAAAAAGTGCGGTTAAAACAAAAAGAAAAGTTTTTTTCATGTTACCTCCCGGTTTTGTTAGCCTGTCATTGCGAGGAGCAAGCCCCTCAGCGACGAAGCAATCNNAACTGAGATTGCTTCGTCGCCATAATACAAAAACGGCTCCTCGCAATGACAGCGCGCCCCAATTCGGAATTGCTGTTTCTAAATCCTTCCAGTTTCCGAATTGATTTTTTTTATATCCTTGTTTATATCCGCCTTGATCAGTTCTTCCAGCGGTATGGGCATTACTATGGACCAATTATTGTCGTTCATCGTCCCCGGCACGTTTACGCGCAAATCCTCCATGTGCCATTTGTCAAAGAAATTCCCCAGCGACATCCAGTCCTGTATGAGCTGTATCGAAAAAACCGACTTTGTGGAATTTATTTTTTGGAGCGCCGCAACTATGAATTCTTTCGTGGGTTTGTCGGAATAAGCGCCTTCCAGGCCGAGCATGGACCAGAACTTCTGCTTTTCATCATAACTTTCCCTGTGCATATCCCAGAACATCCATGCCTGCTCCCTGGATTTGCCGAGCCTTTTTAAGACTTCTTCGGGCGTACTGACCTCTTTTTTCCAGCGCAGCCTCAGTTTGGTCGAGCCTGCCTGGTCAAAAAGGATGTTCATCAGGTGGAACATGTCGTAGTTATTCTCATTGCAGAGCTTTTCCACGAGCAGGGCGTCCACCGTGGAAGCCTCGTTTACCCACCACAAAATAAGCGGAGACATATCATGACTGGATATTATGGAAATGGAATTTTCCCTGTACTTCCCGGCGTCCTTAAAATCATATGTGTTTCCCCAGTCGCGCGTCCACCTCTGTACATCCATTCCGGGTATGGCAAATTCCTTAAGAGTCTCATATGAGCATGCCGGCACAACTCCGAGGTCCTCGGCGCATGGCAGCATGTCCGTGTTATCGGTCATTGCCTTTAGTATATTCTGCCCGTGTACTTTCCATAGTTCCTGGTTGTCAGGGTCAAAATGGCCGTTCAATCCGTAGGTTGCCAATGGTTCGTCGAGTTTGATGGTCCATAACCTGAAGAGCCCCACAAAATGGTCAATGCGGAACATATCGTAAAAATTCTGCGCGAACTTTACTTTTTCCTTCAGGTAATCATACCCGCAGGAACTTATCTTCTCCCAGTTATAAGTGGGCATTCCCCAACGCTGGCCCTTGGCAAAGTACATATCAGGCGGCGCGCCCGAGGACACGTCGAGCTTAAAATAATTCTGGCTGCTCCAAACGTCGGCCGAATCGCGCGCGACCAAAAAAGGCAGGTCGCCCTGTATGAAGACGCCCTTGCTGTTGGCGTAAGCCTTTACAGCCGTGAACTGCAGGTATATCTGCCACTGCAGCCATTTGTGGAAATTCACCTGCTCGCTATTTTCTGTTGTATAAGCGCTGATGGTCCCGGTTTCCTTGAACTTAAACTTCTCATCCCAGTCTTCCCAGGAAGCCTGCGCATACTTGTCCTTTAAAACCTTATAAACGGCATAATTGTCGAGCCAAAATTTATTGGTATTTTTGAAATCAGTAAATTTTTTATCCCCGGATTTTATGGACTCAAACATCTTCCACAATGTCTTTAATTTTAATTTTTTTATCCTGTAGTCGACCCGCTTTGCCGCCCCACATTTACCCTTTATGGCGCTTATGTCCCTCTCAAAATCAGGTATGTTGACCCCTGTTATATCGTCGAGCCGCAAATACATGGGTTCAAGCGCAAATGTGGTCTGGCATGAGTAAGGCGCAAAATCAAAGCCGGTATCGTTCAAAGGGAGCAGCTGTATGATGGACATCCCGCACTTGACGCACCAGTCAGCCAGCAGTTTTAAGTCGGGGAATTCCCCGATTCCGGAACTATTAGCCGAGTAAAGTGAAAACAAGGGGGCCAAAACGCCCGAGCGCCTGACGGCTCCGAACTTCTGCCATTGCTTGGAGGTTTTAGAGTTTAAAAAGTATCCGTATGGATTTTCTGTTGTCATAAATCCCCTTTTTCAATAATTTAATTGGTTCAAACGTCCTATAATTATACAGGATAATCGTTATTTTAGGAAATAAAAACTGCCGGGATTTTATAGGGTCTGCGCGCGCTTGTCTTTTTCATGTGGTCGGCCCAATGGTTCGCCCGGCCGTCGATTTTCATAAAACATTTACAAAGCCCAATGGATTCCGGTTCATTTATATTGTTGTTTCTTCTTGATTAAACCCTACTAATATGGTAGTATTATAGAAAATACAACCCGGAGGTGCCTTTTATGGCAGAAAAGATTACGGTAGACGCAAATGGGGCTCTGAAAGTCCCTGAAAACCCCATTATTTGTTTTATTGAGGGTGACGGGGTTGGACCCGATATCTGGGCGGCTTCACAAGCCGTCTTTGACGGGGCTGTGCATACGGCTTACAAAGGCTCGCGCAAAATAGAGTGGAAAGAGATTTACGCGGGAGAAAAGGCAAAGGAAAAGACAGGCAATTACCTTCCGGACGCCACGATCGATGATATAAAGGAATACGTGGTCGCCATAAAGGGGCCGCTGACCACGCCGATCGGCGGGGGCATCAGGAGCTTAAACGTAACCCTGCGCCAGAAACTTGATCTCTACGCGTGCGTCCGGCCTGTGCGTTATTTTGCGGGCGTCCCTTCCCCGGTCAAGGCCCCGGAAAAACTCGACATAGTCATTTTCAGGGAAAATACGGAAGACGTTTACTCGGGGATCGAGTGGGAAGCAGGCACGCCTGAGGCAAAAAAAATGATCTCATTCATCAACGAGAACTTCAACAAAAGCATCCTTATGGAGAGCGGCATAGGCATCAAACCCATGAGCGAATTCGGCTCCAGGCGCCTTATGAAGATGGCCTTAGAGTACGCGGTGAAGAGGGGCAAAAAATCCATCACCATAGTGCACAAGGGCAACATAATGAAGTTCACGGAAGGGGGCTTTCGCGACTGGGGATATGCCTTGGCACAGCGTGAATTCGGTGCCGAGCCGATCGACGGCGGCCACGTCAAGGACCCCAAGGACTCTGCGGGCAAAATAGTAATCAAGGACCGCATAGCGGACGCGATGTTCCAGCAGCTCCTCTTAAGGCCGGATGAATATGAGATATTGGTCACCCCGAACTTAAACGGCGACTACCTATCCGACGCCGCGGCCGCGCAGGTTGGCGGGCTTGGTCTGGCGCCGGGCGCGAATATAGGCAAGTACGCGGTCTTCGAAGCCACCCACGGCACGGCCCCGAAATACGCGGGGTTGGACAAGATAAACCCGGGTTCTGTCATTTTATCGGGCGTAATGATGCTCGAACACATGGGCTGGGACGAAGCCGCAAAACTTATAGTAAAAGGGATAGAAAAAACCATAGACCAGAAATACGTGACATACGACCTGGAGCGCCAGATGAAAGGCGCGACCCTGGCGAAATGTTCGGAGTTCGGAAAAAAAATAGTGGAGAATATGAAGTAAAGCAACGGTTTTTTATTTCGGACACGTCATATTTCTTGAACTTGTAGAGAGGGGGCTTGCTCCCTCTCTCAGCGGGGTGTTTAATGCAGATCCGTTAGGATCCAACTGGGAGAGGGAGCAAGCCCCCTCTCTACATTTTTGTGAAGGATTTTAAACAGACTTAAATGCAAAAAAAGGCGGAAGGATCGCTCCTTCCGCCTTTTTACCGCCTAAAGTTCTTTCGTCCCTTTTAAAGCCTATATCTTCCCCGTCAGTTTCGACACAAATGATTTTACCCTCAACTTCAGTATCGCGTTTGTCGGGTCTATATCTTTTGGGCATACCTGCTGGCAGTTGAATATCGTGTGGCACCTGAAAATGCCGTCGTCGTTCGCGACTATGGCCAGGCGCTCCTGCGATTTGCCGTCCCTTGAGTCGTTGATGAACCTTAAAGCGGCTACAAGCGCGTGGGGGCCCAGATATTTCGGGTTCATGGATGCCACAGGGCATGAGCCATAACAGGCCGCGCACAGGACGCAGTCAACGAGCTTGTCTATTTTCCCGCGTTTTTTCTCGGACTGCAGGTATTCTTTTCCAGTGCCGGCTTTTGCCGGCTGGAGATACGGTTCTATCTTTTTGTAGTTATCAAAGAACGGCTTTAAATCCACCACGAGATCCTTTAGGATCGTCAGGTGCGACAGCGGCCTTACCGTGATCACATCCGAGTTAAGCGCCGAAACCTGCGTGCGGCAGGCAAGCCTGTACTGGCCGTTGATGTGCATGGCGCATGAACCGCATATGGCAGCCCTGCATGAAGAGCGGAACGCCAGTGTGGCGTCCAGATTCTCCAGTATATAATAGAGGCCCTCCAGCACTGTCAAACCCTTTTCATACGGCACTTTATATTCCTGAAAACGCGCTGCCTGGCCGTTTTCCGGGTCATACCTGAGTATCCTGAATGTTTTTTCCATTAGTATTTCCTTTCCACTGGCTTGTGTTTTGTCACCACAACCGGCTTGTATGTGATCGCCGGTTCTTTGTCGTTGAAAGTGGCCACCGTGTGCTTCATCCAGTTCACGTCGTCGCGGTTTAAGAAGTCCGTCCTCGAGTGCGAGCCCCTGCTTTCCTTGCGGGCGAGGGCGCCTGCGGCCACAACCACGGCTATGTCTATGGAGCCTTTCATTTCCAGGTACCACAGCAGGTCATAGTTGTATATCTTGCCGCTCTTTACGGGCCTTGAATCCCTGTTGTACCTGATGCGCAGTTCCTTGACCTCGTCCACGGCTTTTTTCATATTTGATTCTTCCCTGAAAATCCCGACCTTGTCGTCCATTATCGCGGAAACCTGGTTCTTTATCGTGAACGGGTTCTCGGTGCCTTCCTTCTTGAAAAGACCCTCGATATATTTTTTCTGTTCCTTTTCAGCGGCTTCGGTTATCTTGATATTCTTTTCTTTATCGGCCTTTAAGTTCTTTACCGCGTGTTCGCCCGCACGCCTGCCGAATACGATCGTTTCCAGCAGTGAGTTACCGCCGAGCCTGTTTGCCCCGTGCACGCTCACGCAAGCTGCTTCGCCGGCCGCGTAGAAATTCTTTACGCTTGTCACTCCGTCGTGGTTCGTGTCAATGCCCCCCATGGTGTAGTGCATTACCGGGTGTATCGGCAGCGGATGTTTTATCGGGTCTATCCCGAGGAAGTCCATGCAGATGTCCCTGATTCCCGGGAGCCTTTCAGTGATCTTCTTTTTGCCAAGGTGGCGCAGGTCGAGGTATACGTACTTGCCTCCGTTAATTCCCCTGCCCTGGTTTATTTCCGTCTGTATGCAGCGCGAGGTGATGTCCCTCGGCGCGAGTTCCATGATCTT
>PMTB01000268.1 GCA_003167475.1 candidate division FCPU426 bacterium | reverse complement strand
ACATTCTTATTTTGCATTGACACTTGCTTAATCCGCCATTGATTATGGCTGGCTTTTTTGCTATCATATTCCCATAAAAGGTTACAGCTAAAACATCCGACTATAAACATCTTAAACACTTAACCGGAGGTACTTCATATCAATATACTATTGCTTAATCTAAACCCGGACAAAAAAGACGCCGAATTTGAAAAGTACGCCGTCGAATTCAAAAACGGGCTGGAACTTAAACTTCACAGCGTGGAATACCTGACTGTCCGCGATATGGACGTCAAACCATGCATCGGCTGCTGGGATTGCTGGGTAAAAACACCGGGCGTATGCGTTTTGAAGGATGACGTGTATAAGATCCTCACGCATATCAACCACAATGACCTTGTGGTCTTCGCGGCGCCTTATGCCATGGGTTTCATGCACTCGCTGGCGAAAACCCTGCAGGAACGCATGGTACCGCTTCTTTTGCCCTTTTCCGAGCTTGTCATGGGCGAGACGCGCCATACGCTGCGTTATGGCACCACGCCCGAACTTGCCTTCATATACAAGGCCGAAGCCGATACCGACGAAGAGGATGTGCAGATAAACAGGGATATATTTGAACGGTTCGCCCTTAATTTCAGGAGCACCGTAATATTTTACGCGTCAACAAAAAAACCGCCAATGGAGCTCATACATGAAACTGTCGATTTTTAACGGCTCGCCAAGGTATAAGGCAAGCAATACAAAGATATTGCTTGAAAAATTCACAACGGGTTTCATGGAAACGCCGGGTAATTGTTTTGAACTGGCTTACCTGTCCGTCGGTGATCACCAGGCAGGCAAAAAGCTCTTCAAAGAATCGGAAGCTGTCATAATAGCGTTCCCCCTTTACGCCGATTCCATGCCGGCGAAGGTCAAGATATTCATAGAGTCTCTTAAGGAATTCAAGGGGAAAAAAACCAATCCGCAGCTAGGCTTCATAGTGCAGTCCGGTTTTACCGAGGGCGCAAACATAGCCTTCCTGGAAAAATACCTGAAAAAGCTGTGCGTAAAACTGGGCTGCTTTTATCTGGGAACCATAGCCAAAGGCGGGGTTGAGGGCATACAGGTCATGCCGCCGTCAATGACAAAAAAACTTTTCGCGGACTTCACGGAACTTGGCAGGATATTCGGCAGGACAGAATACCTGGATAAAACCATCATATCAAGGATGAAACTGCCTTACAAATTCAGCCCGCTGATGTACCCGGTGTTCTTGCTCATGAAAATAACGGGCCTGGCCGACTGGTATTTCACAAGCTGGTTGAAAAGGAATACAGCTTATGAAAATCGGTTTGATAAGCCGTATAAAAAAGTTGCCATAGCCCAAAGCCCGGAGCCCAAGTAAGGCTGGGTTGTTCTCTGTTCTCTGTTTCAACACAGAACACAGAACAATTCACTTCCCCATCCGCATTATTATCTGCCTTGCCCTTGCCGCATAGGATGGAATTGGCGATTTTAGGGCTTCTCCCAGGAGTGTTGAAGCAAGAGGCTTTAATTCCGGGTCAATGAATGATAGATACGCTATAGCCTCAAGAAAAGCCGCCCTTGCCCCCCTGCCGGTCTCTTCTTTAATCCATTCGGCTAGCATAACGGCGCATTTTTTTGCCTGTTTTTTTGGAACATTCACATAGATCAGTATAACGCTGAGATAATACCTTATTTCCCCGTCCTGCCCTTTTAGTATGGCTGCCATGAGTTTCTTTACCGAGTTTTCGGCAATTTCCGGCTTTATAGCGGCAGCCCTGGCGCAAGCTTCGGCGCACCTTGCCGCGTCATACCCATCACCCGAAATGGCCGCATTAAATACAATATCGTACAGGTCAATGCCTCCCCGGATTATTTCTTCGGCAGCAAATTTGGAACTCTGCCTGAATTTCGGGTCAAGTCCGGAAAGGTCCCTGATAATCCGGCCGCCCAACCCGTCTTCATTTTCTTTTTTATACATAAAACATCCCATTTATATTTTAAAATTTCCCTCGCAACAACAAGATACCACGCCGCTGTTTATTGTTTAAATGTTCAAAAGTTGGTCCAATTACTGTTCCGGCTATATCTGCGGGCCCGCGCCTACCATGAACTTCCCTTTAAAATATTTTTTCCTTATCTCTGTGGTTTCCTTAGCCCATGCCTCTACTCCCACGTTCTTAATGCGCATGAGGTTATATACTTTCAAATTGTGCGGGTACCTGTCGGCGCCTTCGGCAAGCGGCTGGAGTTTGGAGCACGGAAAAGAAGCGCACTCATAGCAGAACTCATGGCCTTTTTCCTTTATGCATTTGAGGGTTTCGCAGGCGCCCCCAAGCATCTTGCAGCCGTCGAGCCTGCAGCCTTTGCAGCTCAATTTTTCAACCGTGGCGCCCCTGGCCAAAAATCCCGCCTTGCGCTGGGGGTCCATGGTCTCAAAAAATCCCTGAATATTGGTGTGGAAAAATTCACAGTTAAAACAATCTATTCCGCAAGCCGCAGTGTTTTCCCTGATGTTTAAATTATCCATTTTGACGCCTCCCGTTTTTTTTCAATATATCATAACGGGGAGTTTGTTGTAAAGGATTTTTCGGTTTGTTCTGTGTTCTCTGTTCTGTGTTCTGTGTTTGAAGGGCGTTAAAACATAGAACATAGAACAGATAACACAGAACAGATAAAAAAACCCCGGCCGTTTGCGGCCGGGGTGATTTTTTTAGAATCCCCGGGAGTATAAGGGGTTTGGGAGGGGTAGGGAAACTCCCGGGGAATAGGTTTTTGAGACCTACAAAAATTAGACGAATGGCGGACCCCGGAAGTTCCGTAAATCAAAACATTCAGATTACGCCTTTGCCGCGGTCTTTGCAGGCGCGGTTTTTTTCATGGAGTTCATTATAGTTATTAATTGAAGTTCCCCGTTCTTTTCCTTGACGGTCAGCATGACATCGAGCCTGCTCGCTTTTTTCTTAAGGAACATCTCGATCTTTACGTTGCTTGTTTTGTCAAAAGCTTTTAAAGTGCCGTCCGGCAGGTACAAAGAATACCCGCTCTTGACGCAGTTCGGCATTAAGGCGCATGATTTGGGATGTGTCTTGATGAATTCGGGAAGTTTTGCCTTATTAGCCGTGGCGCAAGCGTTGTCTATGATGGTCCCTTCCATTTGTACGGCTTTTTCAGGAGCCGCAGCCGCTTTCTCCTGCGCAAAAGCCACGGAAGCCGTCAAAACCAGCGATAAAACCAATATTAACATTTTTTTCATATATTCACCTCCTTCCTTAATTTGAATGTGAATTAGGCCAAGTATAGCCGCTTAATCACTCAAAGTCAAATAAAACGCGTCTGTTTTTGCCTCATTTTCCTTGGACACCGGACCTTTGTACCATGGACCATTGACATACCTTTACTATTGACACATACGCCTTATTCCTTTATAATTCTTACGGTTTTTTACAAAACCCTTATATTCTATATAAAACGGAGAGAAAAGATGCCAAAAAGGACGTTTCAGCCCAATAGAAGAAAAGCAAAAAAGAAACACGGCTTCAGAAAAAGAATGCTCACAAAGAACGGCAGAAGGGTCATCAATGCCAGGCGCCGCAAGGGACGTAAGGCCCTTACAAGGCCCAAATAGGACAAATTTAAGTTTAAATTTTGAATTTAAATGTTAAATTCACACTATAAACTATATAAAAACCCGGGGTTACATACATCGGACGCCAGACGCCCAAGACAAAGGATATAAAATTCATCCTTAAAAACGGGATAAAAGAAGGAAATACCTTTTTTTCCGTATATATGACAAAACCCGTGGGTCATAAAACTGGCTTTTTTGTGGCCAATATCGCAAAAAAATCCATAAACTTAAGCGTTGACCGCAACAGGTATAAACGCTGGATCAGGGCCGCTTACCATAAACATAAAAGTTCCCTGAATGACGTTACCGTTCTTATAATGCCCAGGCGCGGTATGCCGGCCTTGAAGTCTTTCGCCGAAATAGACGCGAACCTGGCCGGGCTATTTGAAGGGGCAAAAAAGAGGCTTTAAAGTGAAAAAACTGCTGATAACCCTGATAATGTTTTACAAAAAGGCGGTCTCCCCTTACCTGCCGCAGTCCTGCAGGTTCCACCCGACATGCTCCGAATACGGAATGCAAGCCATAGAAAAATATGGTTCTGTAAAAGGAGGCCTGCTGGCAATAAAAAGGGTCCTGCGGTGCAATCCGTGGAGCAAGGGCGGGTACGATCCTTTACCTTGAAGACAGATAAGAACAGTTCTAAGTTTTAAGATTGCTTTTGAATTCTCTTAAAACTTAGAACTTTAAACTAATGTAATTGTTACCCACTTTATTAGGAGGTTTTTTAATGAGAAACGAAACTACAAGGCTTATAGTGTTTTTCCTGATATCCGGCGCTGTTTTTTTTGGCTTTAATTATTTTTACGGGCCGAAACCGAAAGCTCCGGGCGCCGCCGCGGCAACAGGCACGGCCCAGAACCCGGCTGTGGCCCCTGCGGGAAGCTCCCTGACGGCCTCGGCACAGGTCCCTTCCGCGCAAATGATACCTTCCACTATCAGGACTACCGACGAGAAATTATTTACGCTGGAAAATAACCTCGCTGTCATTTCATTTTCAAACATAGGCGGATCGCTTTCAAGTTTTAAGCTCAAAAAATACAATGACATGAAGAACGGGAAGGAAGAACAGCTCGAAATGCTCCCCGCAAGGAGCGTTTCCACATACTTAAGCCTTTATTCGGCCGAAACAAACCTCGTGGATTCAGCCTGGAAAAATGAAGGTATATCCTCGGCCAACGGCACACAGACCATATCCTTTTCAAAACAGATAAAACCCGGGATAACCGTAATAAAAGAATTCTCCGTCCCGGACGACTCCTATACGGTTAACACGAAACTAAGATTCATCAATAAATCAGGGGCCCCATACGCTTTCAAGGACCTCCAATACTCATACGGCCCCAACGTGCACTACCTTCCGGGCGAACTTACCCATGTAAAAAGCGGCACGGGCGGCGGGTACAACAAGGTTGTTTACACATACGCCAAAACTTTCAAGCTGATCACCACCAACTTAAAAAGCAGGGAGAACAAAATAACCGTCCTGGACGCTATTCCCGACTGGATCGCCATGAAGGACCTTTACTTCACCTCGGCGCTCAAACCGGTCCTAAAAGCCGACATCAAGAGCTCCGTCATCAAGGACGAAGCAGGCGGCTTTGTGTACCTCGGCATGAACCTGCGCGACGTGCTTGTCAACGGCGGCTCGGAAGAGGATATATCAATAGACTCGTATATAGGTCCGGCGGAATTCCACAGGCTCAAAAAACTCGGCATGGACAAGATCATAGACCTCGGCGCCATCAGGTTCCTGGGGGAGTGGATGTTCTACGGCCTGGATTACATCTATAAACTGACAAAAAATTACGGTATAGCCATACTGCTGCTCACGTTCCTTATCAGGGTGATCCTATGGATACCTTCAAATTCCAGTTTTAAACAGATGAAGGAAACGCAGTCAAAGATGGCCGTGATAAAGCCGCGCATGGAAACGCTGAAAAAAATATATAAGGACGACGCCCAGAAACTTAACGAAGAGACCATGAAACTTTACCAGGAATATAAAATAAACCCCTTTGGCGGATGCCTGCCCATGCTCCTGCAGCTTCCCATATTCATCGCGCTCTACGGCACGCTCATCAATGTCGTGGAATTAAAGGGCGCCAATTTCGCGTTCTGGCTTAAGGACCTGTCCAAACCCGACCCGTTCTACGTGCTCCCCATATTCATGGGTCTTACCATGCTGCTTCAGCAGAAGATGTCGACACAGCCTTCCATGAACACAGAAAACGACCAGTCGCAAAAAATAATGATGTACGGCATGCCGATATTCCTGACCTATATGGCATTTTCATGGCCGGCCGGCCTCATGCTTTACTGGAGCATATCAAACGTACTCGGTATAGCGCAGCAAATGCTGGTTAACAAGTCTAAATAAATAAAGCATTAAAAAGATCCGGAGGTTTACATGAACAGCGTCAAAAAAACAGGGGCGACGGTTTCACACGCGGTCAGGGAATTTTTAAACGAGGCGAATGTCCCGCTTGAGTCGGTTTCATTAAACCTCGTTTGCGAAAAAGTATTCATTGATAAAAAAGAATATACCGTGGAGTGCTCAGTACGGCCCGCGCCGGGTTCCATACCAAGGCCCGCCTTCATATCGGACGATGATACGGCTTATGCCAGGGAAATAGTCGAAAATCTGCTCACCCTCATGCGTTTTACGGTATTTAAGACCGAGTCTGTAAAACACGGGGACGCTGTCATTCTGCGTGTCACAACCCCAGGCAAAGACGGCCTTCTGATAGGAAAAAACGGCCAGAATATCATGGCCATGCAGTACCTTCTCTCAAACGCGCTGGACAAAAACTTAAAACGCCATACCCAGGTTATCATAGACGTCGATTCATACGTGGACAAACGCGCCGCGTACCTTAAGGGCGTGGTAAAGACCATGGCGGAAAAAGCCGCGGAAACGCTCTCTGAAAGTATCACGGATTTTCTCCCATCATATGAGAGGAAGCTGATACACGAAGAGGTGAAAAATATGGGCAACATAAAAACTTTTTCCATAGGCAGGGGTTCCTACAAAAAGGTAGTCATTACCTCGCTTTTATGAAGATCCAAAACGCCACAATAGCCGCCATAGCGACCGGCGTGTCACGCGCTCCGCTCGGCATTATCCGCGTCTCGGGGCCGGCAACCTTTGAAATAATACAAAAAATATTCCATTTCAGGAACAGGTCAAGGAACATGGCCAATACCCCCCGCGGCTCCCTGTCTTTGGGCGTGATACGTGACAATGAAACGGCCCTTGACGAGGCCCTGCTTTCGGTCTTTAGGTCCCCCGACTCATATACTGGCGAGGATATGGCCGAACTTTCCTGCCACGGCAATCCGCTCATATTGCGCAAGGTCATGGAGCTGCTTGTCAAATACGGGGCCGTACCCGCCGGGCCCGGGGATTTTACAAGGCGCTCTTATTTGAACTCAAAAATGGACCTTACAAAAGCCGAGGCGGTATGCGATATAATTTCCGCGCGCACAGACGGCGCGCTTAAACTCTCGCTGAACCAGCTTTTCGGCGCTGAAAAAGAAGTGATAGAAAAACTCAGGGAACAGCTCATAGGCGTCCTGGCCATGCTCGAGGCTGACGTGGATTTTGAAAATGAAGAGGAACCGTCGGCCAGGGCTGACGTGGCCGCGCGTTTTGAGTCCATAATAATCTCGCTTGAAAAGCTTATCAAAAGCGCGGACAAGGGCCTGCTTATCAGGGAAGGCGTCAGGGTAACCATAACAGGCAGGCCCAATGCCGGAAAATCCAGCCTTTTAAACGCGCTTACCGGCCTGAACAGGGCCATTGTGACCGACATACCCGGTACAACAAGGGATACCCTGGAGGAATCCGTGGTTATGGAAGGCATTCCCGTGACGCTTACAGATACAGCCGGCATAAGGAACGCCTCAAACCCGATCGAAGAAGAGGGCATAAGGCGGGCAAAAGCGGCGGTGACCGGCTGTGATGCCGTCATATTTGCAGTGGATATTTCTTCTCCCTTCACTGAAGAGGACGGCCTGCTTTACATGGAACTCAAGGACAGGCCCCATGTGGTCGCCCTTAACAAGTCCGACCTGGAGCACGCCTTTGAACCCGATTTTATCATGCAAAAACTCAATGCCGCGGTTCCTGTCGTGCTGGTCAGCGCCCTTAAAAATGAAAATATAAACGGCTTAACAAAAACCCTTAAAGATACTATAATAAGTTCCATGGGCCTGGATGACCGGGAAGAGCCCGTGATATCCGCGCTACGCCATAAGACGGCGCTGGCAAGGGCGCTTAAGGAAATGCAGGAAGGCCTGCTTTCCCTGAACTATTTATTGGGTTATGAAATAGCGGCCGAGCACGTAAAGTCCGCCGCCGGAGAAACGGCGTCTATCACGGGTGAAATAGCCACGGAAGACGTCCTGGAAAGAATATTTTCAAACTTTTGCATGGGGAAATAAAAATGTTGAAACAGTTAAAACCTGCGGTCGTCATTGTGCTGTTTTTGCTCTTTACCGCCGCCGGATTATCCGGCACAAGCGTGATGAACAATAAGGATTCGATAAAAACAGGCGTATCTTTCACCGACTTCATCCTGGGGATGAAAAATACCACAGTATATAATCTGAGCGCCCTTGTGGGAAAACGCTTCATAGTGCTGGCGTTTTTGGATTTATCCCCCGGATCCTCAAAACTAAAAACGCTCATAACAGGCACAGTCGCTTCCATGGCACGTTTAAGGCCGGGGCTGTTATGGTTCAATATAACCTCGGACAAACAACACGCTGAAATAAGCGAAGCCACTTCCCTGCTTAAGCTGCGCTACCGCACGCTTTCCGGGAATATTCCAAAGGCATACTCGTTTCCCGCGCGGCCCGCCATACTTATCATAGATCCGCGCGGGATAATACAGTTCATATACGTGGGTTATTCCCCGACTTGCCTGGATGACGTCAGGAACTGGCTCAGGGAAGCAAAATAATGCGCGGAAAAATAAGCCCGCTTCACGCCGCCCTCGCCATGGCTGTCCTGCTCGGGGTGGCGGGAATATATATGACAGCCGATTCTTATAACACAAGGATGGCCCTTCTGGCCGCTGAAAACCAGCTTGAGTTCCTGCGCTCCATGCCCCAGATAGCCGGTAATACGGCCGAACCCGTCAGGCTCCCTGCATACCAGTCGAATGTGATCCTTGAACAGGACAGGCAATTGCGCGGCACCTTATATAGTTCCTACTATAAATCTGTTTTTTCAATCCGCCAGGCTGCGGTAGTGGTCAAAAAACCGGGGTTTTCATCCGTAACCCTTGAAACCCTTCTTGACGCAAGGGAACGCAGGTGATACCCGTGAAAAAAATAATATTTATCCTGTCCTGCGCCGCGACCGTGGCAATTTTGATATTGTTTTTCTCCTGCATATCCAAATTTACCGCTTATGACGGTTTCATGCGCGCCCGTTCCAAAATATCCGGCGCAACGGGCCTTGCCTGCGCCCTGGAAGATACCCTTGGGGGTTTGAAAGCGGACGCAAACACAGCCATTATAAAGATACCTTCAGTCAATTTGGACGGCACGATAATGCCTGAAAATTTTGACCACTGCGCGATCACGATATCCGGGCATATACTGATGTTCTCCATGATCCCGTCTCCGGCGACTGGAAGAAAACACAGGACCATCTATTACAGGGACTTTCCGGAGTGCGCCCTTAACTCGTCCGGCAATGTCCTCGAATTCACATGCTCCATAGGCGGGGTAAATTTTCAGCAGTTTTCCTCTGTGCTTCCGGACTTCCTCCCGGTTCCTGAAAAAGGAACGGACATATTCAAATGAAAAAACTCCTTGTGCTGTTTTTAAGCCTCCTGGTCATAACGCTTAATTTTTTTATCTTCATCTACGGGCTGGGCGCAAGGCTTTCCGCCGGCGCTTATTACGACAGCATGAAAGTGAAGTGGCTGCTCAACTCGGCCCTCACCCTTGCAGTGCATGACTACGAAGACAACGGCTCCCAGCCGGAAATGTCAGGCGAAGACAACCTGGGGCGGGACGTGCTTTATCACACCATAAGCGAGATAGATAAATACAGGATATACATAAGACTCAGGGTGAGGCATAAAGGAAGGGATTATACGAAGGATTATGTCTGTAAAAAATAATTAGCCGACTTGCCTCCTCCCCTTGATCCACTTTTCAATCTGCTTAAGGGTCATAGTATTGATTATATCCGCCTTTGTCGCCCAACCCCGTCGGGCCGTGCCAACACCATAACGCATATGGTTCAGGTTGTCTTTGGCGTGCGAATCCGTGTTAATGCAGAGTTTGACGCCCATCCTGACGGCCTCTTTTACCCTTACGTCTATCAGGTCAAGCCTTTCCGGGTTGGCGTTAATCTCTATCGCGATGCCGTTTTTTATAGCCTTCTTAAAAATCTCCTGGTAATCGAGCTCGTATGGGTCGCGGTGGTTAATGACGCGGCCGCTTATATGCCCTATCATTGTCAGGTATTTGTTGTCCATGGCTTTGAGAAAACGCCCCGTCATTTCTTTCCTGGTCATATTGAAATTACTGTGGACCGAACCTATGACAATATCCAATTTTTCAAGTGTTCTTTCATCGTAATCAAGCGACCCGTCCTTAAGTATATCCACTTCCGCGCTCTTGAATATCCAAAACCCCCCGCTTTTTTTGTTCAGTGCGTCGATTTCCTTTTCCTGCTTTACGAGGCTTTCCGGGGTAAGCCCGCGGGCCACCTTCAGGGATTGCGAGTGGTCGCTTATGGACATATATTCATAACCGTATTTCTTCGCCGCTTCAGACATGGCTTCTATGGTATCATACCCGTCCGAATACGACGTGTGGCAGTGCAGATCGCCTTTTATATCACTCTGTTTTATAAGTTCCGGTATCTTTTTCCCGGCGGCGGCCTCTATCTCATCCGAACCTTCACGCAGTTCCGGCGGTATATACTGCAATCCGAGCGCCCCGTAAATCTCTTCCTCGTTCTCACACGCCACAAGCTTGCCGGTTTTGGCTTTAAAAAGCCCGTACTCATTCAGCTTAAGACCGGACTTTACAGCCAGTTCCCTTATGAAAACATTGTGTTCCCTGCACCCCGTGAAATACTGCAATGCCGCGCCGTACGCTTCTTTATCCACAAGCCTAATGTCCACCTGTATGCCGTAAACCGTGTATATGGAGGACTTTGTCTCCCCCTTTGAAATGACAGCGCTTACATCTTTTAAAGTGCAGAAAGTTTCCATTATGGATTTATCAGGCGAAGCCGCGAGTATGTCTATATCCCCCACGGTTTCTTTCATGCGCCGCAGGGACCCGGCTGCCTCTATCCTGTCGATCTTATGGGAGGCTTTTAGCTGTTTTATTATGGCTTCGGCAATCGGATAGGCGTAACCGAGGAGTTTTCTCTGCATCCCGTTTTTGTGTTTTTCTATGCCGCTTAGGATCTTTGCCTCGGTCTTTTCCCCAAAGCCCTTGAAATCCTTTAATTTATGCTCTTTAATGGCTTCCTCGAGTTCTTCAACAGTGTTGACTTTAAGTTTGTCAGCCACAAACAAAGCGGTCTTTGGCCCCATTCCGGGTATGTCCAGGAACTTATCCACCCCCGGAGGCAGCCCTTTTTCAAGCTCCTCGACGTATTTTAATTTGCCCGTGTCTATGAGTTCGGCTATTTTCTTGCCTATACCCTCGCCTAGGTTGGGGACTTCCGTCAGTGCCTTCAAGCCGCCCTTTTTATAAATATCCTCAAGTTCATGCTCGTAGCCGGACAGGAACTGGGATAATTTTACATACGCGCGTATCTTGAATTTGTTCTCGTTTTTGAGTTCGAGCAGTTCGGATATTTTGTGGAGTACTTCTATGATCTGGCGGTTGGTCATAACTGCCTTTCCGAAACGGATTGTTTTGTGTTCTATGGACCGTCATTGCGAGGAGCGAGCTTTTCAGCGACGAAGCAATCTCTGTACTTTTGTGGAGAACCGTAGTCTAAGGCTTATCGTGGAACAGAGATTTCCATGTTCCATGGACTGTAGGCTTCGTCGCCAAACAACAGGAACGGATCCTCGCAATGACAGCCTGCCTTTTTATCCAAACAATAATCCAAAAAAATTAAACCGCTATTTATATATAAACAGATTGTCCCTGTTTATAACTTCCTCATAGAACAAATCCCCTAGTTCCTTTTTTATCTCCGCGTTCCTTCTGCCTTTTATCGCGGCCACGTCTTCCGAGGAATAGTTGGTTATGCCTTTGCCCAGTTTATTGCCGTCCCCGTCCACTATCTCAACCGCGTCGCCAAAGTTAAATTCTCCGCTGACGGACTTAATACCCACCGCAAGCAGGCTTTTTCCGGATGTTAAAAGCGCTGTTTTAGCACCGTCATCAACCTTGATCTTGCCCTTTTCTTTCAAAGACATGAGTATATACGTCTTTTTTGACCCTACTTTAATATCCTTCTGCCTGACTATGGTCCCGCCGTTCTTCCCGGATACTATATGCTCTATGACGCCTTCTTTGTTGCCGTTGGCTATGGCCAGCGGTATTCCCACATAGTTAAGTTTCCTTGCGGCCTCGAGCTTTGTTATCATACCGCCCGTACCCATGCTTGTGTGGCCGTCCGTGTTTATATTCTTAATGGCTTCATTGATGTCCGTGATCTCGCTGATGATCTTCGCGTCGGCGTTGCAGTCCGGGTTCTTGTCATATATGCCGTCGACCGATGTAAGGATGATGACCATATCGGCCGAAACAAGGCTGCCCACTATGCCTGCCAGGGTGTCATTATCGCCGAACTTGATCTCGTCGGTGGCGACGGTGTCGTTCTCATTAATTACGGGTATCACTTTCCATTCAAGGAGTTTGTTAAGCGTGTTCCTCGCGTTGGCATTTTTGGTTTTGTTCTTTATGTCATCGTGGCCGAGGAGCACCTGTGCGACAGAAATGTTATTTGAAGTAAACGCCGTTTCATAAGACTGCATGAGCACGATCTGCCCGACTGCGGCAACCGCCTGCTTTTCCGAAATGGCTGTGGGTTTTTTATCCATTCCGAGTTTTTTAATGCCCATGCCGATGGCGCCCGACGTGACAAGGATGATGTCTTTGCCCTTTGAATGGAGGCTGCTAAGCTGGCCAACAAGGGAGTTTAAAAATGTCTTTTTGATTCCCTTGCCGTCGGTTAACAGGTTTGTTCCTACCTTTACCACAATGCGTTTGTACATAAGACGCTCCGTTTGCCCCGGCGGAACGCATATATGCGTTCCCTACGCCGCGTTTCAAATTTGTAATTACCGATTATTCTTAAAAACTATCCTTCCTCGTATACAAATTCCTTATCCCCGATGATTATCGCGTCCCCGGGTTCCACTCCGTTATGCCTGAAGAAATCATTCAGGCCCTCTTTTTCCAGGTATTTCCTGAAGACCAGCAGCGTCTCGTCGGATTTAAAATCCAGCATGGAGACAAAACGCTCAACCTTGACGCTCCTTAAAATATAAACTCCCTCGTCCTCTTTTTCAAGCCATAATTTGTCCTGCACTTCGGGTATGGCCTGCGGCATTTCCTCCGGCAAAGGCTCGAGTTTTTTGAACAATTTGTAGACTTTATGCAGCACTTTGTCCAGCCCCACATTATTTTTGGCCGATATCATGTCGATCTCTATCTTCTTTTTCTTAAAATCAGCCTTGATCTGCTTTATTTCCTTTGGGCTGAGCAGTTCCGTCTTATTGACCACGACTATCTGCGGCCTTTTTATAAGTTTTTTATCGTATGCTTTCAATTCCTTGTTGATCATTATATAATTCCTGTACGCGTTGCCCTGGGTCGGGTCCACCACGTGTATGTAAAGCCTCGTCCTTTCGATATGCCTTAAAAAATCAAACCCGAGGCCCTTGCCGTGGGAAGCTCCCTCTATAAGGCCGGGAATGTCGGCTACCACGAAAGAGTCCACATCCCCGTATTTTACTATTCCGAGCACCGGGGAGAGCGTAGTGAAAGGATAGTCGGCTATCTTCGGGTGCGCGTTCGATATCTTTGACAATAAAGTCGACTTGCCCGCGTTCGCCATCCCGATGATCCCGACGTCCGCCATGATCTTAAGCTCAAGGGTTATTTCCTTTTCCTCAACAGGCTCGCCTTTTTCATAGAATGTCGGCGCCTGTCTTGTGGATGTTCTGAAATGCCAGTTACCCCTGCCGCCCCGGCCGCCTTTTGCCACTATAAATGTTTCCTTGTCCGTAGTCATGTCCTTGATCAGCAGCCCGGTCCTGGTATCCTTTATCATGGTCCCCAGCGGCACTCTCAGGGTAATATCTTCCGCGTTCCTGCCGTGCATTTTTGACCCGAATCCCTTGCCGCCTTCTTTGGCTTTAAACTGTTTGTTATTATGGAAATCAATAAGGGTGGTCATGTTCCTGTCGGATTCAAATATGATATGCCCGCCCCTTCCGCCGTCCCCGCCGTCAGGACCGCCCTTGGGGGTGAATTTTTCGTGCCGGAAAGTATTGGCCCCGTCCCCGCCCTTGCCTGATATGACTTTTATCTTTGAGTGATCTATGAACATTTTATTCTCCGCTTTGAATTTTAGACATTATACCACATAAAACAACGGGGATTTCGATTGTTTTTACCGCAGCCTTTAACGGGCCGGACCATCAATATTGTGTTTTTTCAGGCTGTCGGTTATTTCTGTAAAATTATATGGACTGAAAAATGCCGAGAAGAAACTCCTTTCCGGCAGCCTGCTGTAGTTGGTCCCAAAATAGTAATTCAATATCATCCTGAAAGAGTTAACCGGAGTTATGCCGTTATAAATAACCGAACTTCCCCCGAGCGGCAGGTAATATGCGTTTAAGATCGAGAATCTGTCGTAGATATTCGTGTTTTTCAGCTGGCGAAAAAAAGTCATTCCGGAGCCATGATCGGCCTGAAGTATTATTACCGGCGGCCTTGATGAATTCTGGATCAGCTGTTGGATAACCTGCTCTATACGATTGTTTATGAATTCAATCTGCCCTATGTAGCCTTCCTTATAAACGCGTGTCAGCTCCGAACTCGGCTCATCCCCGGGCGACTCGGTCGCGTTGATGTATTTATCGGTCATCCCGTCCTTGTCAAAAACAAAAGGCGGGTGCGGGACAAGTATGTGCACAAAAACAAATTTTGGCGATTTGATCTTTGTGGCCACCATAGGCAGCCCCTCAAGCATGGTCATTACCCTGCGCGATTTGGCGGCGATCTCACCCTGGCTTTCCATAAAAATCTTAAAGCTTATAAGCAGGGTTGTGTTGGCGAGTTCGTTCTCAAACTCATGAATAAAGTAATCGCCCGCGGAACTTATTATCACATCCGCCTTAAAGGCATCCGTGATGTCATAGCCGTATAAGAACTTGACCGTGGTATATCCGATGGATTTCAGGTACCTGCTTACGGCGCTGTTCTCTATGAGTTTGGACATGTATGACCTGTCATCATTGGTCTTTTCGTCCGGTACCTTTGTCAGGTTAAACAGATAATCCATATTAAGCGAGGAGCCCAGGGACAGCGCTGTCTGGCAATAATTGGTCCATGGATTTTTAGGCAGTACAAACCCGGCTTTTCTCAGCCAGGAAATAAAAGCGCCGTTGTCAAACCGGTAATATTCCTTAAGTGCGCGCGAGTTGGAATACGAATCGAGGATTATGTAATATATGTCGGGGTCGTCACTGTGATCTTTTACGTCAAAAGGCACCGCCGGACTGGCGGTGTTTTTATAGGCGTTGGCAAAGGCATTGGCGTTGGGAT
This sequence comes from candidate division FCPU426 bacterium, assembly GCA_003167475.1. Taxonomy (GTDB): domain Bacteria; phylum Oederibacteriota; class PGYV01; order PGYV01; family Palsa-1178; genus PALSA-1178. The sequence goes on along the minus strand of PMTB01000268.1, from coordinate 25,026 downwards.
TGGACAGATACTCCTTAAAATTATGTATGCCCGTTCCGGTAAACCGTAATATGGTGACCGTTATGAGCAGCACCGACAATACACCCAGATACCTTACAAAAACGTCCCTGAACTTTGGATATAAAAAAACCGGCAGGATAAGGGCCAGGTAAAACAGGACGGTAAAAGTAAGCAGGGGGCCGTGCCCGGTATGCCCGTGGAAGTGGTCCATATACAACGAATAAACATGTCCGTAGGAAAAGAACACCACCAGAAAAAGAGAGACCATTGCCGAGGTTTTTAGCCCGTCGCGGACAATGAGGTTTACCAGGCAGAAAAGCGCGAAAGCGCCGGCCATGACAAGGCACAGCGGAAATATAATCTCATTAAAACCGAGGTATTTCCAGTTATTTTCATAGAGAAAAAGCACAGGATACGCGGAAAAAAGGAAGACATGAAAATTTTTTATGTTAAAAAATGCCTTCACGGTGCTGTTCCATATATATACCGCGGCCGCGTAAAAACCCGGAATTTTTTCTTTTAAGCTCAACTTACACCTTCTCGCGGGATGTTTTTTAAAACAAAGCAACCATCACAATTATAGCATATTTAATCCGGGGAAAAGCGGCAAAAAAAAAGCGGGCCATAAGGCCCGCTTATAATAATATAAACTGTGAATTTACTGTGCCGCGGCTACCGGTATTACGCTCACAAACTTGCCTTTTCCTGTCTTTTCGAATTTCACAATGCCGTTTACCTTCGCGAAAAGGGTGTGGTCCTTGCCCATGCCTACATTGAGGTGCGCTTTGATCTTCGTTCCGCGCTGCCTTACAATAATGGAACCAGCTGTGACGAGGTTCTCTCCGTATGCCTTAACGCCGAGCCTCTGGCCGGCTGAATCCCTTCCGTTCCTTGAACTGCCCTGTGCCTTCGTGTGTGCCATTTGAGCTTCACCATCCTAACCTGATTTTTAAATTTAAACTGTTATTTCTACAGTTGTATTGATTTTACCTTGAGCACCGTGAATTTTCTCCTGTGGCCCATGCGTTTCTTGGAGTTCTTCCTGCGCCTCCATTTGAAAACCATGAACTTTTCGCCTTTCACTTCCGCGTCCAAAACCTGGCAAACTATCTTAACGTTCTCAAGTTTGGGCTTGCCAACCTTGATCTCGCCTTCTGTGGCTATTAAAAGAACACTGTCAAAAGTGACTTCTTTGCCAACTCCGATAATCTGTTCGACTTTTACCACCTGGCCTTCAGCCATCTTGTACTGCTTCCCGCCGATCTCAACCACTGCGTACATTGTAAAGCCTCCTTATGTATGTTCCGTCTTCTGTTTTCAAACAAACCTGAACCTGAGCAGATTAAACAGATTGAGCAGTTTGACCGCAGGTTCGCAAAAGCCTTGTTTGTCAACCTGCTCAACTGGCTCGCACGCCAAAGTATTAACGAAGGCGTGTCAATCTGCTCACTTGCTCCAAATTTTCGCTTGAGCGAAAATTTCTGGTGAGCCGGGCGAGAGTCGAACTCGCGACGCCCGCCTTAAAAGGGCGGTGCTCTACCAACTGAGCTACCGGCCCACCTAATTATTTTATATTCTATCCAACTGTCTCTGTTAAACTCGCCCAGCATAATTTACAAGCTAAGGAGCTCAGTTACACGTTGCCCAAAGGGCAACGTGTAACTGAGCTTGGCTGCCTGTATTCGCCTTAAGGCGAACACCTTATCATCAGTCATTCCACTCAGCCTATCGGAAGGCCGATACCGGCCTACTGTCGCCGACACAACTGCTTTGTTTTTAAAGAACACAAAAAAAAATAAAAATCTGCTTGTTTTGTTTGCTTTTAAATCAGGAAAACAAGGGATTACCTTAACTTCCATGATTCTACAGCTGTATCAAGACAGCAAGGCTATATTTTACACTTTTTATCCGTTATGTCAATAATATTTTAATTAAATATCGCATGTTTTTTTGCTTTTTTCCGCCTTAGAAATAAGGATGTTTATGAAAGCGCCCTTTGCGGCGCCTTAAATACTTTTGCCCGGCTTTCTTAAGAATCAGCGGCCGGCCATTATTCTACAGCCCTGTCCTCCTGTTAACCGCTATTTTCAACTTCCTGGTTCCCCTGTTTCCGTCGTACGAAATTCCCTGCAGCACTGCTATATATATACCATTTGATACAAGATTGCCGCTGGAGGTCCTGATATCCCACATGGCACTCGTGCTTTCAAGTTTCTCGTGCATTACGCGCACAACCTCGCCGTTTAAATTATAAATATTTACGGTAACTTCGCCTGTCAACCCGGAATCCCAACGAAGTTCTATGCCCGGCCCGGTGCCGTCATACGGGCTCGGCACGGCCTTCAGGTTGCTTAATATCACACTGTCCTCTTTTAAAACGGTCACGCTGTCCGTGGCGACGGTTATCAGCAATGATTCGGTTTTAATAACGATTTTTACCTCATACACACCGCTTGAGACCGCTTGACCGAAATTGTTCTTCCCGTCCCATAGCATGAAGTCTTCGGTCGCGGACCCGAACCTTATCTGCACCGTGGACGGGTCACCTTTGTTGGAAATTACCAGGGGCGGAATATCCATATTCACGCCGACCCCGGGACCGGGCGTAAAATCAGGGGGCATGACAAAGTCATAATTTGTGACCTGCCTTACCAGCTCGCCCGCGCTGTTATAAACGTTCATTTGTATGTATGTTTCATTTCTTATCACCGTGACCTGGATAATCGTATCTTTTTCGCGGTTATACGTGTCAACCTGCTCGACCCTGATCGAGTAGGACCCTGATGCCGCGTACTGCCCGCCGTCTGTTTTCGCGTCCCATGTAATATTCACGTCCGACCCGTTCAATCCCACACCGGGCAGTAATATGTTCATTATCCCGCCGTAGCCGATTGCCGTAGCGCCCGTGTCCCCGTTTATGCTTGTAATGATGTTTGTAATGGGGTCATATGACGGCAGTACGGCTATCGTGCGGACCACTTCGCCGGCTTCATTGTAAACCTTTATAGTGATCAGATATCCGCCTTTAAGCGGCGTAGGCGTGATAGTGGGCGACGGCGGCGGGGTATTTGTGTCCGTAACCGTGCGCGTTATTGTCGCGGTTGAGGTCTGCGTAAATGTGGGGGTGAAACTCGGCGTCGCGGTGCTTGTGAATGTGGATGTATAAGTGGCCGTGAATGTTGGCGTGTTTGTGAATGTAAACGTCTCCGTAAAGGTCGGAGTTGACGTAAAAGTCGGAGTATTTGTTTTTGTGTCCGTGCATGTGTATGTATCCGTGAATGTCATTGTAAAAGTAGACGTGGGGGTCTGAGTCGGGGTGGCGGTCATTGTACTAGTACAGGTGAATGTGGGCGTGGATGTGGGCGTATCGGTCAGCGTGAAGGTCATGGTGAACGTCGGCGTGGCCGTAAATGTGGGCGTAAAAGTCCGCGTGTCGGTCTGGGTAAAGGTCATGGTAAAAGTCGGTGTGGCCGTGAACGTAGGAGTGGAAGTAACGGTGTCCGTGTACGTCGGCGTTGCTGTGACAGTGGGCGTAATTGTTTTGCTTACGGTCGGGCTCAAAGTTGGGGTATCTGTCCTGGTAAAAGTCACCGTAAAGGTCGGCGTGAAGGTGGGAGTGGGGGTTTTGGTCACGGTGAAGGTCGGCGTGTATGTCACGGTAAAAGTGGGTGTGAAGGTCGGGGTAAAAGTTTTTGTGACGGTAACTGTAACCGTAACTGTCACTGTAAAGCTCGGCGTAAATGTCGGCGTGACGGTCCGGGTTATTGTATTTGTCGGGGTTATTGTCCTTGTAATGGTCCTGGTCGGCGTCACTGTTTTGGTCACAGTAGGCGTGTTGCACGGAAGGAAACTCACATTGTCAAGGTAAGCGTATGAAAAATGCTCGGTCTGGGCGCACTTGTTGGCGGTAAAGGCTATGGTGATTGTCTGTCCGCTGAATGCAGTAAGGTCTATCAATATCCTTGTCCACGGCAGGAACTTAAACGGCCCTCCTGACGCGGTTGTTGTATTGCCGTCGATCAACAAAGGCTGCAGCGCCGGGTCTCCAAACCTGTAGGTTTTGCTATAAAGGGTGGCTCCCGTAGTGCTGTTAAACACATCAAATTCCACATAAGGGTCGTCGTTCGGCTGGCCCTGCGTAAGATGGTATCCCGGCAGGACCATTGCAAGATATACCTCCAGGTAACAGTACCCGTCCGGCACGGCCGCGGTCTGCTGTATCCTCGACCAGTCGACCCTCCCGTTTTCCCCGTAACCGGAAAATAATTTGGCTGAATAATTTCCGGCATATACATCGTTAAGAAACGCCCCGGACGTCATGTTTGTGGAATACGGGGCGACGCCGGGGGTTATGGTTGTCGCGTATGGAAATTTATCGCCTACTGAGTTTGTGCTGAGGGCGGTCGCGCTGACATATTGAGTGGTGACGGTCCAACCCGTCATACCATTTTCAAAATCACCGTTAATGATGGCAGCCCGGGTTAAAGCGGGAAAAAAAAGAATCAGAAATAAGCAACCGAATATCGCCCTGGGAAATGTCCTTTTCTGTATGCCTGAATAGATAGCGTCTAAAATCATAAATGCCCCCGTTTTAGAAACAAGTAAGTCTCTTTGATCCTTACAACTTCAAAACAACTTGTATTTTTGTGACGTATATCACAATTAATTACTGTTTAAACGATATAACGTTACAGTGTTCTGTAAGACCAATGCGTTCTTCTTATATTGATAATAACAACCCGCCGTTTATAAAGCAAATTTTTGCCCAATAACAAAATAATTACCAACGTTTTCTTAACTTTAAAACTGGCTCGATTTTACGTGAAAATGAAATTAAAATAGTTGAAAATAGGCGTTTTTGCTTAAAGAGTTAATCAGAGGAGGAAAAATACGAAAGTGTATTTTATTTGTCGACCCGTGGTTTTATAATTATACAAAAACGGTTGCATATATTTTTTGGAAGTCCAACGATGGAAAAAACAGGAAAAAATGTCAGTTGTTTTAAACCAGCCCGCCCTTACTCCTCAAACCTAATAAAATTTCCATCAGAAAACTTTATTACCAGCTGAGCTCGTCGAAGTATAAATCCCCTGTCCAGTCGGCCGGCGTTTGGCCGGTATTTTCGACGATGAAATACATCATTGTCACGTCGGAATAATCATGCGTGACGTTCCCGTCGGAAGAATATGCCGGTATGGTATACGTGCAGCTTTTCCATCCTGATGTGTTAAGGGCAGGTCCGTAAATTGTGTCGGGATTGGGCATACTCGACCTTTTGATATTCAGGTCTATGTAATATCCGGGGCTCATTGCAGACAAAGCCACTGGGACGTACACCCAGAGAGTGACTGTCCGGCTTGTCAGGCTCTGGTTGGTACCAAAGGCTTTATAGAATATGATGGCTTTGGATCCGGTTGAAGAAAGAGTGGCCGTGCATTTCACCGACCCTGCCCCGGCCTTGATATATGCCGCGTCAGTATTAATGGAGAGCGTTTCATTGGCTGTTCCCATACTGTTCCAGCCGTCAAGCGAGGAGTCAAAACTGTAAAAAGTGGCGGCCGCAAAAGGGCCCGTAGGGTTTGCGGCATTCTTGCAGGACGCGGATAAGGCAAGGGCCAACACCGCGATAATTAATATTCTTTTCATTCATTCCACCTTCGGGTCTGATATTTAACGCATACTAATGATATAACACAAATATCTACGATTTTCATCATTAATGATTGTCATTGCGGGGGAGCGAGTTCTTCAGTTACGAAACAAACAAGATCCGCAACCTAAAGGTTGCGGCTACATAATCCAAAAAACCTGCTAACCACGTTTTGCATTTGTTTGTGTAGGCGCAACCTTTAGGTTGCGGACCTTGTCCTGTTGCGGCAACATAAACAACGAATTTACATTATCACACATATATCATTTTTTTCGTCATGCCGCCGTCCACCACGAAGTTCTGCCCGGTTATGAATCCCGCGTCTTCCGATGCAAGAAACAACGCGAGTTTTGATATATCATACGGCGTCCCAACCCTGCCCGCGGGATGCTGGCTTTTGTCCGCTTCCGAATGGACCGGTATTTTGAAATCCTTTTTCTTTTTCCAGTCGGAAACCTCTATCCACCCCGGGCTGATGCTGTTCACCCTTATCTTCGGCCCCAGGCTCACGGCAAGCGCGTGGGTAAGGGCGAGTATACCGCCTTTGGTGGCTGAGTATGCTTCGGTGTTTTTTTCGGACATAATCGCCCTGGTCGATGCGGTATTTATGATGACGCCGCCGGATTTTTCAAGGTGTTTTGCGGAATGTTTTGCGCATAAAAATGCGCTCGTCAGGTTTACGCCGATGACGCGGTTCCATTCCTTGAGCGTCAGCTCCGTGACAGGTTTATTTATCCCTATTCCCGCGTTGTTTATTAGGACGTCTATGCCGTTAAATTTCCTTATGGCCGAACCTATGAATTTTATTGCTTCTTTTTCTGATGAAACATCGCAATCGGAATAAAAAAGTTTTTTGCCCGCCTTTAAGGCTTTCATCATTTCAATCCCGGCCTCTTTATCCGGGTCCGCGCAGGCAACATTGTATCCGGATTTCAAAAACTCCTTCACATGACAAAGCCCTATACCCTGCGCCCCGCCTGTAATGACGGCTGTTTTTTTGTTGTTGGCCATAAACACCCCTTTTACTTTGTTATGCGGAATTACTAACACACCGCGGGCAGTCAAAAGGCTGGCGCATTATATGCGCCGCTACACCCACAGCTTACTTCAAAACAAATACCTTCCGTATCACGCTCTGAGAACCGTTCTTTATGTGAATAAAGTAAATCCCCTGCCCCACTGTTTTTCCGGCCGCGTTTTTGACGTCCCAGTTGATGTCGTTCCAGCCTACGGCTGTGGTGGTATATTTTATTTCCTTCAGGAATTCGCCTGTAAGGTTATATATCTTCGCCGTGACTTCCACGCCTATGGCGCCGGCATTGATCTTTATATTGACTGTTTCCCCTTTGCCCGGCTGTACATAGTTCCGGTCTATGGCTATGTCCACGTACGGCGTGGGCGTGTTTGTGAATGTCGGCGTTATGGTCGCGGTCAAAGTTACCGTCCAGGTCTGCGTTATCGTGAAAGTATCCGTGGGCAGCGGCGTATCAGTATATGTCGGGGTCGCGGTCATTGTCCCTGTCGCCGTCGCCGTGGCCGTAAATGTAAATGTCCCGGTAAATGTCGGAGTTGCCGTATAAGTTTGCGTGTCCGTGAAAGTCATGGTAAATGTCGGCGTATATGTGGATGTGTTAGTATCCGTGCGGGTTGAAGTGGATGTGAACGTGGGCGTCGATGTCGCCGTATCCGTGGCCGTAAAGGTAGGGGTTGGGGTGTTCGTGGCCGTGTATGTCGGAGTGGACGTGGCTGTGGCTGTATATGTCGGTGAGGCTGTCCTGGTAAAAGTATGTGTCGGGGACACGGTGAATGTCTTTGTAAATGTCGACGTGGGCGTCGCTATCCCCGCGAGCATGTGTATGGCCGCGAAATTGGCCGCGGGTTTCCCCTGCATGGATGTAAAATTACCGCCAACGTAAAGCGTGGTCTTGTCCGGCGAGAAATATATGGAGTTTACATGATTGTTAACGGCCATGTTAAAAGTTGTGTCCACCGTGCCGGATGACATCGCTATTTTATCCAGGTAAGATATGGCCTGACCGCCCATGGCCCCGAAATTGCCGCCCGCGTATATATCCCCGAAACCATCCGTTAAAAGGGTATTCACGGAATTGTCCGAGTTTATTGTGAATGACGCGTCGCCCGAGCCTGTTGTTGCGTTTAGTCTGGCGATATCGCTCCTGGCTATGCCGCCGATGGAGGCGAATGTGCCTGCAGCGTAAATATTTCCGCCGCCGTCAAGCGCGAGCGCCGCAACAGTTATACCCACTGGCGCCGTCGCATTGAAAGCCGGGTCAGCGTTGCCGCTGCCCATATCTATTTTGGCAAGTGAGTTCCTGGAAAGGCCGCCTATATTGCTGAATATCCCGCCAACGTAAAGGCTGCCGCTTGGGTCAAGGGCTAGGGAAAATACCGTCGAATCAGCGCCTATTGCGCTGAAAGTCCCGTCTACGGCGCCATTTGAGGCGCTGAGTTTTGCCACATGCGGCCTCACCACGCTGTTTATCATGGTGAAAAGCCCGCCCAGGTAAATATTCCCGGACTGGTCAATGGCCATGGAATAAACCCACGCGCCGGCGCCGGGATTGAAACTTCCGTCCGCCGCCCCGCTCAAGGCATTTATTTTCGCGACATTAAGCCTCGCGCTCGACGCTATGGTTGTGAATTTTCCGCCGACAAAAAGATTGTCGCTTCCCTGCAGCAGCAGGCAAAGCACTTCATTATTGCAATTGATGTTGAAAGCCGTATCCACGGACAGGTCCGCAGCGTGCAGTCTCGCGATGTTCTGCCTGGCATACCCGCCGATCGAGTTGAAAAGCCCACCGACAAAAACATTCCCGCTTCCGTCAAAGGCTATTGCCGACACATTGTTGTCCGCGTATGGTGTAAATGACGGGTCAACACTTCCGTTTGAGGCGTTTACCTTGGCTATGCGGCCCCTGGGGGACCCGCCCATGTTTGTGAACGATCCGCCGATGTATATATTTCCGGAGCCGTCAAGAGCCAGCGGATACACCGGATTGTCCGCCCCGGGATTGAATGAGCCGTCAAGCGCGCCAGTTGAGGCGTTTATCTTGGCTATGTAATTCCTGACTGAGCCGTTCACATGGGTGAACCAGCCTCCGATAAACAAATTGCCGCTGCCGTCCAAAACCATTGTCTGCATTATATTATCGACCACGGGCGTAAAGTTGGTGTCCGCAAGACCTGTCTCCGCGTCAACTTTGGCGAGACCGTAATATGCCTGCCCTCCAATTGTTGTAAAATCTCCGGCAACATACAGGCTTCCCAAGCCGTCGAGAAGTATTGAGTGCGCCGTGGCGTTCGGGTTCGCGTTGAACCCCGTGTCCGCAACTCCGTTTGCAGCGTTAAGTTTCGCCAGGTAGTTTATATTCTGGCCGGCTATGTTCGTAAATGTTCCGCCCACGTAAATATTCCCGGCCGTATCAAGCGCCAGTGACTGCACATAACTGCCGACAGGCGCCGGGTTAAAGCTGCCGTTGACCGCCCCTGTCACCGCGTTTAATTTTGCTATTAGGTTCCTGTTCTGACTCCCTATGACGGTAAAGAATCCTCCGGCAAATATATTGCCGTTACCGTCAAGAGCTAGTACTATGACGGTCCCGTTCGCTCCGGGGTTGAACTGCGCGTCAAGCACGCCATTGGAAAGTATATGCGCGATGTGCGCCCTTGGCTGGCCCGCGACAGATGTGAAGTCGCCTCCTATGTACCATCCGCCAACGCCGTCCGGCACGACTGTGTCGACGCCGTAAGACCCGCCGCCGGCTATCTCCGGCATACCCGCAACCGCTGTGCCGGTATTTTTATTGAGCGAAATTCCCTGACCGGTCCGCGGCCCGATATAATTGAACAGGCCCCCGAGGAACACCCCTGAAGAATCGGCTGTCACCGCGTTTAGATATCCGTCGGTTATTATATTTCCGGCAAGCGTGTACAACCCGTTCGGCGTTGAGGTTGCGGTCGCAACCGGCAGAGTTGTCCATGTCTGCGTTATGGTAAATGTCGGGCTTACCGTTGAAGACTGTGTAAAGGTGGATGTCCGCGTGGAAGACGGCGTAAAGGTCGATGTAACCTGGGTATTTGTGAACGTATTGGTAATTGTCCCGGTAAATGTCGCGGTCGGGGTGGCTGTAAAAGTCATCGTACACGACGGTGTCACGCTCGGCGTTATTGTCATGGTGACCGTGTATGTACCGGTAAATGTGGCGGTTGCCGCGGGCATGGAGCAGTAATAATGCGCGACCCTGCATGCCCAATAATCACCGGCGTATATGTCGCCGTTGTTGCTTACCGCTACCGCGTTTAATGCGTTAAACTGGCCCGGAGCCTCGCCTTTGCCGCCGGTTATGGTATCAAGCAGGACGCCGGCAGGTGAATATTTATTTATGTTCATGTTGTCCGTGTCGCATACCCATATGTTGCCGGAAATATCAGCCGCCAGCCCCACGGGCGCGCCCGGCACTGCCCACTGCGAAATATAAACCCCGTTCGCGTCAAATTTTTGAACCCTGTCATTATACTGGTCCGCCACATACACATACCCTGCCGCGTCCACCGCAATGCCGGCCGGCGAATTAAACTTCCCGTTGCCGCCTCCTAAGCCGCCCCACTGTGTGATATAAACGCCAGCGGGGCTGAACTTCTGCACCCTGTTGAGCGCGCTGTCATTGTCAGTCACATATATATTCCCCGAAGCGTCCAACGCCAGATACTGCGCGGTTTTGAACTGGCCGTTAGCCGTGCCCTGGCTGCCGAACTTCAGCAGGAACGCTCCCGCGCTGGAAAATTTCTGTACCCTGAAATTCGACTGGTCCACCGCGTACACGTTGCCTGCCGCGTCGACCGCAAGGCCCCTGGGGCTATTGAACTGCCCGTTGCCGCTTCCTGAACCGCTGCCGATCGTGCCTATATAGGCGCCTGACAGGGCAAACTTTTGTATGTAAAAATCCGAGTCATTTGTAAAGTAAAGGAATCCCGTCCCGCCGGAAGCAAGCCCAAAAGGCCTGATGGTATTGCCGGGCGCATTGTCCGCATTCCCGACTTTTTTCAAATAATTGCCGTTAATGTCGAACCACTCAAGCATGTTCGGGGCCTGGTCGACAACTATGATATTTCCGGAATTGTCCATCGTTATGCCCCTGACATCGTCAAACTGCCCGGCAGCGTCGCCAAAGGCGCCAAACTGCCTTATAAATCCGCCGTTAGTGTCAAATACTTCAAACCTGTTGTTTCCCCTGTCATTGACAACCACGTTGCCGCCTGCGTCGACGCAAATACCGTGCTCATTGATGAACTGCCCGGCAGCGGACCCGTTCGCGCCCCATGTTGTGATGAAAACTCCGGTTGAGCTGAACTTCTGCACCCTGTTATTGTTCGTATCGGTGACATACACATTGCCCGCGGCGTCGCAGGCCAAAGTCTGCGGCGAATCAAACTGCATTATGGCGGTCCCGGCTGAGCCGTACTTCAGGATAAACACCCCTGTGTTAGTGAATTTTTCCACCCTGTTATTGCCCGTGTCGGCCACATATATATTTCCGATGTTATCCACGGCCACGCCGTCAGGCTGGTCAAGCTGCCCGTCTCCCAAGCCCAATCCGCCCCACTGCGTTATAAAATTCCCGGCCGGCCCGAATTTTTGTATCAGGCTGTTCTCCTGGTCGGCCACATATATATTACCGGATGCGTCCACTGCTATTCCCATCGCATTATTGAATCCGCCGTTGCCGAACCCGGTCGCGCCGAACGAGGAATTATAAAATCCGAATTCATCATAAACAAGCACCTGCCCGGGCAGGATAACGTAAGTGTAATTATTCGGCCCGACTGCCGCCGCATTGGCGTTGCCAAATGTCCTGCCGAGCCATTCGTTGCCCGCGTAATTAAGGAACGTCTTGCACGGCGGCGCGCCCGGCGTGGGGGTGAGCGAGGGCGTGACCGTATGCGTGAGCGTTGGTATAATGGTGTTCGTCCGCGTGCTGGTGGCCGTAAATGTATATGTTGACGCGGGAGGGCAGGTATTTACCGGTGTCACGGTCCCGGCAAGAGGTGAATACCACACGTCATTCAAATAAGCGCCGTTTGAATCATGATATCCGCCGGCTATCCATATCTGATTGTTGAAAATATCCGCCCCAAGCCCGCTGCGCGTTTCAAAACCTCCGCCGGCTGTCGCCGCTGTCCATACCCCGCCTGTTGAAGAGTACCACGCGTCGTTATATTCGTTTGTGCCGTTGCCGCTCTGTCCTCCTATGACCCACATCTTCCCGTCATATACCACGCTCGCGTGGCCTTCCCTTATTGCAAATCCAGCGGAGTTCGTCATCCGGGTCCATGCCGCTCCGTCGGATGAATACCACACGTCATTTACCTGCTGCGTGCTGTTGGCCCCGGCTATCACCCACATAAAGCCGTTCATTACCACGCTCGTATGCCCCGACCTCGGCCCAAAAGCCGCGTTGCCCGTGGCTAAAGTCCAGTCCACCCCGTTAGCTGAATGCCACACGTCATTTTTCAGCCCGGTCGGCGGCCCGAACCCGCCTATGACCCAGATTTCATTATTATATACCACGGCAGTGAATCCGTCCCTGCCTGTGAAAGGAGCCGTTGTTTCAAGGTTCCATGTTGTTCCGTTTAAGGTGGACCATACTTCGCTTGTGTATCCCATCCCGCCGACGCCGCCAATTATGTAAAGTTTTCCGTTAAACGGCAGCATGGCAAACCCGCTTCGCGCCTGCCAGGACGCAGTTGCGGTTACAAGGTTCCAGTTGATGCCGTCGGAAGTGTTCCACACATCCTGGTAAGGCGTGCCGCCCGAAGTACCGCCCGCAACCCACATCAGGCCGTTATATGAAGCAAAACCGAAAGCGCTCCTGTCCGCGAACGGAGCCGAGCACGCGGCCATGGTCCATGAATTCCCGGCGTTTGGCAGGGCCGCCGGAGTGGAAGTCATGGTTGCAGTAACTGAATTGGTCGGCGTTGCTGACGTTGCGGAAGTGGCCGTGCGTGTCGGCGTATTGAACACGGAACAGTTGTCCGTATAGCGCCAAACGGCCACATCATAGCTGTTGGAAACGCTCACCGAGTCTCCCCCGGCTACTATCCTGTTTTGCGCGTCGATTGCCAGGCCCGACACTTCATCGCTGCCGTTGCCTCCAGCCGCGCTGTTATGCGTCACGTATCCGTTGTAACTAAATGTCGTATCAGGAGTGCCGTCATTATTGTACCTCCATATAGCCAGGTCATAACCTGCCGCCGGATTAAAGACTATTCCTGCGAGAACTATCCTGTTGTTAGCGTCTATGGCAACTGCGTTCGCGGCGTCATTTGAAGAACTGACCGACATGACCGCGTAACCGAGTCCGTTGAAAGTGCTATCAAGCTGTCCGTTCGGCAGAAGCCTCCATACAGCCATGGCTGTCAGGGCTCCGCTTTTGGCGGAAGCGCCGCCCACCACAATATTCCCGGAATTATCTATGATAACGGAATTTCCACGGTCATCACTGTTCGCTCCGGCCGCGTTATTATGGGTCATATACCCGTTCCCCGCGCCGAATGTGGTGTCTATGGTCCCGTCCGGATTATATCTCCAGACTGTCATGTCGAAATTATGCCCCCCTCCCGGCTGCTCGTCGGAAAATCCGGTTACTATTATCCTGTCACTGGCGTCAATTGCCATGGCGCTCCCGTAGTCCGAACCGTTACCGCCGGCCGCGTTGTGGTTCGTCACAAAACCCGTACCGTTGAACGATGTATCTGGGGTGCCGTCGCTTAAATATCTCCAGATTGCCATGTATGTATCCCCGCTCAAAGCTGTGCTGTAACCGCATACCGTTATTCTGCCAAGCCTGTCAATCTTCAGGTCCGTTCCGCCGTCACTTGCCGTTCCTCCAGCCGTGCCGCTGCGCGTGATATAACCCGTTCCGTTAAAAGATGTATCCGGCGTGCCGTCGCTATTATACCTCCATATAACCATGCTCTGATAAGCGGTGGCATTTGTGCTGTACCCGCAGGCGACGAGCCTGCCTGAAGAATCTATTACAACAGCATTGGCTGCGTCGGCTCCATTTCCACCGGCCGTGCCGTTGTTCATCACATAGCCGGCGCCTCCGTTGAAGGTGGTGTCCAATGTCCCGTTGCTGTTAAACCTCCAGAGGGCCATATCGCCATTTGTCCCGTTATACCGGACTCCGGCTAAAATTATGCGGCCGGATCCGTCCAGTTTCAGGTCAAAACCAAAATCATTTGCGGACCCGCCCGTCCCGCCGCCGTTGAGTGTCACGAACCCTGTTCCGTTAAAAGAAGTGTCAAGCCTCACGCAGGACGTGGGCGTTATGGTTAGTGTCGGGGTCACGGTACGGGTCGGTGTCTGTGTAAATGTAGGGGTAATTGTGACAGTATACGTCGCAGTAAGCGGAAGGAACGTAAAATCCACCCATGCGCCTGTTGTTTCCGTATTTCCAAGCTTGTCTTTTCCCCTTGCCATTATCTGGTATGTTTTCCCGGAGATCCAGATGGAGTCAGATACGGCGTAGGTCCATCCGCTTGATACGCAGGCTGTGCATAATACGTTTGTGTTTATCCATGTCTGGGCCGCTGTCCAACCGCTGACGCCGTCGTAGTAGACGTTATCCGTGAGGTTATATATATATATTTGCAAAGCGTCACCGGATGTCGATAATCCGCTTCCGTCTGTGTTCTCCGTAACCGTTCCGGAAATATTTGTCAGGCTCGGGAGCGTGGATGAGTTTATGGGATAACTTATCGCGCTTGCGGGCGCGGTGTTGTCAAAAATAAAACTAATGTGGTTCACCCCTGTTGTCAGTGTGGCCTGGGTGTTCCCCGCATTATCCACTGCCTCGGACGCGAAATCGTAGCTTCCGGATGTCCATCCGGGATTGGCCGAGGAATAAAACCAGCTGTTCGTCCCTGACGCGTCAAACCACTGGGTCGCGAACGGTATCCAACTGGAGCCGTCCCAGTATACGTCATTGGTTATGTTGTAAAGCATTAGGCGTACTTTCCCCACTCCCGAACCCGTATCAGCCGCTGTGCCGGCGAAATTCGGCGGGATGGTGTTGTAGTAAACATTGTTTGAAGGCGAAGTAATGACAGATAACGGGACAGTGTGGTCGTAGTTGAGCATTATACCCGCGCCGGGAATTTCTATATTGCCTGAAGAATCGTGAGCCCTGCTGCGTATCGTGTACTGCCCGTCGGACGGCGGCGTAAAATTATATATCCATCCTATTGCGACCGTTGCCGGAACCCAGAACTGCACGGCCTGCCATGTGAGACCGTTCCAGTACTGGCCGAGCGGAGCCGAATATATTGAAACGTCAACCTGCGTGATGGTGCCGCAGGCCGCAAAGGCGGTTCCTGAAATATACGAAGCGCTGTTTGTGAAAGCCGTTCCCGGATAGGTTATTGTCGACACAGGCAGAAGTACGCACTGCGTGCCCGTGGAAGTCGGCGTGGGTGTTATGGTGCAAGTAAAAGTGGGAGTATCCACCCCCGTCAACGGCCCGTAACTCATGACCGTATCCATGGCGCTGTACGCGTTGTCCATATACGCGATGATGGGCGTTCCGAGGTTCACGTAAAGCGAAGTGAACCATACAAGGCCTGCCGAGAATCCCGGTGTGCCCACATATCCCCATGAAGTCCCGTCAAATTTCATGACAGAAGCACCGTTCCCGTTCGCGCTGTCCTGAAACCCGACAAACGGGGTCCCGTTGTACATAAACAGCGAAACAAAAGACGCGGCCGCCCCTGAAAAATCCTGCGCTCCGACATATCCCCACGACGAGCCGTCAAACTTCATCACGGAAAGTCTGCTTGCGTTAAGCTGGTCCGAGTACGCCAGGTAGGGCGTCCCGTTATCTATCCATATTGAACTTGCCTGCGCCGCCCCGGGCGTGATGCCCGGCGAGCCGCCGACATAGGTCCAGGACAAACCGCTTGATTTTTGCACGGATATTTTGCTCGAGTTGTTAAAATCCTTGTACGCGGCATACATGGTGAGATCGTCAGCCACAAAAAAAGAATAGTCCGAAGCGCTTGTGATAAATCCCTGCGGCGCCGCCAGCGCCCAGCTGGACCCGTTAAATTTATATACTGACCCCTGGTTGTCGTCGCAAAAAACATAAAGAATTCCATTACGCACAAAAGGCAGCGCCACATATACCGCGCCGGAAGAAAATCCCGGGGCCCCGACATAACCCCACGAGGTCCCGTCATATTTCATAACACTGAGCCTGTTTCCATTTGCGCTGTCCTGATAGGCTATATATATGTTCCCGTTTGCCTGGTCTATATCCATTGAAACATACTGCGACGTGCCGGCTGATATTCCGGGGGCGCCCACATACTGCCAGGAACCGGCCAAATACCTCATGACCGATGTTTTCGAGTTGCTGGCCGCGTCCATGAAAGATACATAAGGGACGCTGTTGTAAACTTTAAGCGTGGGATAGTTCGAAGTGCCAACTGAAAACCCTGGGGAGCCGACATTGGTCCAGGTTGTCGCGGATGATAAAACAGGTAAAAATAACAGCAAGGACAAAAACATAAAAAACAACTGATTGGATGAAAGCAGCCTGCCGGTTTTAGTGTTATTTTTCAAATGTTTCTTTCCTTTCAGCTGAGGATATAAATAATTATACCATAAGTTTATAAGCAATATTCATACCAATATTTTCAATATTTCGGCTTATAAACATGGGATTTTATGAAAGGATTTTGTCCAGCGAAACCCAACTGTCGGGTTTTAATACATAGTGTAGGTTTTTAAACACTATCAGGTGTTTTAAAGCATGTGTTGCGGCGCATATAATGATGCGCCAGCCTATTGACTTCCCGCGATGTGGCGGATAATATCCGCCACTACAAGTACCGGTAAGACTCCATTGTTTGGAGCCTTAAACCCATACTGCTATGGAAACAAACCTCAACTTTCAACTATTCCACAAGCTTCGCGATCTCCGGGTCTATGCTTTCCGGCTTGTCCTTGGAATCAAATCTTTTCACCAGAGAGCCTTCCCTGTCTATGAGAAATTTCGTGAAATTCCATCCTATATTCTTTCCGTCTGAGTTTTTCTTGAGATAGGTGTAAAGCGGGGATTCATTCCCGCCGTTCACGTCTATTTTCGCAAACTGCCGGAATGTAACGCCAAACCTTGTTGTGCATATATTATGGTACTCCTCTATCCCTTCCGGCGCCTGGCCCATGAATTGGTTGCATGGGAAATCAAGTATCTCAAATCCTTTGTCCTTGTACTTCGCGTAAAGCGCCTGCAAGCCGGGGTATTGCGGTGTAAAACCGCAATGCGTTGCCGTGTTCACTATAAGAAGCACCTTGCCCTTGTACTCCGATAAAACAACATCTTTTTCCGCCATATCCTTAACCGTGATGTCATAAATGTTCAAAGCCGTAACCTCCTGTTTTTTTATATCACCGCCATTATTGGCGCACCCGGCCAAAAATAACCCGGCCGCAACCGCAAAAGCAACCGCGTATTTCATATTATCCCTCCTTAAAAAGACTTTCTACATTTTGAATTCGATATTATCAAGGTATATCTCATACCCTATCCAATCGTTTTGCACCCCTGAAACCATATCAACCTCGATTATTATCCCGTCAGCGTTTGCCAGGACCGACGCAGCCGTGTAACCGCCGGCCCCTGATGGGAGCGTGAAACCCGTAAGCGGCAAAGATACGTTTGCCATTGAAGCGGCCGGAGCCGGGATTGTTGTTTCTATCAGGTTTGCGCCGCTCTGTATTTTCACCTTATAAACCACACTTCCTCCGTATAATGGGGTGAATGTGATCTTTTCCGAAGCCGCAAGGTCTAGCGTTGCGTAAGCACTTAGATCAACCGGCCCGAAAGTTTTCTGCGCGCTGGAAAACCCGAAGTAGGAACCTGTCTCAGCCCATGCCTCGCCGGTCACTCCGAGCGCGTATGAGCCGTATAAGCCGGCATTGGGCGAGCCGACTATCCCGGTATGTATGTTGGACAGGCTGCCGCCGTCTTTTGCAGTGGTCCAGTTGTCCACGCCCGACTCGAAATTATCCACGATATAACCGGAAGGTGTAGAAGTGCTTGTGGGTGAAATAGTGGCGGTCTGGGTGATGGTGGGCGTATTCGTGTGCGATACGGCAGGAGAATTGGTCCATGTCGGAGTTATGGTATGTGTGTTAAGGATTATCACCGGAGTGTCAGTGGAGTTCGGGGATGAGGGTGTGCCTTTGGAACATCCGGGCACGATCACGGCAAGAAAAGCTGAGGTCAATGCCAAAAACAGGAACAAAAATGACTTTTTCATAATTACCTCCCAAAAGTGTATTTAACCGGCCTTGTGTAGGGCGGCTGCATTTAATATACAATTAAACCCCTTCAGGGAGCATGACTGTATTCCCCATTAAACTGACACTTTTTCCGCCGTTAAAAGTATGACCGTGGCGGGTCGGATGTGTGATTTTAGTTTGAAATTCCGGGGATATTATTTATACAACACGCAAAAACCCCGGTTGTCAAATACCCGGGGTAATAAAACAAAAAACACGGTCCAAAAACCAGCCCGTGTTTTTTATTTTATCTCCGCTATAAACCCAAAGGTTGCGGCTTTATGGCAAAAAATCATCCGTTTGCGTGCAGATCATGCCTGTCGCGATGAAAATTAAAAACCGTATCCGGCGCTTATACCATAGAATTGAATTAATCCCACCTCTGACGCCGCCATTCCTCCGAATAATCCCTCGTCGCTTTTTACGGATTCAGAGGCGATGTCAAAGCATAAAAAGCCCGTAAGTTTGAACCCGCTGTCAAGGGTGTATATGTAACCCAGCTGCATTCCTCCCATGATTATGGTTATGTTAATGTTGGATGTGGATGTAGACGGGCTTCCGTAAAAACCGCTCATATCAACCTTGTATTGATAGTTCATAGGAAGATAACCGATATTCGGGCCGACAAAAACACCTTTCATGAGATTATCAAGATGCCAGTTACATTTGGCCTGCACCATCACTCCGCCCCCTGAAAGCGACACTGAATCGCCAGACATGCCCGATGTCTGGTTACCGCCGTAGGCATATCCAACGCTTCCGCCTATGTCAAACGTCGGGTTTAAGTACTTGGTATAACCCAGGGCGAACACGGGAATAAAGGAGCTGGTGCCGGTGGAGGACGTGCCTCCGGAGAACATTGTTATCTCGACTTTTGCCTCATTGCTCTTAAAGGAAGCGCTTCCCTTCCCAAGCTTGTCGGCATACGCGTAATATTTATCGGACATTGCTTTGTTCCCTGTTTCCTTATAGCAGTCACCGATGGCCCTATAATAATCCGCGTTCCTGGGTTCGAGCTTCGCCGCCGCTGTGAAGTACTTGATGGCGCCTTTAGCGTCCCCGCTGTCGAGTTGTTTTTTTCCATAATCATAATAATCCTTCGCAGTCGCCGAAAAAGCGCTTGCACAAAAAACAACAAGAAAAACCATGGAAAGCGAAGCAATAAAAAGTTTTTTCACTTAATCCTCCCTGAATGATATTTTAGAAAATAATCAAAAGTTTTTTGTATCCCCCATGAGTAATAATATCATAAGTGCGCCGGCGATACAACAATAAACAGGATGGATGTATTATCAAAAAGACGGGGGCCTGAAAACATTAGTCCGTTGATGAAAAAATCCATTTCCGCGGTCAACGGCGCAATTCCGGGTTCACTCCCGCTTCCCCCCGCCATAACGCTTCTTCATGGCGTTTGTGGGAAAAAGCACGGACATCTTCTTCCCCTGCCATTTGAAAAACTTGTCCGTACACTCCCCGCAGATATCCGTGGAATGCTTCTCATCGATGACAAAATGGTGAAACTCTGGATTGTAGCTGACTATGTCCTTTTTACACAGGGTGCATTTCATTTCGTTTCCTTTCCCGGGTCAAAAGAAACGCCCCGCCCGGAGAGGGAGCAAGCCCCCTCTCTACAGTTTTTGTTATCGCTACGGCATCTTAATGAGGGAGAAATTTATCGGGCTGACAGGAAAAGCCGGGTCAGCAAGGTTGTTTCCCGGCACAAAATTCACATAATCGCCGGATTCTTTGCCGGTTGCCAGTAAATGCCCGTTCATGGATACAAGGCAGTAAACCGTGAAATTATTCATGGGAAAAGGCACGCACAAACTGTAATTGACGGCTGTCGTGGGTCCGGGGGTTGCACAATAATCAGAGTAATAGGTCCTCTGCCCGCCGTTGGTCCCCACATTATCGTTGTCAATGGCCACAATGTATTTTTTTCCCGCCGCGTCTCCGGGGAATGTTATTGTCCCGCTGACATTGGCTGTCAATTTCACGACAGTTATGTCTATTCCCGCCGTGTCGCCGTTTATTTCCACATTTTGCACGGCCGGCATTGCGGGATATGTTGCGCCGTAACTCCCGTAATAATCGGCCACTCCCGGTATGGTGTTGGAGTCCATGTCTATCCAGGCCGAGACATTATAATGCCCTCCGGCAACCTGCGGGAAACTGTACGCAATGGACGTGCCGGAAGAGGCCGTTAACGTCAGCCTTGCGGCGTAGCCGTCCGCGTAATCCAGGTCCATATCGAGTGTGATATACAGATTTTTTCCGGCCTGGTCATTGCTTAACCCGGTTATAGTCCCTGAAAAAGTTCCGGGTGACGGCACTGCCGTAAAAGTCGGAGTAATGGTAGCGGTTCCTTCCGGTCCGGCAGAAGAAGGCGAGGCATTGCTTTTACAGCCGCAGGACAAGGCGGCTATCATGGCTGTAATTATTAAAATCGCGGCGCAAATTTTTTTCATTTTTTCCCCCTGTGACAGCCTTCAAATAAAAAAGACGGGCTTTTACAGCCCGCCTTTTTGTATATTCACATCAGAAACTTATATTTCCGCCGAGTTTTGCTGTAAGCCCCGAAAAATCAGGGGCCAGCGTCGCGCCGGTCAATGTTTTTGCTTCCTTGCCCTTTTGCCAGTTTGCGTTATAAGCGGTTCCGTCCTTATCGCAGAATATCTTATCGAACTTCGCCTGCCTGTAACCGCAGGAAAGGTTTATGGAGAACATTCTGCCGAAAGAATAAGCGGCCTTGAGCGCGCCGTCAAGAACAAGGCAATTTCCGCTCATGGGCACATATATGGAAAGGTTTTCAAGGTTGTCCCTGTCATAATAATTAAGGAAAAATCCGCCTTTGCCGAATCCCACTCCCGCGTATGCGTCGGCGCCGATGGTGAAAGGGCAGCCCTTCCAGTTGAGCATATAGGATATGCCCGCCATAACAGGTATGAGGTTCGCGTCAACGCCGGACTTCTCCGTGACGCTTGCGATGGTCCTGGCATACACATATCCGCCTGACCCGATGAACTCCGACCTTAAGCCCGCTGAAAAGCCGGAAAAAAAATCATACCCCGCGTCAAGCCCGGCTGACCACGCGTCGTGAAAATAACTTACTTTTTTATCCTTAAGTGAGGAAGAACCAAACATCGAGGTTTTGATATAGTCCAGCCTGTGATTTAGCTGTGCCATGGAAACACTTGTATAACCGCCGAAAGGCGTTAAAGTAAAACCGGCAAAAACCTGCGCTGCAGAAAGGGCTGCGAGGAGCCCGGCAAATATTATTTTTTTCATTTTGGCCTCCTTAGCCCTTAAAAGTTTAAGCCTAATGCTATGTTCAGGATCAATCCGCCGAAATCAAGGTTCAGATCCTTGCCGTCCGGACCCTTTATGACCTCGTCCTTGGCAAATGTGAACATGGACGAACCTATTGTGTCTTTTAAGGATTTTACATAACTTACTTTTGCCTGTCTGTAACCGGCCGTGAGGTTCAGGTTTATCATGCTGGATATGGCATAGCCGAATTTTACCGCCGAATCGAGCACAAACCCGCCCCCGTATGTCGGCGCCGTGAATTTGACCGAGTAGGTGCCGTCATAAGCGTCTTCAGTCTGAGTCAAAGCCAGGTGCGCGAAACCATAACCCGCGTAAGCTTCCGCGCCTATTGAAAAAGGTGATCCGGAAAAACCATAAGTATAGGAAACACCGGCAAGTACGGGCATGATATCGGCCGGAAATGAATAAACGAGGTTGTCAGGCGGGGGCGAAGGATTTTTACCTTTTAATTCCGAATAGGCCCCGATGTACTCGCCCCTTAAACAAACGTCCAACCCTGGTATGAATGAATACCCCAGGTCAAGCCCGGCAAGATAGGCATCCCTGAAATTTGTCCTGCTTTTATTAAGCCCGTCAAACGTCGATGAGTTATAAAGGCCGTCCAAAGCGCTGTTTACACGCGCCATGGAAACCGTGGTATAACCCCCAAAAGGTTTGACCACGATGCCTGCAAAAACCGGAACCGAAAATAAAAGACATAATACTGAAACCGCGATTTTACGCATTTTTTCCTCCCTGTTTTTTTTGCATCAAAAGGCCCGACAGTTGCCAGTATGGAATAACAAAATTATACCCAGTGCGCGGTGATTTGTAAAGATGTATGTGGGACCTTGGACCCGCGATAGGACAATTGAAAAGCGCGGGTTACCACAGGATTTTCTTCAGGCAATTGGCAGCGGCTGTAACGCTCTCTTATGGGAGATCATATATGATGTTTAACGGCGCCATGGACACAGGCACCGCATTCAGCGCCGGCCTTGACTTTGACTGGCAATTCCAGGATCGGGCTTTCGCCGGATGGTTTGCAGGCCCGGGGATAAAAGTATCCGCAAGGGATTTCACGCGCGTTTTACGATCACTTTTCCATACAAGGACGCTATTTCAACAAGTTTTTTGTACGCCGGGTCGCCCTTGGTAAGGGGGCAGCCGCTTTTTATCACAACGGCGTCCTTTTCCACCAGCAGCGGGTATTCCCTGCAGCTTACAGGCCTGCGGTCGTAAATAAGGCATTTACGCGTGCTCTCGTCAAATTTCCGGCAAAAGCATTTACTTTCAATACTATACATCCCCATGGCCTTGGCGGATTTAATGCCCGTTTCCTTAAAATTTTCAGGGTTTATTTTTCCGCCATAGATCTCAGCCAGTTCATTCCCGTTCACATACAAAGAAACATTCTGCATATCGCAGCACGTCGTATCGCATTTTGTCATGCAATACCCTCCGAAATATTCCGCTTTCCACTTTTCAAAATCCGTTTCAAATCCCATTCAATTGAACCACCGTCATTATTTGCCTCGCGTTTACGGGTCGGCATAATTAATTTCTTTTACAGTATACCCTTTTCTATTTTTCATGGCAAATCAATAAAAATCTCCGGCAACGGCCAGTTAAACCAGTCGTTCATGATAACCCTGCACGCAAACGCCGGCATATATGTGCCGGATAAAAGTCAGTTAAAAGTGGAATACAGCCATCCTCAAACCGTTTAATCAGGTGTATATCTTATTATGTCCGGGTTTTGACGCAGGCGCCGGCCTTGAAAAATAACAGGTATATAGGGAGGTTTTTATGAAAAGATTTTTGGTTGTTTTGTTCATGTTGCTGGGGTGCAGCGCTTTTTCAAAGGAAATCACCGCCAAAGAAGTAACGTCTTTTACTATAGATATCCCGCACGTTTACTCCTCATCTGATATCAAGATCAACAAGAAGAGCGTGGTTTCGCAGATAGCCGACGAGCTTAAGAATGATTTTTCCACATACAAGATAATATCCAACAACGGAAAAACAGAAGTCACTTCCGAAGAAACCGGGACAAACCCGGACAGGGTGACCGGCACGGCCGGCGATAACGCGGGCACCTGGCACGTCAATGTTGAGATTGTTACGGCCGGCACGGTATACCCGGTCGCGTATTCTGTAAGGATGTCGTTCCAGGAATTTGACCAGATCAACTCCACTGCAGTCGGGGTATGCATCCGGGGCGATTTTGACAAGACGATAAGCATAGCGATATCATCCGTTATAAAAGAACTTGCCACAAAATTTTATACACTTAAAGACAAGTATAAATAGTTTTTATCCCAAAAACCCCGTTTTCACAACATTGGACGCATTTCAGGCAGCCTTTGCAGGCGTCTTTCCTTATCAGGTGCACGTGCCTGTGGAATGACGGCCCCTTTATGGCGAGAACGCTGTTGCCGCACACTTCCACGCACTTATTACAGGCAATACAATTATGTGTATTAACAGTGACAAACGCGGTTGATTTGTTCCCAAACATGTTATCCCTCCTTTTAAATACGGCCCTCATCTATATAGACGAAAAAGGACGGGATTTATTGCTGAAACATGAATAATTTCAATGCGTTGCCATCACTATCAGCCAGCGGGGTCTGTACCCGCTCTTTTATCTTATTATAATGATTATTTTAAGCCCTGAGGAGGTTTTGTTCCCGCTGCCGTCCTCGGCGGACAACATATAGTAATAGGTGCCGGCGGCTAATCCTGTAAAATATTTTGGCGGTATGGTAATAACATTGGTCCCGGTTGTAAGGCCCCCACTTACCTGGCCGGCCGTAAATGATTCTTCCCTTATGTGCCTGTAACTCACTGTAAACAGCCTGAACTTTATCTTTGTTGCTGTTACCGTCAGTTTGAACCTGATATTCACCCCTGTATTATTTATAACATTATCCGGGTTTGGGTACGCGACAGGGTCTTGTATCTCAAATTCCCCGCCCTGCGTTTTTGTCGCTGTCGGAGTAAGCGTATTTAAGGGTGTGGCCGTATCAGCGCTTGTCAAAGTGAAAGTTTGTGTGGCGGTCGATGTAAATGTCCGGGTTGAAGTAAACTGGGCAGTGTTTGAAGGCGTGACTGTAAAAGTATTTACCGCCGTATTTGTCCATGTACGGGTTGCGGACATGGAGGCTGCCGCGCTTGGTGTGGCGGTAGGCGGCTGGGTCATGAAGACGGTTGCCGTCGTTGTCCGGGTGAAAGTATTGAGGGCTGTGGCTGCCGTGGTATTGGAAGGTGTTGCCGTCGCTGCGGCAGTATTTACTGCCGTGTTGGCGGGTGTAGATGTCAGAAGCGGAGTAAAAGTGCCGGCGGCTGTTGATGTCCTGGTGGCCGTATTTTGAGCGGTATTTGTTATTACAGGGGTAAGGGTCGGCGTATTTACAGCCGTGAGTGTCCTTGTATTTGTGGCTGTTGCAGTCACTGTCAGCGCTAAAGCCGTGCTTGTCGCTGTTGATATTGCAGTTGAAGTGCTTGTGCTTGTGCTTGTCCTGGTCGCTGTCATTGTAAATGTCCTGGTTGCCGTGTTGACAGGCGTCATTGTCTTTGTCAGGGTGGCCAGGTTATTGGCTCCGATCACAACCACCATACCGCGGGGGTTTGTGCTGACCAACGTAGTTGACTGGTTACTGACGTCATCGTAGCAGAACCCATACGCCAGGTTGTT
>PMTB01000056.1 GCA_003167475.1 candidate division FCPU426 bacterium | reverse complement strand
ACAGGTATAGCCGGTCTCGAGCAGGGCCTTGGTGTCGAAAAGCAGGCCTTTGTGCTCAAAGATCTTTCCAGCTTTTTCAAGTTTGTTTATGTAGGTCTTAAGTTTCTTTTTATTGATAGCGGGGTGGATAATGGTTTTCATAAAACTCCTTCTGAATTTTGATTTAACGGACGGGATGTATTATAGGTATTGTAAGCGGGATTTACAACACAAATGTTGAAAACAAACCAAGAACATGTAGAGAGGGGGGGGGNNAAGCGCCCCCTCTCTACAAAATCATTCTGTACGACGTCAATCCAGTGCACAACGATGAGCGGCAGCAAGCGGCCGCTCTACGCAAAACCCTTCAATAAATAAACTGTAATTGCCGAGGATGCCAGCGTCAACGCCGGCACTATTTTATGTATCAAAAGCACAAGCCGCGGGGCCGGCTTTTCAAAGCTCAAAACCACGCCTGTGGCAAACATAATTACAAAGAACAGCGCGGTGCAGACGATAGCCGCGATTATCGCCGGGTTCATGGCCGCGCCTTTTGCCAGCGCTCTTACTATCAATATCATCATGATGAGGCACGCTAGCGCTATCAGTTTGTGGGCCGTGAAAATGACCATGTTCAGCGGACGACCTAATCTTGTTACCCACATGCCTGATGCTATGACCAATACAAAAAGAATTCCCGCCGAGATTAGCCTGATGTCTATCGGTTTCATAATGCCTCCTTTAAAAGCCTGCTGCGGAACGCATATATGCGTTCCCTACAAAATCGTAATCGATTCCCTGCCGCCCAAAATTATCTCCGTCCTGCCCTTATATTCCTTTATCCTGCCCTCTACCCTCACCTTTTTTCCCTTATAGAACTTTTCCGGGCTGTCCGGGAACCTGGAGAACTTGGTTGAGAAGATAACAAGTGAGAGCGTGTTCTTGTAGTCGTTGTCGAAATTGAGATAACATACGGTGCCGTTATTATACGAGGAAACAATCACTCCTTCCGTGATAACGTAGGAATCCACGTGCTTTGCCGAGTCGCGCCAGTCTATCTTTATGTTTTCCTTGTTGAAGTTCCTCGATTTTTCCGCGGTTTGCGGCGCGGCCGCAGCCTGCGCCGGTTGTTCTGAAACTGCCGTTCTGGAACTGTCTGATATAAGCGGTTTTATGATCCACTTTGCGCCGTAGAATAACACAAGAAGTATGGCTGCGGTTACAAAAACAAGCTTCACATAAAACTCCTTATTCTTCATTTCTTTACCTGCCCCCCGGCTTCGTCCATCCAAAGCCCTTTTCTGAATTTTTTCGCTATGTTCTCAAGCACCACGAAATCCTTTGTCCTGGAATTCGGGTCCTTGACATAGGCGTATGCGAGCCCCTGCTTTATCATCTCGGCGTTGATATTATCCCCGTCGAAGAAAATCATGGCAAGGGTCCTTCCGTAAACATCTTTTTCATTGGTGGTCTCATACTCAAGCACACATGTTTTGCCTTCGATGCGCTGTTTTAAATATTTCTTAGCCTCTTCCCCGTACCTCTGGACAGGCTGGTCAGGATGGTTGGTCTCAGGGCTGTCAATCCCGACAAGCCGCACATGCCGCTGGTCGTCAAGGACGACAGTGTCGCCGTCGATGACACGCGCTATCTTCGCGGTGAACTTTTTAAAGTGGCTTTCCTGGGTGACGTGTTTGATAAAGACGCCGGCGAAATAAAGGCAGATAAGGACGACACCCGTAATAAGGACGGTTTTGATATAAAATCCGGTTTTCATTATTCCCTCCGCAATTTTCCCTTTTTTGTGTAATTTATTTCGACATTATATCATTTGTTGGTTTTTATTCAACCGTGGATTTTTCAAACCTACATATAATTCATCGGCGTACGGACAGCGCAGGAGCGCTGTCCCTACCCGCGGGGATGGAATTTTTGGTGGATCTTTTTTAACCTGCTTTTATCCACGTGCGTGTAGATCTGTGTCGTGGATATATCCGCATGGCCCAGCATTTCCTGGACCGAGCGCAGGTCGGCTCCGCCGGCGAGAAGGTGCGTGGCGAAACTGTGGCGGAATATGTGCGGGTAGACGTCTTTTTCAATGCCCGCTTTTTTCGCGTATGTTTTTACCACTTTCCATATGCCTTCCCTGGTGAACCTTTTACCCAGCCTTGTCACGAACAAATGCGGGGAAAAATCCTTCAGGAATGTCTTCCTTATATCTATGTATTCCGCAAGGGTTTCAACGACGTAATCCCCTATGGGCACAAGCCTCTCTTTTGAGCCTTTACCGAAACACCTCAGTACACGTTCATCAAGATTAATATCGGTTAGTTCCAACCCTGCCAGTTCCGACACGCGCAGGCCCGCGGAATAAAGCAGTTCCAGGATGGCTTTGTCCCTGATACCCTCTTTTTTGGACATATCGGGGGCAGAGAGCAGGCGGGAAATATCCTCGCTTGTCAGGGCCTCGGGAATCTTTTTGTTTGTTTTGAAGGAGTCCATGTCCTCAAACGGGCTTTTTTTCATGTGGCCTGTGCGGACAAGATACTTATAAAAACTTTTTACCGATACCAGGGCCCTGGCAATCGATAAAGGGTCGTGCTTTATTATTTTTATACCGTCAGGCTTTTTTTTGTTCTCGCTGTTTTTAAGTTCAAAGATGAAGTCGAGAAGGGAGTCTTCGTCAACCGCGGTTATTTCGTGTTTTTGGAGGAATTCGTTGAATAGATGCAGGTCGGATTTGTAGGCTTTCAACGTGTTGTCTGCAAGGCCCTTTTCAAACTGTATAAAGTTCAAAAACGCGTCAATTTGGTCCTGGGAGATCATTTGTCCGCCTTTTAATTTACCTTGTGGTCTTGACTTTTATCGCACTTCACCGTCATTGCGAGGAGCGTGTTATTCCGCGACGAATGCCTGCCATGTGCCCGAGCTACTGCGAGTGGTTCATGGCAATCTGGTCTAAATCAAAGCCCGGGGGTCCAAAGAACTAAAGCTTATCGTGGAACAGAGATTGCTTCGTCGCCAAAAGACTAATACGGCTCCTCGCAATGACGAACTAAACGATACTAAACCAGCAGCTTTGCCGCCCGTTTTATCCGGCTTAACGCTTTTTTATCCTCGAGTATCTTCCCTTTTTCATCCATATTCTTGAACTTCAGCACCACTGTTGTCTTTATGTTATTCACGGCAAAAAACGCCCTGATCTCGCTTTCTGCGGGCCTGAAGTACTTGTCCTTGGCTGTGCCTTCGGTCAGGATTATGATCCCCTTTTTCTTTTTCATGCTGCCGGTTTTTTTATACCACTGCGCCTGGTTCCTGTCGATGAAGTTCTTCAAGGTCCCCGGGACCCCGGTGAAATATATTGGTGAGGCGACTACGACGACATCCGCAGCTTCAACCTTACTTATAAGTCCGGACGCATCATCATTAATTACGCATTTGAAATTGTCTTTGCATTTATCGCAGGCGTTGCACGGCTGGAATTTAAGGCGGTTTATGTTAACAACCTGGGCTTTGAACTTTGGGTTTTGGGCTAACAGGTACTCAACGGCCAATGACGAATTCCCGCCTAAGCGTTGTGACGCGGTTATTACGAGGATGTTATTCTTTCGCATTTATATCAATGTAGTCTTCCAGGTACGAGCGCAGAAGTTCGGCCACTGCCCACGCGTGTGATATCCTGCCGCGCGCGTTATACGGGAAATTGCCGTCGAACATTTCCGAAACCGTGCCTAACCCGGCTGTTTTTAAGTGCTCAAATATGGGCTCATACACCGTTTCTATGAAATCAATGGAATCTTTTCCTTTTCCAAAGGTCTTAAGATATGCGGTCACAAAGTGGCCTATGGTCCAGGCCCAGACAGTGCCCTGGTGCGCGGCCGCATCGCGGGCGCCCTGATTGCCGTCGTAGCGCGCCTTGAAATTATTGTTCATGCTCGACAAAGTGCGCAGGCCGAACGATGTGTATAGTTCCTTGATTATGGTGTCCATAATCATTTCCCGCTTATCCGGGTCGTCGATTAGCATAAAAGGAAGCGATATGGCCATGATCTGGTTCGGCCTTATGCTCGCGTCCTTGTTGCCGTTCTCTATATAATCGTAAAGCGCGCCGTCTTCCTCGTTCCAGAATTTTTCATTGAAGCTCTTGTATATTTTCCCCGCCATATCGGAGTAGCCTTTGGTCATCTCGGGCGAATGATTTTTCATGGTGATATATTCCATGGTCTTTATAGCGTTATACCACAGCGCGTTGACTTCGACGGCTTTTCCCTGGCGCGCAGTGGGCGTGGTGCCCCCGACTTTTGTGTCCATCCATGTCAGCTGCAGGCCCTGGTATCCGGCGTAAAGCAGGCCGTCATCGGCCATGTGTATGTTAAAATCGGTCCCTTCGACATGCTTTTGTATTATCCACGTGAGCCTCTTGAAAAAATCCCCGTTCCTGTCCACCAGCGCGTAATCCTTGGTGTATTCCAGATACTTGTACAGCGCGTAAAAAAACCACAGTGTCGTATCAACCGAGGTGTACTTTATGTCATTTTTATTGATTGTCATGTTAAAAGGCAAAAGCCCGTTCTTTTCGTACTTTATGGACTCGACGAGTATTTTTCTCGCGTCGTCGAATTTTTTCAGCACCAAATAAAGCCCGGGCATTGCGGCAAATGTGTCCCTGAACCATATGTAATGCGGCCACGGGTACCCCGTGAGCACCATGGGATTTTTCTCATTGTCCTCTATGGCGAAAGATTCCGCGGCCATGATGAGCTGCTGTATGTTCGCGCGGTAATCGTCGTCGCGCACGCACGCGCCCGCGTCGCGGCACAGGTCCTTCACGCGTTTCATCTGCTTCCTGTAAAGCGCGCGCAGGTCGTCCGCGCTGACATTTTCCATATCCTCGGTGGAAAAAATCATTGATTTCGGCTTGTTGTACTCTATATCGAGGTTGAACACGCCCAGATTATAAAGATCTTCCACCGAGTCAAAACCCGACTGGGCCTCCCTCATGTAGGTAAAATCCCTGTACCATACCCCGTCAAGCTTGAACTCGGATTTGTCCGGGTTGTATATGTACGCCGGCGGTATGTTCATGTACGGCTGTATCTTTATTTTTTCCCGGGACATAACGGTGGCATTAGCGTCAAATATCCCCATCTCGCGTATGACGTGCTCCGTCTCCCTGAAAGCTATAAAAGGTTTTACATGGAGCTTGGCGTATGAGTTCGGGGTAAGCACGGTATACGTGATCACCACCGTGTTTTTGTCTTTCATCAGGAATATGTCTTTTTTTAAGCGGACATTGTCTATGAGAAAAAGGAAGGTCACCACGTCGTCTTTCAGGGTAAAATTTTCCAGGTGAGAGTAGCCCTTGGGGTAAACAGTTTCCTTGTACCTGTGGGTGGATATATTATATATGTTCCCGGCTATTTCCACATCCTCGTCGCAGTTTGGGAATACGACAATGCGGTTGTCAATGCCCGGGTATTTTGCCACAAGCAGGCCGTGATGCTTGCGCGTATTGGTCATAAGTATGGTGGAAGACGAGTAAGAACCCCTCTTGTTGGTTATCATCCACTCTTTTTCAACCGCAATGTTAAAATCATTGCAGATGTGACGCCCGAACGAGATCATGTTGTTTTAACCTTCTCTCCCTGATAGACTCAATTGTCTCACTTGACTCAAATGACTCAATTGTCTAAAATCTTCATTCAACTCAATCCCGAATTCCATTGAACTTTGGGCTCTGAGCTGTTAAATTATTCCCACTCAATGGTCGCCGGCGGTTTGTTCGATATGTCGTAGACCACCCTGTTGACGCCTTTAACCTCGTTAATTACCCTGGAACTTATAACGTTGAGCACCTCATACGGCAGCTTTACCCACTCGGCTGTCATGCCGTCCTTGGAATCCACCGCGCGCAGGGCTACCACGTTCTCGTATGTGCGCAGGTCGCCCATGACACCCACCGTTTTTACCGGGAGCAGGACGCCGAACGACTGCCATATTTTGTAATACAACCCGGCTTTCTTAATCTCTTCAACTATTATGCTGTCGGCCTTCTTAAGTATCGTGGTTCTTTCTTTTGTTATGTCGCCAAGTATCCTGACCGCTAGGCCCGGGCCCGGGAACGGCTGGCGCCACAGGATGTCCTGGGCTATGCCGAGTTTCTTTCCGATCTCCCTGACCTCGTCCTTAAACAGGAGCCTCAAGGGTTCGATCAGCTTCATTTCCATTTTTTCGGGCAATCCGCCCACATTGTGGTGCGACTTGATCATGGCCGAAGGGCCCTTCACGGAAACGCTCTCTATGAGGTCCGGGTAAAGCGTTCCCTGCGCCAAAAATTCAAAACGCCCGAGCTTCTTTTTGAGTTTCTTCGTGTGTTTCTCAAAAACTTCTATGAAATAATTGCCTATTATTTTCCTTTTTTTCTCCGGGTCCGTGACCTTTTTAAGCCTCCTTAAGAACTCTTCGGCGGCCCTTATGAGGGTGACTTTTATCCCCATCTTCTTGAACATTTCCATGACTTTCCTGTCCTCGTCCATCCTAAGCAGGCCGTTATCCACGAACACGCAGGTGAGCCTGTCTCCGACAGCCTTGCTGATAAGAACCGCCGCGACCGTGGAATCCACGCCGCCGGACACGCCGCATAATACCCTCTCGCTGCCGACCCTGTTTTTTATATCCTCGACCGTCGTCTTTATATACGATTCCGGCGTCCAGTTCTGCTTTGCCTTGCATATGTCCACGCTGAAATTTTCGAGTATCATTTTCCCGTTCTTGGTGTGCACGACTTCAGGGTGGAACTGTATGGCCCAAACCCTTTTTTCCGGGTTGGCTATGACCGCGTAGTCGGACGAATCCGTGACCGCTATGGTCTTGAAACCTTCCGGCTTTTTCACAAGCTTGTCGCCGTGGCTCATCCAGACTATCTCTTCCTTGAAAAGCCGGTCTAACAGCATTTCCTTTGACTGTATCTTAAGTTCGGTAAAACCGTATTCCCTATGGTCGGACTTTTCCACTTTTCCGCCGAATTTCTTCGCGATAACCTGCATTCCGTAACATATGCCGAGTATGGGCAATCCAAGGTCAAATATGCGCATATCCGGAAGCGGCGGCTTTTTGTCATATATGGAAGCCGGGCTCCCTGAAAGGATGATGCCTTTGGGCCCGATTTCTTTTATCTTTTCCAGTGAAGTGTTAAACGGCACTATCTCGGAGTATATATCCAATTCCCTGACCCTGCGGGCTATGAGCTGGGTATACTGCGATCCAAAATCCAGTACGAGGATCGTATCATGTTTCATTTAAAATTGTCCTTTTATATTTTTTTTACTTCATAATCCTGTAGTTCGGCGCTTCGTTAGTGATGGCTATATCGTGGGGGTGGCTTTCTTTCAGCCCTGCGTTGGATATTTTAACAAAGCTGGTGTTCTCTTTTAGTTCAGTTATATTTGTTACGCCGCAATATCCCATGCCCGCGCGGACCCCGCCAAGCATCTGATGCACGGTCGAAGACAATGCGCCGCGGAAAGGGACGCGTCCCTCTATGCCCTCGGGTACAAGCTTTTCCTCTTCTTCTTCCCACTGGAAATATCTTTCCCTGCCGCCGCGTTTTTTCATGGCAGCAAGCGAACCCATGCCGCGGTGTACCTTGAAACTCCTGCCTTCAAGCAATACCGTCTCGCCTGGCGATTCCTCGGTGCCCGCGAATAAGGAACCAATCATGACAGTGTCGGCGCCGGCCGCGATTGCTTTTGTGATGTCTCCGGAATATTTTATGCCGCCGTCGGCGATGACAGTCACGCCTGTTTTTCTGGCGGCCTTTGCCACGTCCATGATCGCCGTAATCTGAGGCACGCCTATGCCTGCTATTATCCTGGTGGTGCATATCGATCCCGGGCCCATGCCTACTTTCAAGCCGTCAACACCGGCCTTGATGAGGTCGCGCGCGGCTTCTTCAGTGGCTATGTTCCCGCCTATTATATCTATTCCCTTGAATCTTTTTTTAAGTTCCCTTACGGCCCTGAGAACAGCCTCTGAATGGCCGTGCGCCGTGTCAACTATGAGAGCGTCGACTCCCGCGTTGATCAAAGCCTGCGCGCGGTCGAATAATTCATCCGAAGGCCCGACAGCCGCGGCCACCATCAACCTGCCGAATTTATCCTTGGCAGCGTACGGGTGCTTGAGTCTTTTTTCTATGTCCTTGATCGTGATCAACCCTTTTAACTCAAAATCCTTGTTCACGACCGGGAGTTTTTCTATCCTGTTTTTGTGCAGTATTTCCTGGGCTTTTTCAAGCGATATGCCGCTGTTGGCGGTTATGAGCCTTTCTTTCGGCGTCATGAGCTCGCTTACATTCTGCTTCTTATTCTTAACGAAACGCAGGTCCCTGTTGGTAAGAATGCCGACCAGTTTCTTGCCCTCGATTACGGGGAACCCGGATACGCTGTACTTGTTCATGTACTCGGCCGCCTGGGCTACCGTGGAATCAGGGTGCAGCACTATGGGGTCGAGTATCATGCCGCTCTCGGAACGCTTTACCTTGTCGACTTCTTTGGCCTGTTCATCAATAGTAAGGTTCTTGTGGATGACGCCGATGCCGCCTTCCTGGGCTATAGCAATGGCAAGTTTGGACTCTGTGACAGTATCCATGGCAGCGGAAACCAACGGAATATTTATGGAAATATTCCTTGAAAATTTCGTCTTCAACTGCACTTCTCTGGGAAGTACCGCGGACCTCTGAGGGATCAATAAAACATCGTCAAAAGTCAGGCCTTCTTTTTGGATTTTGTTGTTTGGCAAAACTTTACGGATCATAAGCGCTATCTCCTTTCTATTTAAGATATCATATTTTCAAATTTCAGTCAAATTTTAAATTTATCATATAGTGAAACGTTTTATATGGGGTGAGCTGCTGCATTTGACGTAAAAATTCAAGTCATGTTTTTGACATTTTTATAAATCCCGCGCCCGTATTCATCTGGATAAATCAAAATATATTCAAACCCTACTTGGCTATAGGTTAATAACAATTGTGCATAACTTTATAAATACCTTATTTTAATACATGTTTACAGTTCGCTTATCCACACTCTACTCACAGTCAGTTTTGCAATAAAATGCCATATTTTAAAGACGTTTTGTTGGTTTGAATTGTATTACCCACAGTATTCCCACAAATATCATATAAAAGCCATAGGAAACAGGGGTTTTTGTATTATTACAGGTTTGACAGCAAAAGTTATATGGCCGCTTAAAATCATCCCAAATATAATATCCAACCCGACATGGTCACAATAGATAATAAAGTTGTTACCATGATAATCGCCGCAGTGAGCTCGCCGTCGCCTTTGTACTGCTTCACCATGATATAGGTGGACAGAGCCGACGGGAAAGCGAAAGTCATGACCGCGACCTTGAACTCTATCCCTGATAACGGAAAAAGATATGTAAAAATAAAAAGGCATATAGCGGGCTGTACCAATAATTTCAGCGCCGTGGAAACCACGACAAGCACCCTGTCTTTGTGTATAGCCGAGATTTTCAGCCCCGCCCCGACGACTATGAGCATCAGCGGCGAGCCCATGGATGATACCATATCTATGGTGTTCTCGGCAAACTGCGGCAGCTTGAGCTTAAAATATGAGAACAATATGCCCGCAAGCGAGCTTATGACAAGCGGGTCCGTTATGACATTGTAAAATATCCCGTGAGCCTTTTTTCCGGCATCCTTGTCCAAAAATCTAAGGTAAATTATCGAAAGGGTTATGGTCAGCGGCGCTATAAATCCGGTAAGCACGCTTATCTCCGCGAGGGCCAGGGTGCCGTACGCGTGCAGTATGAGCGGGAACCCGAGGTAAGCTATATTGGTCCTGAAAGCAGGCAACACGAAGCCGGCGCGCTTTTCTTTCGGGTAGAACAGCGCCACTATGACGGCGATCACAAAAACCGCGGCCGCCGCCGCGTAAATACCAAGCACTATGTGCGGATTGAATATTTTTTCAAAAGGCGACTTGTAAATACTGATGAATATCATCACCGGCAGGAGGAGGTAATACGCGAGGTTGTTAAGGAATTTTTCCGTGGTTTCCTCTATGAACTTAAAACGCTTGAAAAAATATCCCGCCGCCACCATGAGGAAGACCGGTACTATGGAGTTTATTATCAGTTCCATTTTACACTATATCCCTTATATCCCCGAAATCCTTCAGGTTGAATTCCGGCTTGAGTTTTTTGATCATCTTTTTGTCAGCGTAGCCGTATTCCAGGTAAACGCAGTCCACTCCGGCGTTCTTCGCGGTCTGCACGTCGTACTGGCTGTCTCCTACAAACAGAATATCTTTTTTCCTGAATCCGTACTTCTTCATAAGGTGCCTGACAACAAAAGGGTCGGGCTTGCGGCGCAGCACGTCCTCGCTGCCGAGGGTAATATCAAAATAATCATCTATGCCGAGTTCCTTGTTTATGTCATCAACATACTTTTTAAGTTTGTTCGAGGCTATGGCGAGCATCAGCCCCCTGGCATAAAGGTATTTCAGCGTCTGCTTGACATGCCTGTATATCTTCAGGCCGTCCTTGTATTTCACATCGTAAATGGCGCGGTATATCTTCATGACTTCCTTCATGCCCAGTTCTTTTACCTGTTCCGGAAAAAGGTCCTCCAAAAAACGATCCAGCCCCGTTCCAACGGCCTGTACCACGAATTCCCTCTTATATGTTTTCTTGCCGTATTTTTTCGCCATCTCGTTTGCCGTGTGCCATATGCCGGTA
>PMTB01000059.1 GCA_003167475.1 candidate division FCPU426 bacterium | reverse complement strand
AACCCAAGCAGCCATTTTATGGCCAGGACGCCCGATATCACCGCCGCGGTGAACCCGATCGCTATTATCATTGCCGAACCGGAATGGGCCGCGTGCATGATAGCCCTGGACTTCAGCAATACCGCCCCGAGTATTATGGGTATGCATAAAAGAAAAGAAAACTCGGCCGCGTCTTCCCTTGTATATCCGGTTATCAGCCCGGCGGTTATGGATATACCGGAACGTGACACCCCCGGAATGATTGCCAGGGCCTGGGCAAAACCTATGATAAGGGCGTCCTTAATGTTCATGGACCCTATTTCTTTTCTTTTTGAGCCGAACCTGTCCGCCAGAAATAAAACCACCGCAAATATTATAAGCATGGACGCTACAACCACGATCGCCCTTAAACTTTCCCCGGCGCGTTTTTCGAAAAGCGCGCCCGCAAGCGCCGCCGGTATGGTCGCGGCTATGATATAAACCGACAGCTTGAAATCCTTTGATTCCCTTACTTTTGCGTTTACAATGCCCTTGAAAAAAGCCCCCAGGAGTTCCAGTATCCTTTTCCAGAAGTAGATTACAAGCGCGACAAGTGTGCCCGCGTGCAGGGCCACGTCAAAAGTGAGGGAATTCAGCACAGGCGAGGTAAGGTTGAGAAGGCGGGGATAGATATCAACGTGCGCGGTGGAACTGACCGGAAAAAATTCGGTAAGGCCCTGCAGAATACCCATGATCAAAGCGTGTACGTAGTCCAAAATAATACCTCCAAAAAGTAATTTTTAGATTGTCCTCAGCAGAAAAACCGTCATTGCGAGGAGCGAGANNAGCGAGATCCTCCGCGACGAAGCGTCATGCCTCAACAAGTCCCGAGCAAAGCGAGCGGGCAATCTGGTCTAAATCAAAGCCGATTTAAGGCTTATCGTGGAACAGAGATTGCTTCGTCGCGTGAACCAAAAACCGCTCCTCGCAATGACAGCCAACTCATATATTTCTTTTATAAACACTTAAAAACCCGTATTCAAAGAAAAATAAAACTTCCATATATTATCCCTGATGTCCGTCCGTTTTGCAACTTCAAGTTTCAGCGGTATGAATTCCCTCTGAAGCAGGAAAGTATCCAGCACCATGGACAGCCCCATTCCGTTCTTCATTTCATCATTTGTTATATTTTCCAGGCTGCCTGTCCTTACCAGCCCCATATCGTCAAAAAACGCCAGCTTGATGTTTTTCAACATCAGGAATGTGATCGGCCATATATCGAGATTCATATTTTTGGCCAGAGTATACCTGAATTCCATGGAAAGCAGCCCTATCCTGTCCCCGGTGAGTTCCCCGTATTCCAGCCCCCTCAGCGTGGTCGGGCCGCCGACAAGAAAAAGCGGCCTGTCCGGGCCGTCCGTGGCGGCTAAGAGCAGGTGCGCGGACAGGTTCAGGTTCTTTCCGCCGTTAAAAGAAAGGTCGAAATACTTTTTTAAATCCGCCTCGTACAGGCTGTAGGTTTGGGTGCCGCCAAAGAACTTGTCGGCAGCCTCCGCGTAGAATGTGAATACCTCTCCCGTATACGGCCAGAAGTCGCGCCATGAGGCGTGGTCATACAGGAACGTCACCCCGAGGCTGTTAAGCAGCTGATCGCTGTTTGCCCCCTCAAAAATATAAGCGTTCCCTGTCTGGAAATTCGTGTAATTGTTGTTTGTCCTTGCGGACTGAATATCCAGCTCCAGGCTGGTGGTAAGGTTAAAGGGATATTTCAGGGAAACAGCCCCG
This sequence comes from candidate division FCPU426 bacterium, assembly GCA_003167475.1. Lineage (GTDB taxonomy): Bacteria > Oederibacteriota > PGYV01 > PGYV01 > Palsa-1178 > PALSA-1178. Next base: position 3,572 of record PMTB01000059.1, on the reverse strand, counting down.
CCAAACTCGGTTGAGTTAAGCTGGGATAAAAAATTCCCGGAATCCACATCATAAAGCTGATATACGTTCTGGTCGTAGTAAAGCGACAGCCCCACGTCGATTGGCAGGCTCATATACTGATATGACAGCTCAAACTGCGAGTAATACCCGGGCACAAAATTCACAAGCAGCGACAAATTATGGTTGCCAAGCATGTCCGAAGCGGTCAGATAACCGCCGCCGATAAGCCCGGTGTCGGTGCCATACCCGAAAAGCGCGAAAAGCAGGTCCGGCGTCAGAAGCGTGGCATACGGCTCATTTTTCTTTATTATTTCCCGCGCTTCCGCCTCTATTTTATCCCTTTCTTCCGTATCATCCTTTTCCCCTGCTTTTGCTATCACAACAGCCGGTGCCGGAACGGGAGTTTGCGCGGGTGTGTTTCCCTTTGCCTGCAGCAGGGATTCGTCATAAACGAGCGGTATTGTCTGGAAATCCCTTTTCCTGTCATCGAGATATTTATATATATTCTCGCATCCATCCTCATAATTGCTGTAAACCACCCACCCGTTATTATACGAGGGATACAGGGCGCCGCCGATGACATTTGTGAGCTGGGTTTCATTCGCTCCCGACACGTTGATCTTATAAAGGTTGAAGATCCCGTTCTTGTCGCTGGTAAAAATAAGCTCATCATTGGATATAAAAGAAGGTGTCACATAGTTGTATTGGCCCGGTTTTGTAATGTAGCGCTTTTTTCCAGATTTCAGGTCCACAGCCGCTATCCTCGCATAATCGTCGCGTTCCTCGGTAAAAGCCATTGTGGAGCCGTCCGGCGACCAGGACGGGCTGTTATTCTCATAAATATTATCCGTTATTTTTTTTGCCGTACCCGAGGCTATATCATATACATAAATGTCCGAGAACCCGTCAACGTTCCCGGTAAAGGCTATAAAGGCATTGTCAGGAGATATCGCGGGCGAGTACAGGTCAAAAATGCCGGGGACCGCGATTTGCCGCGTTTCGCCGTTGCCGGTATCCCCTTTATATATGTATCTCTTGCCCCTGACTGTGGCTGCAAAATACACTGTGACATTGTCCGCGGCCCACGATATGGGCCTGCCTTCCGTGGATATGGCATCAAACCCGGAGAATACTTTCCGCTGTTCCTTGCCGTCGCTGCGCATAACGTAAACACCGTAATCCCCGTCGCGGGTGGAAATAAAGGCTATCTTCGTGCCGTCAGGCGAAAAAGCCGGGCCCTGGTCATAGGTAAAATTCTCGCGGGTGTTCTTTGTCAGGCGCGGCCCGTATTTTTCGGAAGAGTCCCTCCCGAGCACCTGAGCCCAGTACTTGCGTTTTAAATAAAAGGCCCACTCGTCCTTGAAAGTATTGAAATCCTTCCTGAGTATCTTCTTGAAAGGCCCGTCTAGGCCCGCTTCCTGCCCCGAATATTTTATAAGTTCGGATATTACCTTGGGCCCGCGTATCTTTTCCATGTACATGAACACGGACTGCGCTTCCTTATAAGCGAGATAAACCTCCTCAAGGTGCGCGAACCCGTCCATCTTATCCAGCGGTATGAGCCTGTCGTGTATGACCGCGTCGCGCAGGACCATTTCGCCCTGAGAGTCAAAATCATCGGCGCAGTACTCGGCCATTCCCTCCATGACCCAGAGCGGGTTGAAAAGGTCCTTGTATATGACATTGTAAGAGCGCAGCCCCTCGCCGTACAATATGGAGAACTGCACGGCATGCGTGCACTCATGGAATATAACCTGCCTAAGCTGTTTTAATGACCCGGTCCCTGGAAGCACCACCCTGTTCTTATAAGGCTCGGTAAACCCGCCCGTATCCTCGGTCAAAGGGTCAAGCGTGATATTGGTGGAGGCAAAATCAATATGGTTCTGGTATATGAACAAGGGGATGGAGTTTTTGGGCTTGAAATCAAGCACGGCAGTATCATGGATGTAAGCCTGCTCGGCGTAAATAGCGGTGAGTTTGGCGAGGAAGTCCTCGCCCTTATAGTAGTATATTTTGAAGTGCTCGGTCTCGTAAGTCTGCCAGTCCATATCCTTCCAGCGGATTTTGTTAACGCCAAAAGAAGGAACAGAAGTCAAAAGCACGGCCAAGATGACAAAAAGTAGGATTTTTCTCATGTTCCGCCTTCCATATTATATGCGCATAAACCAATTTTAGCATATAAAACGGGATTTGCAAGGGATTGTGAGGGGGGTTTTCCAACGGACTTTCCTATCGGCCTAATAAGTTGGGCCGTCATTGCGAGGAGCGAGACTTTCAGCGACGAAGCAATCTCTGTACTTTTGCAGAAGGCCGCATGTCTAAAGCTTATCGGTGGAACTGGGATTTCCATGTTCCATGGACTATAGGCTTCGTCGCATGAACCAGAAGCGCTCCTCGCAATGACGTCCCGCTATTGTTATCCCAGCGACAACCCTACTTCCTCTCCAGCACGCTGAAAGGCTCAGACCCCCAGACTTTCACAAAGTTCCCTTTTATAAAATCATCCAGCACAAAACACCCGCTGCTTACCGACGATTTGTTCGGTTCTGTGGCCCCTTCAAAAGCCGAAAGCAGCATTATATACTTCACGTTTTTCGATGTTAAATCCGCCACAATCCGTTTTTGCACTGCCGGGGTGTCTGCCGAACCCGGGTCCAGGCAGAAGTACTTCGTCGCGCTCCTTCTTTCAGCCAGGAAATAAGACATGATATCATTACCAATAATCCTGTCATGGTATGTGTTGCCGCAGAATATGTAGTCCTTATCCGTTGTTTTTGACCTGACAAATTCTATGGCCTTTAACATATCCCCGTTCAACGCTGCCCTGCCCGCCCTTTTCAATACGGACTGTTCCGGTACATGCCTTCCCAGCCGGGTGATTATATCCGTCCCCGGAAAGACCATTAGCAAAACATTTGCCGTGAATAAAACAGCCAATATGCCGTATTTGTAAGACCCGCTCAAACCGAATACACGCAGATAAACGAACGCCTGCAATAACACGGCCATCAATAAGAACGGTTCCAGGTGGGCATAGTCGGACCTGTTTTTAAGCTGCACAGAATACAATATGCCGGCAAAAATAAAAGGCAAAAGCGCAAGCGCCCGGCCCTTTAGGTCCTCAAAACCTTTTTTCGCGGATATCACCACATACAGGAAAAACCCGGACAGAATGTATATTATGAAAGGATAATAATACGGGAAATTCTCGAAGAATGAGCCCTTTACCAAGCCAAGCGGATCTGGAAAATTCAGGAAACGGTAAGCAGGCTGGATGAAAGCAGGGTACCTGATCAGGTCGTAGTAAAGTTCCCCGGGCCCGACAACAGACAGGAAATATATTAAAGGAATAATAATAACAGCCAGTAACCCATAAAAGTAAAACTGAAAGCCGTCAAAATACCGGATGTTTTTTGTGGTTTTTAGGGCGTTCATCGAAGCGACCGCGACAACAGCTGAAATAAAAGTATAAACCCCGAAATCAACCCGGAAAAGCGAAGTAACCCCGCAGAACAAACCGGCGTAAAACAAGCCGGCTTTATTTTCCGCCTCATGGAACCTCCGCAAAAACT